>JBBQEF010000205.1:0-10404 GCA_038320445.1 Mycobacteriales bacterium
CGGCACGTTCTGGGCGGTGCAGATGCTGCGCCACGGCGTGCCGACCGCCGACCCGTCGGCGGTCACGCGGTTCCTGCAGCAGGTCGACTCGGGCGAGGTGGCGGTCGACCGGGCCGCGCTCGGGGAGATCCTGCGCCGCCAGGCCGCCGAGAGTCCCGAGCCGAGCGGTACCCAGCTTCCACCCGTGCTCCTGCCGGGGGCCGCGGCGATGCTCGCGGCCGCCGATTCCAGCCCGGCGCTGGCCCGGCTGCGCGCGTTCACCCGGTGGGTGCGGGCGGGCCGCGCGCTCACCCGCGACGGACGGCTGCTGCTCGGCGACGCGCGCGCCGTCGCCGATGCGCTGGACCTCGACCACTTCTCCCGGGACCGCGCCCGCACCAGCGACGACCTCCCGGAGATCACCCTGCTCCTGGCCTGGGCACGCCAGGCCCGGTTGGTGCGGGTCGTGCAGGGCAGGCTGGTGCAGGTCCGGAGCTCGGCCGCGCTGCTGAGCCGGCCCATCGAGATGTGGCGGCGCGCGTTCGAGGCCGTCGGCGGCATGGGGGAACACTTCGGCGGGTCCAATGTGTTCGGTGCGCCGTCGCTGTTCGGGATGAGCCTCGGCGAGGCGTTCCCGATGCTGTTGACGCAGCTCTACGCGGCAGGCGGCGGTCCGTTCCCGGTGGAGCGGTTCCACCGCGCCGTGCGCGACGCCGTCAACGATCGGCTGGGCTGCGTCGTCGACGACCTCGCGGGCGACGTCGAGCAACGGCTGTGGCGCCGCGACGTGACCGCGCTGCTCGACACGCTGGAGATGCTCGGGGCCGTCCACCTCGAGGAGAGCCTCGACGGCGAGAACCACGACGAGCTCACCGAGCTGGCCGGTCGCGACGACCCCGACCCCACCCTGGTGGCGCTGACCCCCATCGGGTTGTGGGCGGTGCACGAGATGCTCACCGAGCAGGGCGTGCACGCGCCGCTGGTGGGCGAGTTCGCCGGCGAGGACATCGAGTACGTCGTCGTGCAGTGCAGCCGGCTGCGCGGCCGGGTCGCCGAGGCCGAGCTGGCCGCGTGGGTGGACGCCCGCAACCGGCGCGCGGCCGCACAGGAGATCCTCCGTTACCTGCAGCGCGCCGAGGATCCCGCGCACCGCGAGCTGGCGCTGTCGGCCCTGTCGCGGGCCGGCACACCGCGACGTGAGGTGCCGCGCCCGCGGCGGGGCCCCCTGGCCCCCGTCGACTGCGACGCCCGCATCCGCAAACTCTGATCTTCACCGGATCTGGCGAACCTCCCGCACAGGTCACGTTCGGGAGCCCTCCACCGACTACCACAGTGGACGGTGGAAAACACCGCCCGGGAACGCCGGGGTGGGAGTATCGTGAACGGGTATGAGGCACCGAGGTACCCCTCGGTGCCGATGCAGCGCGACGCCCCTGCGCGCAGCGTCCCACGAGCCAACCCCGCGCCGGCAACGGCGGCCCGGGACGGCCACCACGACTGGGGAGCCGTGGTGGCCGTCCTCGCGGCACTGATCACCCTCGTCGCCCTCGCCGGACCGGGCGAATCGGTCACGGACTACGACGGCACCGCGTCGGTCGGCATCAGCCGCTGAGACCCGGTCGGACCGCCGAGCCGCCGATCCATCCAGAGCACGACCAGCATGTGCGGCACGGTCAACGCGAGCAGGACCCGCAGCGCCTCGGCCACGGCTCCCGACAGGTCGGCCGCGGTGACGGTGAAGCCCGCGATCGCGGCCAGCGTCATCACCGCCGCGATCGACGGGACCGCCGCCGTGCGCGCCAGCCTGCGCACCGCATCGCGGGTCCTCCCCGATCTCCACAGCGCGGCGCTCACGGGTTCGACGGTGAGCAGCCGGCCGGCGTGGCGCAGCGCGTGCCAACCGCCGAACCAGAGCGCGAATGCCACGAGTGGCGGCAGCAGCGCTCCCAACGCACCCACGAGGAGGACGTCCAGCACCAGTGCCGTGCGGCCGGCCCACAGTGCTGAAACGATGGTCACGCACGCCGCGACGAGCCAGACGCCGGCCAGCGCGGCCCGAACCTCCCCGGACCCGACGGCCGCGCCGAGCCCGGGCGACAGCGCCGTCGCGACACCACGCATCTCGGCGCCCGAGCGTGCGAGCGGGAGCAGCAACGCCCCGGTCGCGGCGACGGCCGTCATGACGGCCACGAACGGTCGCGGTGCGCGCCCGCCGTCACCCCGGTGTGCCTCGAGCTCGCCCATACCGAAATGGACGACGCTCAGTGCCACCACGGCCAGCAGCGGGACCGGCCCGCCCCACCGCAGCAGCACCCACACCACGACGGCGAGGGAGCTGTAGCCGAGGACGACGACCGGGAGCCGTCCGCCGACCGATCGGCTGAGCAGGACGTGGTCCACCGCTCCGTGCGGCATCCCGGCGACGAACCCGGCTCCGGCGACCGCCAGCACCAGCGGCTGGGTCCACGACACCGCGAGCCCGGCGCCGCCGAGCGCCGCGATCGTCGCGCCCGCCGCCAGGGCGATCACCACGATCCACCGTGACCACACGGCCGTCCGACCGACGACGTCCACCCGGTGCGGGGACGGCGGCGCCGGAGCGGGAGTGGCCATGGCCGGAGTATCCGCGCCGCTCCGACACCGCGCGCGTCGACCGGGCAGAACCGCGTCAAACCTTGTTCAACTCGCGGCAAAACGGAACAGCCGCCATGATGTTCGAACAGCCCCGGTTCGCCGCCGCGATACCCGTGTCCGCAGGTCACGGGGGTTTGGTGTGGCCAAAGACGGGGTCGTCGAGCACCAACAGGCTTCGGAGGCCGAGATGATTCCCGATCAACTGACGCAGGGTCAGTTCGATACCGTCTACAACCTGCTCTCGCTGGTGATCGCCGCCCAGCTGTTCACGGCGCTCTACCTGCTCGTCGCACAGTCCCGCGTCCTGGCCCGCTACCGGCAGGCCATCGTGGTGTCGGCGGTGGTGTGCGGGATCGCCGCCTACCACTACTTCCGGATCTTCGACTCGTTCAAGGCGGCATTCGTCACCGACGCCCCCGGCGGCCGGGGGATCTACACCCAGGCACCCGGTCTGTCGTTCAACGAGGGCTACCGCTACGTCGACTGGCTGCTCACGGTGCCGCTGCTGCTCGTCGAGCTCATCGTCGTGCTGGCACTGGCCCGCAAGCTGCAGGCCTCCTTGCTCACCCGGCTCATCCCGGCGTCGGCTCTGATGATCGCGCTGGGCTACCCCGGCGAGGTCAGCGGCGACAACTTCGAGCGGTTCCTCTTCGGCGGCCTGTCCACCATCCCGTTCCTCTACATCCTGTACGTCCTGTTCGTCGAGCTCACCAAGTCGCTGGACCGCCAGCCCGCCGCGGTCCGCTCCACGATCAGCCGGATGCGCATCCTGCTGTTCGCGACGTGGGGGGTCTATCCGATCGCGTACCTGTTCCCGCTCATCGGATTCGACGGCGCCGACGCCTGGGTGGCCAAGCAGGCCGGCTACTCCGTCGCCGACATCCTCGCCAAGGCGCTCTACGGCCTGCTGATCTTCAAGATCGCGCGGGCCAAGTCCTTCGCCGACGACCCGACCTTCGCCCTGGAGGAGTCGTCCCACGATGACGCGCCCGCACGGTCCACGGCGACGCCGCCCGCGGCCGGGGCGTCGATGAGCTGATCGTCCGGCATACCGGGCCCGCACCGCCCCATGGTGCGGGCCCGGTGCCGTGCCCGGAATCTCCTGGTCAGCCCAGGGCGGCCGCCACCACCTGCTGTGCCTCCTCCTGGATGCGGGCCAGGTGCTCGGGGCCGTGGAAGCTCTCGGCATACACCTTGTAGACGTCCTCGGTGCCCGACGGGCGCGCCGCGAACCAGCCGCCCTCGGTGGTGACCTTGAGCCCGCCCAGGGCGGCGCCGTTGCCGGGGGCCTCGGTGAGCCGGGCGGTGATCTTCTCCCCGGCCAGCTCCTCGGCCGTGACGTCGCTCGCCGAGAGCCTGCCGAGCTTCGCCTTCGCCTCCGGCGTGGTCGCCACGTCGATGCGCGCGTAGGCGGGGGCGCCGAACCGCTCGGTGAGCGCCGCGTAGCGCTGCGAGGGGCTCTCGCCCGTCACGGCCAGCATCTCCGACGCGAGCAGCGCCAGGATGATGCCGTCCTTGTCGGTGCTCCACACGCTTCCGTCGCGGCGCAGGAACGACGCGCCCGCGCTCTCCTCGCCGCCGAAGCCCAGCGATCCGTCGATCAGGCCGGGCACGAACCACTTGAACCCGACGGGCGTCTCCACGAGTGTCCGCCCGAGGTCGGCGGCCACCCGGTCGATCATCGACGAGCTGACGGCCGTCTTCCCGACGCCCGCGTCGCCGGGCCAGCCGGGGCGGTTCGCGTAGAGGTAGCCGATGGCGACGGCCAGGAAGTGGTTGGGGTTCATCAGCCCGACGTCGCAGGTGACGATGCCGTGGCGGTCGGAGTCGGCGTCGTTGCCCGTGGAGATCTGGAACCGGTCCTTGCCCGCCACCAGCGACGCCATCGCGAACGGCGAGGAGCAGTCCATGCGGATCTTGCCGTCCCAGTCGAGCGTCATGAACCCGAACTGCGGGTCGACGTCGGGATTGACGACGGTCAGGTCCAGGCCGTACCGCTCTCCGATCGCGCCCCAGTAGGCCACGCTCGCGCCACCGAGCGGATCGGCGCCGATGCGCACGCCCGCCTCGCGGATCGCGTCGAGGTCCACGACGCTCGGCAGGTCCGCCACGTACTCACCGAGGAAGTCGTAGTTGCCCAACCCGTTGCGGTCCAACGCCTTCCGGCGTACACCGTCCAATTTGGACGTCAGCAGCTCGTTGGCGCGGTTCGCGATCCAGCTCGTGGCGTCGGTGTCGGCGGGACCGCCGTGCGTGGGGTTGTACTTGAAGCCGCCGTCGGCGGGCGGGTTGTGCGAGGGCGTGATGACGACGCCGTCGGCCAGCCCGCCGGTGCGCCCGCGGTTGTACTGCAGGATGGCGTGCGACACGGCCGGGGTGGGCGTGTAGCCGTCGGCGGCGTCGACGAGGACGTGCACGTCGTTGGCCGCGAACACCTCGCAGGCGGTGACCCAGGCGGGCTCCGAGAGCGCGTGAGTGTCGCGGCCGACGTAGAGCGGGCCGTCGGTGCCCTGCGCGGCCCGGTACTCCACGATCGCCTGGCTGGTGGCGGCGATGTGGTCGTCGTTGAACGTGGTCGACAGTGACGAGCCGCGGTGCCCGGACGTCCCGAACGCCACCCGCTGGGCCTTCTCGGTGGGATCGGGGTGCCGCTCGTGGTAGGCGGCGAGCAGCGCGTCCACGTCGACGAGATCGCCCGGCTGGGCAGGGGTTCCGGCGCGGGGGTCGGTCGACATCGGCGTCTCCTGGTCTCTCGGGCGGTCCGTGCACACCCTGCCACCGACGGCCGTGATCAGCCCAGTACCCCCAGCGCGGTGGCGGGATCCACCCAGACGTGGGCGTCCCAGCCGTGCGCGCGGGCGGCGGCCACGTTGTCGGCGCGGTCGTCGAAGAACAGGACCTGGCCGGGCTCGGTGCCGTAGACGGAGTCGGCATGGGCGTAGATCGCCGGATCCGGTTTGGCCAGCCCGACATCGGCGGAGAACACCAGATGGGCGACGGCCGCGCTCCAGGCCGCTGCCCGCACGGCCGTCGCGAGCGGGGCCGGTGCGTTGGACAGCACGCCGAGCCGCACGCCGTCGCGGGCCAGCCGCTCCAGCAGCGCCGCGCTGTGCGGGGGCAGGGTGGACCACTTCGTGGAGTCGAGATCCTCCATCCGCTGCAGCAGCGCGGGCTCCGGGTCACGGCCCAGCGCCGTGGCCACGGCGCTCCAGTAGGCCTCGGACGGCCTGCCGAGGTCGTAGGGCGGGCGCGGCGGCCAGTAGGCGGCGGCCAGCGCCTGCTCGGTGATCTCGAGCTCGTCGGCGAGCTGCGGGAGCACCGCGGCCGACGACACGAGGACCTCACCGAGGTCGAACACGACGGTTCTCTCCACACGGCGACCGTAGCCGCTCGGATGCACAGGTTCCGGCCAGGAACCCGGCGCACCCCGGAGTGGGCACCCGGACCGCTCCGCAGTCCCGGGCGGCGCGCGCATTCCACCGCGGCGCGCTTGCAGCGACGCGAGCGCGGGTCGCAGAACGCGCGCGCGGGCGTCGGCCGGGTGGGCGACGCGGAACCCGCGCGCTACGCCGACAGCCGCTGCTGCGGGATGCGCAGGTGCACCGGCAGGGCCGAGCGGGGCGTGGTGTCGGTGGTCAGATGGAAGTGCCCGCTGCGGGAGCGGCTGCAGCGGTAGGGCCGCAACCTGTTGGCGCCCAACACCTCCAGCTCACGCGCGGCGGCCTCGGCGGCCTCGCGGCTGCCGTAGATGACCTTGCCGTTGGTGCCGCGGCTCTGCCGGAGCGGGACGGCGCCGGCGATCTCCGCCCGGCTCGGCGTGCAGAAGACCGGGCGGCCGCTGGTGGCCAGGCGCGCGTACCGGATGAGGACCTCCGCGCGGCCGGCGTCACGGACGCCCCGCTGCTGGGGGACAGCCGGCCCGGTGGGTGCCTCGGCGGGCCCGCTCGCGGCGTCGTGCATGTCGGCCTCCTTCGTCGCGGATCTACCCGGAGATCGCTCGGGGCCCACCCTGCCGTTATCCGTGCGGGAGGGGGATACCTCCATCGTGTCGTTTCGTTCCTGCCGTGACTGTGCGTGGGTTGTGGACGAACGCGGCTCCCGCATCCGGGACCGTCGGGCCCAGCCCCTAGCTTGTCGTCCATGACCTTGCAGGTGCACCGCGCGGAGCGGGCCGATGCGCTCGCCGATGCGCTGGGCCGTCTGCTCGCCGAGCCGCTGGCGGATCCGTTCGCCACCGAGGTGGTGGCGGTCCCGGCCAAGGGCGTGGAGCGCTGGCTCGCGCAGCGCCTCTCCCACCGGCTGGGTGCAGCGGGCGGGCAGGCCGACGGCGTCTGTGCCGGGGTCGCCTTCCCGTCCCCCGGCGCCGTCGTCACGGCCGCGGTCGATGCCGCCACGGGTGTCGATCCCGCCATCGATCCGTGGCGCCCGCAACGCTCGGTGTGGCCGCTGTTGGAGGTGGTGGACGAGAGTGCGGGGCAGGCCTGGTGCGCCCCGCTGGGCGCCCACCTGCACGGGGATCGGCGTGGGCGGCGGTACGCCACGGCGCGCCGCCTGGCGGAGCTGTTCGCGTCCTACGCCGCGTACCGGCCGGAGATGGTGCGCGGGTGGCTGGCCGGTCAGGACGACGTTCCGGCCGACCTGGCCTGGCAGCCCGAGCTCTGGCGGCGGCTGCGGGCCCGCATCGGGGTGCCCGGCCCGGCCGAGCGCCTGGAGACGGCGTGCGCCGTCCTGCGCGCCGAGCCGTCGCTCGCGGGGCTGCCGCCCCGGCTGTCGCTGTTCGGGCCCACCCGCCTCGGTGCCGATGAGCTCGCCGTGATCGCCGCGCTGGCCGAGCAGCGCGACGTGCACCTGTGGGTGGCCCATCCGTCGCCCGCGCTGTGGGCACGCCTCACGCCGCCGTCCACCGTGCCGCGCCGGGCGGGCGATCCCACGGCGGTGGCGCGGCATCCGCTGCTCTCGTCGCTGGGCCGCGACGTCCGCGAGCTCCAGGTCCGGCTCGCCGTCGTCGCGCCCGGCCTCGTCGATCACCACCACCCGGGTGCGGAGCGCCCGGGCACCCTGCTCGGCCGGCTGCAGCGCGATCTGCGCGACGACCGTCCCCCGTCCGGCGACGCGCTCCTCGATCCCGCTGACGACAGCGTCCGGGTGCACTCCTGCCACGGCCCCGACCGGCAGGTCGAGGTGCTGCGCGAGACCGTGCTCGGGCTGCTCGCCGCCGATCCGACGCTGGAGCCGCGCGACATCGCCGTGATGTGCCCCGACATCGAGACGTTCGCGCCGCTCGTCACGGCCGCGTTCGGCGCGGGCGCGGCCAGCGCTGCCGCGCACCCGGGCCGGCAGCTCGCGGTGCGTCTGGCCGATCGCGCGCTGCGCCAGCTCAACCCCCTGCTCGACACGGTGTCGCGGCTGCTGGAGCTCGCCGGGGCCCGGCTGACGGCGTCGGAGGTGCTGGATCTGCTCGCGTCCGGGCCGGTGCGGCTGCGGTTCCGGCTCGACGACGACGATCTGGAGCGGCTGCGCGAGCTGGCCACCGCGGCGGGCGTGCGCTGGGGTCTCGACGGCGCCCACCGCGCTCCCTACCGGCTCGACGGGTTCGCGCAGAACACCTGGGCCGCGGGGCTCGATCGGCTGTTGCTCGGCGTCACGATGTCCGGAGCCGACCACGCGTGGCTCGGCACGGCCCTGCCGCTGGCCGAGCTGGAGTCCGGCGACACCGAGCGCATCGGGCGGCTCGCCGAGTTCGTCGCGCGGCTGGGCTCCGTGCTGGCCGGCCTCTCCGGAGAGCGACCGCTCGGGGCCTGGGTCGACGCGCTCGTCACGGGCCTCGAACTGCTCACCGACACCACGGGAACCGATGCGTGGCAGGCGGCCCAGGCCCGCTCGGAGCTCGCGGCGGCGGTCCGTGCGGCCGGCCCGCACGCCGATGCGGTGCCGCTCGGGCTCGCCGACGTGCGCGGGCTGCTGGCCGAGCGCCTGCGCGGCAGGCCGAGCCGGGCCAACTTCCGCACCGGCACGCTCACCGTGGCCACGATGGTGCCGATGCGCTCGGTGCCGCACCGGGTCGTGTGCCTGCTCGGCCTCGACGACGGCGCGTTCCCCCGGGCCGGTGTCGTCGACGGCGACGACGTGCTGGCCCGCGATCCGCTGGCCGGTGAGCGGGATCTGCGCAGCGAGGATCGCCAGCTGCTGCTCGACGCGATCGGCGCGGCGGGCGAGCGGCTGGTGGTCGTCCACTCCGGCGCCGATGAGCGCACCGGCGCCCGCCGCCCGCCCGCGGTCCCGCTGGGCGAGCTGCTCGACACCATCGAGGCCACGGCCGGTCGGGCCGCGCTGGATCAGGTCGTGGTGCGCCACCCGTTGCAACCGTTCGACGCCCGCAACTTCGAGCCGGGTGCGCTGGTGCCGGGGCGCGCGTTCAGCTTCGACCGGGCGGAGCTCGCCGGCGCCCGGGCCGCGGGCGCTCCGAAGGCGCCGCCGGCTCCGTTCGTCGCGGCACCGCTCTCCCCCGTCACGTCCGGGCTGATCGCGCTGGAGGATCTGGTCGCGTTCCTGGAGCACCCGGTCAAGGGGTTCCTGCGCCAGCGGGTCGGGTTGTCCCTGTTCACCGGGGCCGAGGATGCCGCCGATGCGTTGCCGGTGGAACCGGACGGGCTGGCCACCTGGGCCATCGGCGATCGGCTGCTCCGTGATCGGCTCGCCGGGCTCGATCTCGAACGTTGCCGCCAGGCCGAGTGGCGCCGCGGGGAGCTGCCACCCGGAGCGCTGGGCGACATGCTGCTCACCCGCGTCCTCGACGACGTCGAGCCGCTGGTGGCGGCCGCGGTAGCGCTCCGGGTGGGCGAGGCCGACGACCGCGACGTCGACGTGGCGCTCCGCGACGGCACGCGGGTGGTCGGCACGCTGGGCGGGCTGCACGGGCGCACGCTGCTGCGGGTCGAGTTCTCCCGGCTGGCGCCCAAGCAGCGGGTGCGGGCGTGGGTGCGGCTGCTCGCGCTCACGGCCTCCACAGGGGAGCAGTGGAAGGCCGTCACGCTCGGCCGCGGCGCCCGCTGGGGGCTCGCCATGGCCACGGCCGGGCCTCTCACGCCGGCCCAGGCCCTCGCGGCCCTCGACGATCTGGTCGGGCTGTACCGCGAGGGTCTCCGCGAGCCGCTCCCGCTGCCCACCGTCGGCGGGCACACCTACGCCAAGGTCCGCAGCGGCGGGGCCTCGGCCGCCGAGGCCACCGAGGAGGCGATGCGCGGCTGGGCGCTCGAACGCGTCGACGACGCGCACGGCCTGGTCTGGGGCCCGGCCGCGCCGGGCGAGGTCATCACCGCGGTCCCCGGCCCGGCGGGCGGCGAGCCGAGCCGGTTCGGTGCGCTCGCCATGCGACTCTGGAGCCCCCTGTTGATCTCCGAGGAGCTGGTCAGGCGATGACTGCTGTGCTGGCCCCCGCCGAGTTCCGCACCGACGGCCCGCTGCCCACCGGCACGACCGTGCTGGAGGCCAGCGCGGGCACCGGCAAGACCTACACGATCGCTGCGCTGGCCGCGCGCTACGTCGCGGAGGGGCACGCCGAGCTGCCGCAGCTCATGCTCGTCACGTTCGGCCGCGAGGCCACGCAGGAGCTGCGTGAGCGCGTGCGCGAGCGGTTCGTCTCGGCCGAGCGCGCCCTCGCCGATCCGGCGACGGCGCGGCTGGGTCCCGACGACGTCAACGCGATGCTCGCCGAGGGGGCCCCCGCCGAGGTCGCGGCGCGCCGCGCGCGGCTGGCCCGGGCCCTCGCCGGGTTCGACGCGGCCACCATCG
>JBBQEF010000206.1:0-10359 GCA_038320445.1 Mycobacteriales bacterium
GAACGCGGAGTTCGCCCAGGCCGTCATCGACGCGGGGATCACGTGGATCGGCCCGACCCCGCAGGCCATCCGTGACCTCGGTGACAAGGTCACCGCCCGCCACATCGCCACCCGCGCGGGCGCGCCTCTCGTCCCCGGCACGAACGACCCGGTGTCGGGCCCGGACGAGGTGATCGCGTTCGCGCAGGAGTTCGGGCTGCCCGTCGCGATCAAGGCGGCGTTCGGGGGCGGGGGGCGCGGGATGAAGGTGGCGCGCGAGGAGAAGGAGATCGCCGAGCTGTACGACTCGGCGGTCCGCGAGGCCACGGCGGCGTTCGGGCGCGGCGAGTGCTTCGTCGAGCGGTATCTCGACAAACCCCGCCACGTCGAGGCCCAGGTGCTGGCCGACACGCACGGCAACGTGATCGTGGTCGGCACCCGCGACTGCTCACTCCAGCGCCGGTTCCAGAAGCTCGTCGAGGAGGCGCCCGCCCCGTTCCTGTCCGACGAGCAGCGCGCCACGATCCACGAGTCGGCCAAGGCCATCTGCAGGGAGGCCACCTACCACGGCGCCGGCACCGTCGAGTTCCTCGTCGGGCAGGACGGGCTGATCTCGTTCCTCGAGGTCAACACCCGGCTGCAGGTGGAGCACCCGGTCTCCGAGGAGACCAGCGGGCTCGACCTGGTGCGCGAGCAGTTCCGCATCGCCGAGGGGCTCCCTCTCCACCTCACCGAGGACCCGGAGCCACGCGGCCACTCGATCGAGTTCCGCATCAACGGCGAGGACGTCGGGCGCGGCTTCCTGCCGGCCCCCGGCACCGTCTCGTCGATCTCCTACCCGGCGGGCCCCGGCGTGCGCGTGGACGCGGGTGTCGAGTCCGGCTCGGTGATCGGCGGGCAGTTCGACTCGCTGCTGGCCAAGCTGATCGTCACCGGCTCGGACCGCGCGCAGGCGCTGGAACGCTCGCGGCGGGCGCTCGCGGAGTTCCGGGTCGAGGGCATGGCGACGGTGCTGCCCTTCCACCGCGCGGTGGTGGCCGACCCGGCGTTCGCCTCCGACGAGTTCACCGTGCACACGCGGTGGATCGAGACCGAGTGGGACAACACGGTCCCGCCCTTCGACGGCGCCGCGGCGTCCGAGGGGGCGTCGTCACGCCAGACCGTCGTCGTCGAGGTCGGCGGGCGACGGCTCGAGGTGTCGCTGCCCGGTGACCTGTCGCTCGGCGGCGGAGCGCCCGCGGCCAGGGCCACGCCCCGCAAGCGCGCGGGCGGGAAGGGCGCAGGCGCGTCCGGAGATGCGGTCACCGCCCCGATGCAGGGCACGATCATCAAGGTCGCCGTGTCCGACGGCGACACCGTCTCCGCGGGCGACCTCGTCGTCGTGCTGGAGGCGATGAAGATGGAGAACCCGGTCACCGCTCACAAGGGCGGCACGGTCACCGGGCTGTCCGCCGAGACCGGCAGCCCCGTCTCGCAGGGCACCGTCATCTGCGAGATCACGGGGTAGTGGATCCGGTCGAGATCAATGCGGGCGCGTGGTACCTGCGCGCCCTGCGCTGCGACGACCGCATCGACGACCGGCCGGCCGTCACGGCGTCCTGCGTGGATCCGGAGATCTGCCGCTGGCGCCACCGCCCTGCCCCGGACCCGATCGAGGCCGAGGCCTACATCCGGCGTCGCGTCCGCGACTGGTCCCGCGACGAGCGCTACTCGTGGGCGGTGTGCGAGCCGACCACCGGTGCGATGCTCGGCGAGGTGGAGCTCGCCGCCGTCGACCTCTCGATGGCCACTGCCGACGCCGCCTGCTGGGCGCTCCCCCACGCGCGGGGCCGCGGCATGATCACCACCGCGCTGGGGGCGGTGCTGCGGTTCGGGTTCGAGGGCCTCGACCTGCACCGCGTGAGCTACCTGTGGGGCTCGGGCAACCACGCGTCCGCCCGCGTCGCCGAGAAGTGCGGGTTCACCGTCGAGGGGCACATGCGTTCCGCGTGGGTCGACGGGGAGCGCCGCGTCGACGTCGCGGTGAGCGGTCGGCTCGCAACCGACCGTTGACGTCGGGACTCGCGCGCGCCTACCGTCGAAGGGCCAGGTTCTTCCACCGCAACCCGCACCGTGCTGCACAAGTGCATAGCGGAACAGCAGTGACGACACCCGTGTGACCCCATCCACGGGGCCCGGTTCCTCCCGCCCGCCACGCAGGCTCAGCCGCGCCGCGGGCACGCCCACCAGACCCATCGGCGACCAGGACCCGACATGCCCCCCGAGACGTCCTTCGTGACGACCCACATCCACACCGACGGGCCGATCCCCGGCCCGCACTCCCTGCTCACCGTCACCTCCGCGGCGCACACGGCGGACGGTGACCCGATCGGCTCGTTCACCACCAACGTGCGTGAACTGCCCGGTGCCACCCTCCATCCCGTCTCCCGTGCCCTCTGGCGGCGGCGGCCGGAGGACTGGCTCTGCACCCGCCGGGCCGGCCGCCCGCCCGCACCTGCGATGACCGCCCTGACCCGCTGGATCGATGCTCTGCCCGGCGAGAAGGTGTTCGTCACGGACACGGCGGAACCCGACTACCTGTTCCTGTACTGGTACCTGGTCCGGTTCGCGGGGCGATGGCCCTTCGACCGGACCACTGCCGAGGCGGGTCTCCTCGACCGCCTCACCCCGACGCCGCTGTGCCCGCTGATCGGTTGCCGCCCGGCGGCGCTGGCGAGCTGACGGCCGAGACGACGGCCGGTGCGCTGCAGCGCACCGGCCGTTCGGCATCCCGGTCCCGGACGGGGGTCAGCCGAGCGAGGCGTCGCGGCGCCCGGCCACCGCACCGGCCACGCCGGCCACCACCGTGATGCCGGCGAGCAGGATCGCCACCAGCCCGAGACCGCCGACGAGCAGCCCGATCGCCGCCGACGTGACGCCGACGGCGAGCCCGGTCCGGGCGACGACGGCCCCCGAGCGTCCCCGGGCGACGTACCGGGCCGCGCCCGCGGTGAGCAGGATCGCCAGCAGGCCGCTGAGGGGACCCAGCACGCCGAGCGGGGGCAGGAGGAGGACGGCCGCGTCGTCGACGAGCTGGGCACCGATACCGGCGATCAGCACGGCTCCGACGGGCACGGACGTGGAGGTGGGTGTGAGGCTCATGACCCGATCGTCGCCCCCCGGGAGGGCGTCGGGATCGGGGATCGCCCGGAGTCCGACCCCGGGTCGCCCGGCCGGTGGTCAGTCTGCTGCGGGGTCGTACTCCATCGCGCCCACCGCGTTGCCGTCCGGATCGGTGAGCCAGGCCAGGTGCCCGACCCCGGAGATCGTCGTCGGGGCCATCAGCAACCGGCCCCCGCTCGCGAGGGCCACCCGCACGACGGAAGCGACGTCGTCCACCCCGAAGGTGCCTTCCAGACCCAGCGTCGGTGTCCCGGGCACCAGGTCCCGGCGCTTCTGCAGGGCCCCCTGCACGGTCGTGTCGCCGGTGTCGATCTTGAAGAAGCCGGGCGGCCCCCACGGGACGAAGCCCCAGTCGAACACCGCGGCGTAGAACCGGCGGGCGGCGTCGACGTCGGCGGCGTTGAGGGCGAAGTGGCGCAGCGATGCAGGCATGCCAGGAGCATGGCCCGGCGATCCGTCGGCGTGCCGTCGCCTCTTCGGCACATACTGTCGATGATGCGACACCCCTCCGACGACGACCTGCTGACCCGCGGGTACGCCGTCACGCACCCGAGCGGCTCGGTCGTGCTGCCGACCGAGCCGGGGTGGAGCCAGCTGCTCTACGCCGTGTCCGGTGTGATGCGGGTGGAGACGGGCACCGAGGTGTGGGTCGTGCCGCCGCACCGTGCGCTGTGGCTGCCCGACGGTGCGCACGCCCGCATCGTCATGCACGGGCGCGTGGCGGTCCGCACGCTCTACCTGCGGGATCCGTCGGTTCTCCCGCCGTCCACGGTGTCGGTCGACGTCTCGCCGCTGCTGCGCGAGCTCGTCCTGCACGCCGTGCGCACCGGCCCCCTGGTCCGGGAGCGTGGTGTGGACCGCCGTCTCGTCGCGACGATCGGCGACCAGCTCGTGGCGGCCCCGCACACCCCGCTCCAGCTTCCGGTACCGGCCGACCCGCGTGCCGCCGCGCTCGCTCGCGCCCTCGAGTCCGACCCGGCGACCACCGTCGCGCTGGACCGCCTCGCCGCGGCGGCCGGGGCGAGCCGCCGCACCCTCGAACGGCTCTTCGTGGCCGACACGGGGATGACGATCGGCCAGTGGCGCCAGCGTCTGCGGCTCGTCCGGGCGCTGGAGATGCTGGCGGCCGGTGATCCGGTGACCACCGTGGCCGCCGCGGTGGGCTACGCCACGCCCAGCGCGTTCACCGCGATGTTCCGGGCGCAGCTCGGGTCACCGCCGGGGCGCTACCTCAGTCCAGGTCGCCGTGTCGCATCAGCTGGCGCCCGGCCTCGGTGATCGAGCCCGACAGCGACGGGTACACCGAGAACGTGTAGGCCAGGTCGGCCACGGTCAGCCCGTTCTGCACGGCCAGCGCGATGGGCAGGATCAGCTCGCTGGCCACCGGCGCGACCACCACCCCGCCGACCACCACACCCGTGGCCGGCCGGCAGAACAGCTTGACGAAGCCGCGTCGCAGACCCAGCATCTTGGCGCGCGGGTTCGTCGACAGCGGCAGCATGATCGTGCGCGCCGGCACCTCACCGGCGTCGATGGCCCGCTGGCTGATGCCGACCGTCGCGATCTCCGGGCTGGTGAACACGGCCGCGGCCACGGTCTTCAGCTTGATCGGCGCCACGCCCTCGCCCAGCGCGTGCCACATGGCGACCCGCCCCTGCATGGCCGCGACGGACGCGAGCATGAGCACGCCCGTGCAGTCGCCCGCGGCGTAGACGCCGGGCACCGCTGTCCGCGAGACGCGGTCGACCGGGATGAACCCGCCCCTCCCGGTCTCGATGCCGACCTTCTCCAGCCCCAGTTCGGTGGTGTTGGGCACCGAGCCGACGGTCATCAGCGCGTGCGAGCCGGTGACCGTACGGCCGTCGGCGAGCGTGACCACCACGCCGTCCCCGTCGCGCCGGACCGACTCGGCGCGGGCCTGGGCCAGGATCTCCACGCCGCGGTCGGCGAACACGTCCTGCAGCACCGCGGAGGCGTCGGCGTCCTCGCCGGGCAGCACGCGATCACGGCTGGAGACGAGCGTGACGCGGGCGCCCATCTCGACGTACGCCGAGACGAACTCGGCACCCGTCACGCCGGAGCCGACGACGATCAGGTGCTCGGGCAGCGCCTCGAGGTCGTAGAGCTGGCGCCAGGTGAGGATGGCATCACCGTCGGGCTTGGCGTCGTCGAGGATTCGGGGGGTGGCGCCGGTGGCGATCAGCACGACGTCGGCGGCCACCTCCTCGTGGCCCCCGTCGTGGGTCCGGACGCCGATCATGTGCTGAGCCCGGTCCGACGGCTCGTCGCTGAACGCCGCGGTGCCGCGCAGGATCCGCACGCCCTCGCGCTCGACGCGCGCCCTGATGTCGGCCGACTGCGCCTGCGCGAGCCCCTTCACCCGGGCGTTGACGGTGGGGAGGTCGACGCCCACGGACTGCCGGTCGGCGGTCAGGCCCAGGTCGGGCGCCCGGTGCAGGTCCACCCGGATGCCGGCCGAGGAGATGAGCGTCTTGGAGGGGACGCAGTCGTCCAGCACACACGCGCCGCCCATGCCATCGCGCTCGACGACCGTGACGTCGCTCCCGTGCTGTGCGGCCACAAGGGCTGCCTCGTAGCCGGCAGGCCCGCCGCCCATGATCACGATGCGGGTCACAGAAACGACGCCTCCTCCGATGTCGGTTGCCCGATCACGGTACGCGCGAGGGCCGCACTACTCTGTGCAGGTGCCGTTGTACGCCGCCTACGGGTCGAACATGGATCCCGCCCAGATGAAGCAACGCGCTCCGTACTCGCCGATGGCCGGCACGGGGTGGCTGGTGGGGTGGCGGCTCACGTTCGGGGGCGAGGACTACGCCTGGGAGGGTGCGCTCGCCACCGTGGTCGAGGAGCCGGGATCGCAGGTGTTCGTCGTGCTCTACGACGTGCCGGATCACGACGCCGCCCAGCTGGACCGGTGGGAGGGCGGCGAGCTCGGCCTCCACAAGAAGCTCCGGCTGCGCGTGCACACCCTGGAGGGCGATGTGCTCGCCTGGATCTACGTACTGAACGCGTACGAGGGCGGCGAGCCCAGCGCCCGCTACCTGGGCGTTCTCGCCGACGCCGCCGAGCAGGCCGGTGCGCCCGCCGACTACGTCGCGGCGCTGCGCAACCGTCCGAGCAGCAAGTCCGTCTGAGCGCCCGGACGCGCGAGTCGACGAGGGTCGCACCCGCCCCGGGGGTGCTGCCCCGGGGCGGGCGGAGATCTACCGGGTGAGCGCGGCCAGTGCGGCGTTCGTCAGAACGCGGACGCCGAAGGGGAGGGCGCGCTCGTCGAGCTCGAACGTGGGCTGGTGGATGTCGCGCATCGGGCCGTGGCCAGGCCACACGCCCAGCCGCGCCATCGCACCCGGCACGTGCTCCAGGTACCAGGCGAAGTCCTCGCCGCCGCTGGACTGTTCCGTGATGGTGGACGCGTCCGGGCCCAGCACCGTGGCGGCGGCCTCGGCGAGGATGCCCGCGCTGACCCCGTCGTTGACCACCGGCGGCACGCCGCGGATGTGGTCGAGCACGTAGCCCACGCCCAGCGGCGCGAGCACGGCCGCCACCAGGGCGCGCATCTTGTGCTCCAGCTCGCCCCACGTGGCGTGGTCGGCGGTGCGCAGCGTGCCGCGGAGCAGGCCGTGCTGCGGGATGGCGTTGGCGGCCTCCCCCGCGTGCGCGGCGCCCCAGACCAGGACGGTGCCCGAGCGCGGGTCGACCTGGCGGGTGAGCAGCAGCGGCAGCTGGGTGATGAGCAGGCCCATGGCCTCCACGAGGTCGCCCGTGAGGTGGGGGCGCGAGGTGTGGCCGCCGGGTGAGGTGAGGCGGATCTCGACGACGTCGCAGGCCGAGGTGATCGGGCCGACGCGGGTGCCGAGCCTGCCGACCTCCAGGCGCGGGTCGCAGTGCAGCGCGAACACCTGCTGGACGCCCTGCATGGCCCCGTCGGCCACCATGTCCATGGCGCCGCCCGGCTGGATCTCCTCGGCGGGCTGGAAGATCAACCGGACGCGGCCGGGCAACGCCGGCGCCGAGGCCAGGGCCAGCCCGGCGCCGAGCAGCATGGCCGTGTGCGCGTCGTGGCCGCACGCGTGGGCGACCCCGGCGACGGTGGACGCGTACGGGAGGCCGGTGTCCTCCTGCAGGGGCAGGGCGTCGAGATCGGCGCGGAGCGCGACACAGCGGTCACCGAAGCCCACGTCGCAGACGAGCCCGGTACCGCCGGGCAGCGTGCGCGGCTCGAGGCCCGCCGCCATCAACAGATGTTTGATCATCGCAGTGGTGCGGTACTCGGCGCGGCCGAGCTCCGGCAGGGAGTGCAGGGAGCGGCGCCACGCGACGACATCGGCGCGGTGGTTCTCGAGCCAGGAGTCGAGCCAGGCGGGCCCGCTGCCCGCGCCGAGGTCCGCCACCACCGGCTCGGCGGGCGGCAGGGGGTGCGATTCGAGGACGGTCATCGCCTGCCCTCGTCACGAGCGCACATCGATGCTGCTCTGTCGTGCATCGGGCAATGATGCTCACCCGGACGGCGGTGTACCAAGCAATTATCGGCATCCTGAGTAATCGCTCGCCGAGGGGTTGCCGACCTGCTGCGGACGGGCAGATCCCCGCTGCCGAACGGTCGGGCGGTCGTGCGACGAACGGTAGGAAAATCCGTTCGCCGCAGGTCGCGGCGCTGCTGGAGAGGCTCCATGCGAAGCGGGGTACCCGATCGTGTTGCGCCCGACACATCGACGGGCGCCCGCCGGCGGGCGGCATGTCCGAGGGGGCGACAGCACAGCGTGCAGGGTGGCTGGTCAGAATGGGTACGTGCCACAGGAGAGCCCGGAACAGGAGCGCCGCATCGGCGGCCGCTACCGGCTGTCCGCGCACCTGGGCAGCGGCGCGATGGGCACCGTCTGGTCAGGGTACGACGAGGTGCTGCAGCGGCGCGTCGCGGTCAAGGAGCTGAAGGTGCCGCCCGGCGTCCCGTCGCAGGAGGCGCTGGACCTGCGGGAACGCATCATGCGCGAGGCGCGCGCGCTGGGCGGGCTCTCGCACCCCAACGTCATCACGGTGTTCGACGTGGTGGACAACGACGGCGAGCCGATGGTCGTCCTCGAGCTGGTGCCCTCGCGCAACCTCGCCATGATGATCGGGGAGAGCGGGGCCCTCACCATCCAGCAGGCCGCGGTGGTCGGGTTCGCGACGGCGGGGGGCCTGCGCGCCGCCCACCGCGCCGGCATCACGCACCGCGACGTCAAGCCGGGCAACGTGCTCGTAGCCGATGACGGGCGGGTCAAGCTCACCGACTTCGGCATCGCCCGCAACGCGGCCGACGCCCCGATGACCAGCGTCGGCCTGGTGCTGGGCTCCCCCGCCTACATCGCACCGGAGGTCGCGGCGGGCCAGCCCGTCACGCCGGCCGCCGACCTCTGGGGGCTCGGCGCCACGCTCTTCGCCGCCATCGAGGGCCGCCCGCCCTACGACGTGCACGGGGACCCCGTCTCGACCATCACCGAGGTGGTGGACGGTGAGGTCCCCCGGCCCCGCGCCACCGGCCCGGTCGCCGACGTGATCATGGCGTTGATGGTGAAGGACCCGGACGGCCGGATGCCGCTGGACGAGGTACGCCAGCGGCTGCGGCCCCTCATCGACGACCCGGACGACCCGATGTACCCGGGCTCCCCCGACGCGCCGACGATGGCCGCGCTCGCGATCCCCAAGCCCGCCCGCCGGGCCGAGACCGCCCGCCCGCTGCCTGCCGCCGCCACCGGTGCCCGTCCCGCCACACCGCTGGCCAGCTCCCCGGGCCCGCTGCCCGTCCCGCAACGGCCCGCACCGGCCCCCGCACCCCCGCCGCGGGCGGCCACCCGGGCGGCGGAGAGGGCCCGCGCGGCGCAGGAGGCACCGTCGGGGTGGACGGGTGCCGGACTCGCCGTCGCGGGGGCCGTCGTGGTGCTGGTGGGCGTCCTCGGTGGCTGGTCGGCCACGCGGGCACTGGGCGGGCAGTCGGCGTTCACCACCATGAACGTCACCACGACGAGCACGGCCACGACCGACCACCAGGACGCGCTCGGGTTCACGGTGCCGGTCCCGGCCGACTGGGTGGAGCGCCGGAACACCCCTGCCGGCGGCGAGCCCTCGGTGAGCTTCGTCAGCCCGGACGGCACCGAGGCGCTCACGGTGGCGCGGGCCGCGTCCACCGAGGCGGCCCAGGCGGTCGGCGACGGGGCCACCATCCGCCTCCTGCAGCTGCCCACGCCCGTCGCCGGCAGCCAGGTCGGCGCCGTGCAGCTGTCCTACGGCACCGACGTCCGCACGTCCTGGCGCCGGATCGTGCCGGCCGAGCCGACGGTGTGGACCATCACGCTGACCGTCCCGACGGCGGCGGCGGGCTCGCTCTCGGCCGGGCTGTTCGACCAGCTGGCCAACGGATTCACCGCCGTCGCGCCGTGACCCCGGGGTCGTAGGCTCCGGCCATGACCGAGTCCTCCACCGCCGCGGCCGCCTCGATCGCGGCCGCCACCGGCATCGCCGGACACGACGTCGCCGTCGTACTGGGCTCGGGCTGGCGCCCGGCCGCCGACCTGATCGGGGAGCCGACGCACGAGCTGGCGATGGCCGATCTCCCGGGTTTCGTCACTCCGGCCGTCGCGGGCCACGGCGGCACGATCCGCTCCGTGGCCGTCGGCGAGAAGCGGGTGCTCGTGCTGCTCGGCCGCACCCACCTCTACGAGGGCCACGGCGTCGAGCCGGTGGTCCACGGTGTGCGCACCGCCGCTGCGGCGGGCTGCCGCACGGTGGTCCTCACCAACGCCGCAGGCGGCATCCGGGAGGGGATGAGCGTCGGCGAACCGGTGCTGATCTCCGACCACCTCAACCTGGTGGCCGCGTCCCCGCTCGTCGGCCCGAGGTTCACCGACCTCACCGACCTCTACTCGCCGAAGCTGCGCGCGCTCGCCCGCGAGATCGATCCGAGCCTCGCCGAGGGCGTCTACGCGGGCCTGCCGGGTCCGCACTTCGAGACGCCCGCCGAGATCCGCATGCTGCGCGGGCTGGGAGCCGACCTCGTCGGGATGTCGACGGTGCTCGAGGCGATCGCGGCACGCGCCGAGGGCGTCGAGGTGTTCGGGTTGTCGCTCGTGACGAACCTGGCCGCCGGCATGACCGGCGAGCCGCTCGACCACCACGAGGTGCTCGCGGCGGGCGCGGCGGCCGCCGGTCGGATGGGTGAGC
>JBBQEF010000207.1:0-10354 GCA_038320445.1 Mycobacteriales bacterium
TGGGCGAACCGCTCGGCCAGCACCTGCTCCGGGGTGAGCCGGGATTCGACGGTCGAGCGGTCCTGGCGGCCGAGATAGCGGACCAGGGCGATCACCCCGTAGATGACCAGCCCCCAGAACAGCACCATGCTCACCGTCATCTGCGCGTAGCCCCAACCGTTCATGCCGGCGCCGTTGCCACCGTTGTCGTACCACCACATCATGGCCACTACTCCTTCGTCGATCAGCAGATCTCGAACGGCCAGCGTTCGAACCGCAGCGCGGCCCTGCCACTCATGGTGTCGTCGAATCGATCTCTGCGTCCCGGCCACAAGCCCCGGTTCGCCCGCCGAAGGTCCCGTCCACCACCGTCTCGGGGCTGCTGCCGTTGCGCGAGTTCAAGCTCCCCCGCCCGGCCCGGTCGCCGCGCTCATAGCCCAGGTGTCCGGTCAACTCGGTCGCGAGACCGCGTTCGAGCACCACTTGATCATCTCGGGGAGGAAGCCCTCCTCGCCCGTCAGCGTGAGCCCGCCGGCGTCGAGACGGTCCGTCACGTTGTCGAGTGGCCCGGCATCGAGCATTTCGTTGATCACCTCACAGGCCGACCGCAACGACGGAGCAGACGGCACAGCGCCCAGCGGATGCCTGCTGTGCTGATCTTCGGTCACGGTCATGTGCGTACTCCTCAACTCAAGAGGATCCTGATACACAAACCATCCGACACGCCCCCGTTCGCTCGACGCACCGTGACATTGCACGGCAACAGCAACCCGATCTCCGGATCAGCCGGCAGCGCTCGATGGGCCAACGGTGGGTTGCACGCCCCCGAGGATCACATAGTCACCGACATCGTCACCAAGCATTGCTTGAGCGTGGCCCGCACGTCGATCGTGGTGAGCCCCCGAACCCCTGCTCGGCCAACGCGGCGGTCACCGCCGCCAGCGCCCCTTGCTGTGAGATTCCAAGCCCGACGGTACGAACACCCGGCATGATGAGCGCCTCGTGATGCTGACTTCCCCACTCAATGACATTGTCTCCGGAGCTGGACGGCGCCACCGGAACGTGCGGCCCGCACCTGAAACCCCGCTGTGGACTGCCGTGCACAATGGTGGGACTAACCGTCGCGGTCAGCCGCTGACGATGTCGAGTTCCTGGTGCATGCCGTCGGCGTAGTGGTTGGTCAGGTTGCAGACCAGTTCGTAGCGCCCTGCAGGCAACGTCACTGTCGTCCACCCCGCCGATGCCGCGACGATCCCGTCCGCGGAGCCTGCGGCACAGGTGGCCGATGCCTCGCCCAGGCTGCCGGCCTCGTCGACCTTTCCGTCCGAGCCGGAAGTGCGCTGACCTGCCTGTGCTCCGGCCGCCAGTGGCAGGATCACCAGCTCGTGGATACGCCAGCCCATGTTCTGGGCGACCAGGCTGACCGTGCCGGCGGTCACCGAGGTCGGGGTCGCGTGCAGCGCCATCGGCGCCCCCAACGGGGCGGTCCCACCCATCATCGATGTCATTCCCATGTCGGCGAGAACCACGGTGACGACCTTCCCCGGCAGGTTGGCGGGGGCGGTGCAGACCGGCACGGAATAGTGGTACCCCGCACTGCCATTGCCCGCTCCGCCGCCCATCATGCCGGGATTGGGCTGCGGCGCCGCCGCCGCGCAGCCTGCCAGGACGGTCACGGCGACGATGCCGATCCCGAGGAGCCATTCGTGGGGGATTCTCGACTTCACGGATCGAGCCTCGTCGGCCGGTCTCCGGACGGGCAGAGTCCAACGACCCGGTCGTCCCGCCCGTCCGGCCCGTCGCGATCCCCGTCCATGCCCGCCGCCCGATCTCCGCCGGTTCGGGACCTTAGGTACCCCGTGGGAGTACAAAGCCCCTATCCCGGGCCGGGTTGCCGGGCGACAGTTCCTGCTCAGACCGACCCGCAGTGCTGGCCGTGGGCGCAAGAACTATCACCAGTCCGGGTTGGCCTCGGTGTCGTCCTGATGCCGCTATGCCGTAGCAGTACTCCTGCATCTGTGAGGTAGGCATGAGACACCGATTCGGCAGCGCCGCGGCGATCGCTGTGCTGCTATGGGCCCTGGTTCCCGGAGTCGCCTGGGCGCACGGTGGCGAGGGCACCGACCGCGCCTATGACCTGGTGCGCCAGGCGATCGCGCTGATCGTCAACACTCCCGACGACATGGACACCATCACCGACAAGATCAAAGACGCGATCGACGCGCCGGACCCGTCGGACGTGCAGATCCCGCTGGTTCAACAGGCCAAAGACACCCTCGACGGCGGCGATCTGCATCAGACACGTGCCCTGCTGGAAAAGTCGATCGGCGCCCGGGTGCACACCGACGCCGCCGAACCCGTGGCGATGGGCCTACCCGCCCCCGCGACCGGCGCCGACACCGGCACGGTGGCCGCGACTGATGCGCTGCCCGGCCGCGACGGCTTTACCGGCGTCGACTGGGTGATGCTCTCATTGTCGCTCGTGTTCGGGCTGGGCGGCGCCGCGCTCTCCCTCCGGCTTCGCCCCCGCAACCTCCCGCATCCGGCCCGTTCCCGCGAGGTGATCTGACATGACCGACATCAGGGAGACCACGCCGGTACCCGCGAACGAACCCGAACCCCCTATTCATGGACGTGGGCGCCGCGCCATTGACGCGGTCGACGAGCGCCTCGGGATCCGGGCGATCGAATACCCCGTGCCTGCGCACGCCAACACGATCGCCTACAGCCTCGGCGGGATGACCGCCTTCGCGCTGGTGATCCTGATCGTCACCGGGATCGTGCTGGCCCAGTTCTACAACCCCGACCCGGTCGCAGCCAACGAATCGGTACGCCAGATCGTCGAGAACGTCTTCATCGGCCGCTGGATCCGCGGGGTGCACTTCTGGGCAGGCGAGGCCATGTATGTGCTGGCCATCCTGCACCTGCTGCGCATCTACTTCACCGGCTCCTTCAAACGCCCCCGCGAAGCCAACTGGCTGATCGGCGTGGCGATGTTCGCCCTGATCATCGGCGCGCTGTTCACCGGCACCGTGCTCAAGTGGGACCAAGAAGGCTTCGAGGCCTTGGCCCACAACCTCGAGTTGGGCAAGCTGCTGGGTGGCCTCGGCTTCTGGTTCACCGCCGGGTTCTCCTCCGGTGTCCCGCTCCTGGTCCGCCTCTACGTGGCCCACGTGTCGGTCATCCCGATGCTCATTATCGGGCTATTGGTCCTGCACGCCCTGCTGGTGAAATACCACAAGATCTCCCCGCGCCCGACCAACCCGACCGAGACCGGGGAGCCCCGCGCGCCATTCACCCACCACCTGCGCCGCATCGCCGCACTGGGACTCGTGCTGCTCGGCGTAGTCGGCGTCCTGGCCGTACTCGTCCCACCCGAGGTGGGACCCACACCGGTCGAAGGTATCGAGGTGACCCGGCCACCCTGGATGTACTGGTGGATGTTCACCCTGGAGAACTGGATCGGCCTGTCGGGCATCCTCTGGGGCGCCGCCGCCCTGTTCGCGCTGCTGATCGCAGTGCCGTTCCTCGACCGCAGCCCAGCCCGCCACTGGAAGCAACGCCCGATCGCGATCAGCATCGGTGCGCTCGTGCTCGTCGCGATCATCGTGATGACGATCCTGGAAGCCGTCACCACACCCGGCCAGCACCTGACCGGGATGTGACCGGCGATGCCCCGCGCACACCGCAGCCTGCTCGTCCTGACCGTCGTGACCGTGCTGGCCACCGGCCTGGCATCCCAGGCCCTGGGAGGCCCAGCCGGGGTCGGCTCAGACATCCAACTCGGGGCGAGCCTGGCCCTCCTCGCCGTGAGCACCACACTCCTCCTGCGTGTCGTACGCGCGATCTGGTCCCCCCGGAACTCCCAGTCGCGACTCGGAGACCCGGCGGGCCGACAGCGGGACGCCCGCTGATCCGACGGACCCTGCGCCGCTGTTACGGGCGTCGGCCATCGAGAAGTGAGCTACCGGCGGGGATCGACTCATCCGGCACGCCAGCCAGCAGGTGCTGTGCGGGACCGCGTGTGCCAGCGATTCGAAGACGTTCCTGGCCGTCGAATGTCATGACTGAAAATCTGCTCGGCGTGGGAGGTCGCGGCGATGATCGAAGGTGCTGCGGCACTGCACCAGCGCGGAGATCGACCGCAACTATGTCGGTACCGACGGCCTTGTCATTACACGGACACCTCTTTTCCTCCTGTCCCACTGGGCAGCAGCGTCGCGACGACGGATCACACCAGGTCGAGCTGCTCGATGAGGACAACGAGCCGGTCGGGGTTCTTGCGGTTCTTGGCGACGCGAGACTGCTTGCCCAGCACGCTCGTCTCTTACGCCTACGACCTGCGCCATCTGTGGCGGTTCTTCGGCCGCGACGGCCTGAGCTGGGAGGCGTTCGCGAACCCGGCATTCGATGGCCCTGCTGGAGTACCTGCGGTCGGTGCCCTCGCGCAGGCCTCGGCCGTGGATGACGCTGACGATCCTAGTCGACGCGGACGGACCGGCGACCACGCTGGCCGCGAGTAATCTGAACCGGATTCTTGCTGCGGTCTCCTCGTTCTACGAGCCGGCAGGCCGTGCAGCAACACGATCACCGGATCGCCGCAGCCGAAGGTCCGCACCCGTAGCGCCCCCGCACGCCGGCTGCGCCCGGTGCCGGGGGCCCAGTGCCGCACCGCCGGGGCGGTCGCGTGGCGCACCGCCCATCCGGCGGCCAGGGTGGCGCCGAGCGCCACCGGACCACCAGCCGAACTCTTCACCCCGTCCCCCGAGCCTGCGCCCCGCACCCGCGGCCCAGCACCGTGACGCCGGCGTCAACGTCCCGGAGGTCCCGCGCCGATCTCAGCCGGTCCGTGTCGGGTTTCGGTGGTCGGGCCGGGTCCCGGTCGTCGGCGCGGGGCTGAGCAGGGTGGCAGAGATCGCCGAGCCGACCACGATGAGTGCGGCCAGCCAGCTGAGGTGGGTGGTCAGGGCGAAGGGCCAGTACATCGTGACACCGACTCCCACCAGCGTGGTGACCAGCACCAGCAGGCCCGGCCACCAAATTCGGCGCACGGCCAGCACCAGGGTCACGGCCGGTAGCCAGTAGGCGATCTGGCTGGCCGTGCCCAGGCTGCGCACCGCATCGGCCGGCGCCTGCGCGCCCGGGATCGCGTCGATCCAGGGCCCGAAGAACATCGCGGTGCAGTGGAACACCAGCACGAGCACGCTGAGACCGGCCACGATCAGCGAGGGGCGGCCGATCGGAGTCGCGTCCCGGGCGAGCAACGGACCGCCCGCTCGCCACCGCAGCGCCATGGCGAGCAGCGCGACGGCCAGCAGCGCGCTCCAGAAGATCGGTTGGTCCATTCTCGCGAGCCTAGCTCCGCCCGGGACGGGGCCGTCGGTCCTGCCGCGTTCTCCGTACCGGGACGGTCGCACTGCCGCGCCGCGGGTAGGCCGGCGGATCCTCGTGGTCGCTGCTGCCGAACGACGGTCACGGTAGGTTCCATCCGTGCTGCCACGGGGGCAGGGATGATCCGCCTGGGTGGGGCGCCACGTTCACGCCTCAGCGGAGTAGGGCGGTTCCGGCCGTCCCCGGCGGATCGATCAGGCATCGGAGCGAGGACCGGGCGTGATCGGGTTGACGGTCTCGCGGCCTGGGTTCAGCTGTTCGGAGACCCACCGAACAGGGGAAGGACCATCCCGGCACCAGCACCGAGGATGAGCGACGCGGCCGCGCATACGTAGGAGCTGATCGCGGACCACGTTCCGGCCCGCTGAAGAGCCTGCGGCGCCGGCTGGGGGCCGGTGTGTGGTTCGGACCGGCGGAAGGCGGGAGCGATCCAGCGCAGGTAGTAGAAGACGCTGGCCACGGTGTTGATCACGGCGAGGACGGCGAGCCAGCCGAGACCGCCGTCGACGACGGCGGTGAAGATGGTCAGCTTCCCGATGAACACCGCGGTGGGAGGGGTGCCGATGAGCCCGAACAGGCAGATCGCGAGCGCGGCGGCCAGGCCGGGGTGGCAGCGGGCGAGGCCGCGGTAGTCGGTGAGGGTGCGGGCGCGGGGCAGCTCGGCGACGACGGCGAACACACCGAAGTTGGTGACCGCATAGGCGGCGAGGTAGAACAGCAATGCGGGCTGGGCCAGCGGGGCGCGGCCGGCCACCGCGACGGCCATCAGCAGGTAGCCGACCTGGCTGATGGTGGAGTAGGCGAGCAGCCGCTGCACCGATGTCTGGAAGAACGCCGCGAAGTTGCCCAAGGTCATCGACGCCGCAGCCAGGATCGCGATCAGCAACGGCCAGTCCACGACCGCGGCCGGGATCGCGACGAGCAGCAGCCGATAGGTGGCGACGAGGCCGCCGATCTTCGGAATGGTGGTCACGATCGCGGCCACCGGGGCGGGGGTGCCGTCGGTGACGTCGGGCACCCAGAACTGCGCGGGCACGGCGCCGGCCTTGAACAGCAGCCCGGCCAGCACCGCGACCACCCCGACCGCGACGGCAGCCCCGGGGGCGACCGTGAGCCCGTGGCGCAGGGGTCCGTAGCCGGTCGCGCGGGCCACGCCGTAGAGGATCGCGGTGCCGGTCAGCATGGTGACGCCGAGGAACGCGCCGGACAGGTAGTACTTCATCGCCGCCTCGACCCCCAGCGGCTGCTTGTCCCAGCCGGCCAGGGCGTAGAGAGGAACGCTCGCGAGCAGGAACGCCGCGAACAGCAGCAGCAGGTCGTTCGCGCCGCCGAGCATGATCGTGCCCAACCCGGCCAGCTGCAGCAGCACCACGAACTCGGTCTCGCGGGCAGTGCCGGCGCTGGCGTCCACCGACAGCGCCAGCGCGATCAGGACCGCGACCAGCACGATCGCCCGGGTCGCCGACGTCACCGGGTCGACGGCGTAGCTGGTGCCGAACACGACCTCGTCCGGCCGGGTCGCGGCGACGCCCGTCGCGACCAGGCCGCCGGCCGCGGCCACCGCGGCGAGGATCCGCACCCACCACTGCCGGTGGCGTGGCAACCACGCGCCGGCCAGCAGCCCGAGTACCGCACCCGCGAGCAGCAGCAGCTCCGGGAGCAGCGCGACCGGGTCCTCGTTCATGCCCGTCACCGGGAGACCAGGTCCACCAGCACACGCGACGACGGTTCGACGACATCCAGCAGCACACGCGGCAGCACGCCGATCACCGTCGCGAGCGCCAGCAGCGGCACCACCGCCACCGCCTCACTCGCGCGCAGGTCGCGCAACGGGCGCGGGGCGCCAGGCGCGTCGGGCATGCGCAGGTCGCCCAGGAACAACTTCTGCAGGGCGACGAGGAACAGTGCGGCGGTCACCAGGATGCCGAGCACGGCGATCGCGGTCGGGACCGGCGCGGCGGGCAGAGCGCCGGTGAGCACCTGGAACTCGGCGATGAAACCGGAGAACCCGGGCAGCCCGAGCGACGCGAACGCCGCTACGGCGAACACGCCGGCGAAGCGCGGGGTACGGGAGGCGAGCCCGGAGTAGGCGCCCATGTCGTAGGTGCCACCACGGTCGCGCAGCACCCCGGTGAGCAGGAACAACGCGCCGGTGATCAGGCCGTGCGACACCATCTGGGTGACCGCACCGGTCGCGGCGAGCTGGCGGGCCTGTCCGTCGCTGCCGGCCAGCAGCCCGGCGGCGCCGACCCCGAGCAGGACGTAGCCCATGTGGTTGATCGAGGTGTAGGCGATCATCCGTTTCAGATCGGTCTGAGCCAGCGCGACGAGCGCCCCGTAGATCACCGAGACGACCCCGACGATCACGAACACCAGGGCGTACTCGCGCCAGGTGGCGGGCAGGATCGGCATCGCGATCCGCACGAACCCGTAGGTGCCCATCTTCAGCAGCACCCCAGCCAGGATCGCCGACCCGGTCGCGGGGGCCTCGGTGTGCGCGGGGGGCAGCCAGGTGTGGAACGGCACCGTCGGGGTCTTCACCGCCAGCCCGATCCCGATCGCGAGCAGCGCCAGCCCGGCGTACAGCCCGCCGCCGGCCAGCGGGTTCGCGGCGATCAGGGTGGGGATGTCGAAGGTGTGCGGGGTGGCGACGAGGGCGAGCAGGACGAACCCGAGCAGCAGCGCGAGAGAGCCGAGGAAGGTGTAGAGGAAGAACTTCAACGCCGCCGCGCGCGCCTTCTCGCCGTGGCCCCACCCCGCGATCAGGACGTACATGGCGACGATGGACAGGTCGAAGAACAGGAAGAACAGGATCAGGTCCAGCGCCACGAACAGCCCCAGACACACCGTCTGCAGGGCGAGGAACACCGTCACGTAGGCCTTGACCCGGCGGGTCTCGCGCCACGCGAACACCGCGCACGCCCCGAACAGCACCGCGGTCAACGCCAGCAGCGGCAGCGACAGCCCGTCCACCCCGACGTGATAGGAGACCCCCGCCGACGGGATCCACGGCACCTGCTGCTGCCACGAGAACCCGCCACCCGGCGCGAGCCCGGCCCACACCACCCCCACCAACACCACGTCCAGAGCGCTGACCCCAATCCAGGCGCCGGTGAACACCCGCCGCGGCGCCGTCGCGGGCACTGCCAGCAGCACCACGGCCAGCAGCGCAGGCAGGAACACGATCACCGACAGCACGACGTCACCTCACGACGATCAGGAACAGGGCCAGCACGGCCAGCACGGCGGCGGCCTGGGCGTAGTACTGGTGGATCTGGCCGGTCTGCGGGCGCCGCGCCCACCGGCCCAGCGCCCGCGCCCCCGCCGCGACGCCGCGCACGGCCCCGTCGACCGACCGCTCGCCGCGGCGGTCCAGCAGCCGGGCGGCGGTTATGGTGGCGCGCGCCGCCTGGTCGACGCCGCGGTCGAGGATCTCGTCGTCGAACCGCGCCAGCCCGCGGGCCATCACGAGGGTGGGGCGCACCAGCAGTGTGTGTGCCGCGCGTTCCAATCCCAGCCAGCCGGCGAGGGGGGCCGGCGCGCCGATCCGGGCGGCGAGCCGCCAGGTCAGCGCGGCGGCGGCGATCGCCAGCACCCCGGACGCCACCAGCTCCCCCACCCCGACCGGGGTCACCGCCAGCGACCCGGTGAGCAGCAGCGGAAGCACCCCCAGCCCGGCCGCGAGCGCGGCCAGCACCACCAACGGGGGCCCCGTCGTCGAACCGACCCGACCAGTCGGTGCCTGCTCGACCGGCGCCGGTTCGGCCGCAACGGGCTGCCACACGAACCAGACCGCCCGAGCGCTGTAGACGGCCGACACGATCGCCGCGCCCAGCCCTACCGCGTACAGCAGCGGGCTGCGCTCGAGGACGGTCCCGAGCACGGCGTCCTTCGCCACCCACAACGACAGCGGCGGCAACACGGCCAGCGCCGCCGCCCCGATCGTGAACGGGATCCCGACCAGCGGAAACCGGCGTGCCGCTCCGCGCAGACCGTCGAGCTGCTTGGTGCCCAGCGCCACCAGCCACGCTCCAGCGGCGAGGAACAGCAGGCTCTTCGTCGCCGCGTGCGCCACCAGCGTCACCGCCCCTTCCGGGACGGCACCGACGCCGGCGGCGAGGACCATAAACCCGATCTGCGCGCACGTCGACGCGGCGAGCAGCTGCTTGAGATCGGTCTGAGCCACCGCGACCAGCCCGAGCAACAGGGCGGTCGCCGCCCCGACCCACGCCACCAGCGGGCCCGCCCACCCGGTCACCTCCAGCAGCGGGGCCGACCGCAGCAGCAGGTACGCCCCGGCAGCGACCATCGTCGCGGAGTGCAACAGCGCAGACACCGGGCTCGGGCCCCGCATCGCCCCCGCAAGCCAGAAGCTGAACGGCAGCTGCGCGGACTTCCCCACCGCGGCGATGACCACGCCCGCGGTGAGGACGTGCAGCCACGGCGACGTCGCACCGGGCAGCGAGGTCAGCGCCAGGGACCCGACGCCGCCGGCGAGGGCGGCCCCCGCGGCCAGGTAGAGCCCGACGTCGGCCAGGCGGGTGGTGAGGAACGCGGTGTGCGCCGCCCGGATGGCATCGGCGTCGCGCCAGTGATAGCCGATCAGCGCCCAGCTCGTTGCCCCCATCACCTCCCACGCCATGAGCAGCGCGACCAGGGTGGTGGCAGTGACCGTCACCAGCATCGCCCCGGCGAACAGCAGCACCAGACCCGTGAACCGGGCGGTGCGCAGCTGAGCCTCACCCGCGGCGAACACCAGAACGGCCAGCGCCGCGACCGCGACGGTGATGGCCATCAGAGCGGATAGCCCGTCGACGGCCAACCCGGCCCGGATCCCCACCAGCAGCGGTGCGTCGACCGCGGGGCGGGCGACCGCAGCCGCCACCGCGAGGGCCAGGACCGCACCCGCGAGGAGCACCCCGAGCTCGGCGGCGACCCGGTCCGCGCGCCGACCGGCCAGCGCGAGCAGCCCACCCCCGACCGA
>JBBQEF010000208.1:0-10347 GCA_038320445.1 Mycobacteriales bacterium
GGGATCGTGGCCGACTCCGACCCGGTCGCGGAGGACACGGAGTGTCTCAACAAGGCCCGCGCGGTGCTCTCGGCGGTGGCGACGGCGGCGACCCTCGGCCCGCCCCGATGACGTCGGTGCTCCCCGCGGAGCTGAGTGTGGATCACCGGGAGCGACACCGGTGCCGTGGTCGCGGAGCCCCGCCCGGCCCGGACTCCTCGCCGGGAGAGCCGGCCGTTCGGCCGGGGCGGCACGGGTGCGACGGACGTGCGCGAGGGGCCGCATGACCTCGGATGTCGCGGCGCCGGCGCGCAGCGCGCGGGCTCTGGGCGCGGCGTGCCTCGGGCTGGCCGGGGCCGCCGGCCTCGTGGGGGGTGCGTCGGCCCTGACCTGGTACACCGTGACACCGGCCGGGCGGGCGCCGGTGGCGTTCTCCGGCGCGCAGGCCTCGCCGTCGCTCACGGGGTTCGCGCTGGTGGCGCTGGCCGGCGTCGCCGCGCTGGTCGCCACGGGTGGGGTGGTGCGACGGGTCCTCGCCGGGCTGCTCGCGCTGGCCGGTGCGGCGGTGGCCTGGACCGCGGCGGTGGCCCTGACCCGCACGGCAGCCACCGTCACCGGAGCGCCCGCGAGCCTGCCCCGGCCGGCGACGTCGCCCCCGCCAACGCTCGACGTCACTCCCGCTCCCGCGCTGGCCGTCGCAGGCGGGCTGCTGCTGCTCGGCGTCGGGGTGCTCGTGCTGCTGCGGGAACCACGGCTGTCGCGGCTGGGTGCGCGCTACGCGGCGCCCGGGGCGCGGCCCGTCGAGGTCGACCCGGACCGGGCCGCCTGGCAGGACCTCGACGCGGGCCGCGACCCGACAGTGGACCCCGCTCCCGACCCGGCCCGGGAGGAGGGGGACGATCCTGTCGAGGGCGTCGGCCACCGGCCTGGCTAGCATGACCCGGCAGACGACGCCGATCCGAAGGGGGGACCACCGCATGGAGCACAGCGGAGGCAGCGTCCTCGATTCCATCGTGGACGGTGTCAGGGTGGACCTCGCCGTCCGCGAGGCCGAGGTCGATTTCGCCGAGATCAAACGCCGGGCCACCGCGGCCACGCCGCCGCGGGACGTAATGGCGGCGCTACGGGCGCCGGGCATCGGGGTGATCGCCGAGGTGAAGCGGCGCAGCCCGTCCAAGGGCGATCTCGCCACGATCAGCGATCCCGCCGATCTCGCCGCGTCCTACACCGAGGGTGGCGCGCGGGTGATCAGCGTGCTCACCGAACAGCGCCGCTTCGGCGGCTCGCTCGCCGATCTCGCCGCCGTGCGCGCGGCCGTCGACGTGCCGGTGCTGCGCAAGGACTTCGTCGTCACGCCGTACCAGGTGCACGAGGCGCGGGCGTTCGGCGCCGATCTGGTGCTGCTGATCGTCGCCGCGCTCGAGCAGAACGCCCTCGACGCGCTGCTCGACCGCGTCGAGTCCCTCGGGATGACCGCGCTGGTGGAGGTGCACACCGAGGAGGAAGCGGATCGCGCCCTGGAGGCCGGGGCCAAGGTCATCGGCGTCAACGCCCGCAACCTGCACACCCTCGAGGTCGACCGGTCGATCTTCGGCCAGATCGCGCCCGGCCTGCCCAGCGACGTGATGCGGGTCGCCGAGTCGGGCGTGCGCGGTCCCGGTGACCTGCTCACCTACGCCGGCTGGGGTGCCGATGCCGTGCTCACCGGGGAGAGCCTCGTGACCAGCGGTGATCCCCAGGGGGCGGTCCGGAGCCTGGTGGCTGCAGGCTTCCATCCGTCGTGTTCCAGAATGGTGCGGTGAGCACCTCCGTACAGGCCAGCGACGGCATCGCCACCCCGTCGGGACACGAACCGGACGAGAAAGGTCATTTCGGCCGCTACGGGGGCCGGTTCGTCCCGGAGGCGCTGGTCGCCGCGCTCGACGAGCTGACCACGGCGTACGACAAGGCCCGCGGCGACCGCGAGTTCCTCGACGAGCTCGACCGCCTGCACCGCGACTACTCCGGCCGCCCCTCGCCGCTCACCGACGCCGCCAAGCTCTCGGAGCACGCGGGTGGCGCACGGATCCTGCTCAAGCGCGAGGACCTCAACCACACCGGCTCCCACAAGATCAACAACGTGCTGGGCCAGGCGCTGCTCACCAAGCGGATGGGCAAGACGCGCGTCATCGCGGAGACCGGCGCGGGCCAGCACGGCGTCGCCACGGCCACCGCCTGCGCGCTGATGGGCCTGGAGTGCGTGGTCTACATGGGCGAGGTCGACACCGAGCGCCAGGCGCTGAACGTCGCGCGGATGCGGCTGCTCGGCGCCACCGTCATCCCCGTGAAGACGGGCTCCCGCACGCTCAAGGACGCGATCAACGAGGCGCTGCGCGACTGGGTCTCCCACGTCGACGAGACGCACTACATGCTCGGCACGGTCGCCGGACCGCACCCGTTCCCGATGATGGTGCGCGACTTCCACCGCGTCATCGGCCTGGAGGCGCGCGAGCAGGTCCTCGCCCGCACCGGGCGGCTGCCCGACGCGATAGCGGCGTGCGTCGGCGGCGGCTCGAACGCCATCGGGATCTTCCACGCCTTCCTCGACGACCCGTCGGTGCGGCTCGTCGGCTTCGAGCCCGGCGGCGACGGCGTCGGGACCGGGCGCCACGGTGCCACGCTCAGCGAGGGCTCGCCGGGCGCGCTGCACGGTGCGATGAGCTACCTGCTGCAGGACGAGGACGGGCAGACCGCCGAGTCCTACTCGATCTCCGCAGGGCTGGACTACCCGGGCGTCGGGCCCGAGCACGCCCTGCTCAAGGACATCGGGCGCGCCGAGTACCAGCCGATCACCGACCGCGAGGCGATGGACGCGTTCGCGCTGCTGTGCCGCACCGAGGGGATCATCCCGGCCATCGAGTCGGCCCATGCGATCGCCGGCGCGCTGAAGCTGGGCCGCGAGCTGGGTCCTGACGGGGTGGTGCTCGTGAACCTGTCCGGCCGCGGGGACAAGGACGTCGACACGGCCGCGAAGTGGTTCGGCATGGTCGGTGAGGGGGAGAGCCCCGGCGACGCCAGCGGGACGGCGATCGCGGAGGCGACGCTCCCGCTCGCCGACGCCCCCGGGGTGGGCGCATCACCGGCCGGGTCCGATACCGCGGGCGTGCAGCGGTGAGCGCGTGCTCGACCCGGCGCCATCGGCCGGGTGCGCGTTCTGCACCCGACGCGCGCGTAGCGACGCGCGCGCGGCGCGAGAACGCGCGCGTCGCGGTCCGGCGGGACGGGGCCGCATCCGTCGGTGCGCAGAACCGCATCGGGTCGGGTCGGACAGGGGGAGCGCGATGAGCCGCGTCGAGTCGGTCTTCGAGGGATGCCGCGCCGAGGGGCGGGGGGCGCTGATCGGTTACCTCCCGGCCGGCTATCCCACCGTCGACGGGTCGGTGGACCTGCTGAACGCGATGGTCGACGGCGGATGCGACCTCCTGGAGATCGGCGTCCCCTACTCCGATCCCGTGATGGACGGCCCCACCATCCAGGCCGCGGCCGAGACCGCGCTGCGGGCGGGCACGAAGCTGCGGGATGTCCTCTCGGTGGTCGAGCGCGTCACGGCCGCAGGCGGCCGGGCGGTGGTCATGACCTACTTCAACCCGGTGATGCGCTACGGCGTCGACGCGTTCGCGCGCGACCTCGCGTCCGCGGGCGGGCTCGGCGTGATCACCCCGGACCTCATCCCGGACGAGGCCGACGAGTGGATCGCCGCGTCGGAGACACACGGGCTGGACCGCATCTTCCTGGTGGCGCCCTCGTCCACCGAGCAGCGGATCGCGTCCACGACCGCCGCCACGCGCGGCTTCCTCTACGCGACCTCGACGATGGGCGTCACCGGCGCCCGGGGCACGGTCGACACCGCGGCTGCGGAGATCGTCGCGCGCTGCCGGGCCCACACGGCCCTGCCGGTCGGGGTCGGTCTCGGCGTGCGCTCGGGCGACCAGGCCGCGCAGGTGGCGGCGTTCGCCGACGGGGTGATCGTCGGGTCCGCCTTCGTGACGGCGGCGCAGCGCGACGGTACCGCGGGTGTCCGCCTCCTGGCCGCGGAGCTGGCGGGCGGCGTCCGCCGCGCAGGCCGCCCGGAGGCGCAGCCGGCCTGACCCTCGCCGTCACGGCCGCGCTGACCACGCGACGCGGACCGGCGCGGCGGTGACCGCGCGGCCGGTGGTGTCGCGCGCGTGCTGCTTACAGAACGCGCGCGCGGCGGGTGAGTGGCGGTGGTGCGGTGCGCGCGGGTGCGCGAAAGGCGAGCGCAGGGGCGCTGGACGACCGCCTCAGGTCAGGGGCGATACCGTGACCGCGTGAGTTCTGCCGTCGCCGCCACCGTGCTGGCCTACATCCCGAGCCCGGACCGCGGGGTCTGGTACCTCGGACCGATCCCGATCCGCGCGTACGCGCTGTTCATCATCCTGGGCATCGTGGTCGCTGTGTTGTGGGGTGAGCGTCGCTTCGTCGCGCGCGGTGGGCAGTCCGGCACCGTCACCGACGTCGCCGTGTTCGCCGTGCCGTTCGGGCTGGTCGGCGGCCGGCTGTACCACGTGGCCACCGACTGGCAGACCTACTTCGGTCCCGGCGGCGACCCCCTGGGCGCGCTGAAGATCTGGCAGGGCGGCCTCGGGATCTGGGGGGCCGTCGCGCTGGGCGGCGTCGGGGCCTGGATCGGCTGCCGCCGCCGTGGCGTCCCGTTGCCGTTCTTCGCCGACGCCGTGGCGCCCGGCATCGTGGCCGCACAGGCCATCGGCCGGCTGGGCAACTACTTCAACCAGGAGCTCTACGGCGACGCCACCACCCTGCCGTGGGGGCTGGAGATCTACCGGCGGGTCGACCCGGCCACGGGTGTCCCGGATGCGCTCGGCGGCGTCGCGCTGGACAAGACCCCGATCGAAATCGTGCAGCCGACGTTCCTGTACGAGCTGATCTGGAACCTGCTGGTCGCCGCGCTCGTCGTCTGGGCCGATCGCCGGTTCCGGCTCGGTCACGGCCGCGCGTTCGCGGTGTACGTCGCCGGGTACACGGCAGGCCGGTTCTTCATCGAGCAGATGCGCTCCGACTTCGCCACTCGCGTGTTCGGCGACATCCGGATCAACGTGGTCGTGGCCGCCGTGGTGTTCCTGGGCGCCGTCACGTACCTCGCAGTGGTCCGCGCACCGAGAGAGGTGCTGGCCGGGCCCGCCGCGGACCCGTCCGAGATCGGCTCCGACGAGGGCACGGGCGTCGGTGGGGTCCCCCGACGGGGTAGGTCGAGGAAGGCCGGTGCGGGGTCGGCCACGGCGCTCGCCGACACCGAGGTGGACGAGGAGATGCGCTCCCCGGCAGTGGCCACGGACGGGGTCGCCGTCGAGGAGGCCGCACCGGGAAACAGCGCGATGGCGACCGCCGACAGCGCGTCGGCGGGACCGGCGGCGCCGGGAACGGTGACCGCCGACGAGACGGCGGCCGGCACCGTGGCCTACCGGGACGCCCCCGCCTGGCTGGCGGCGACCGATCACGCGGTGCCCGATCACGCTGCGACCGATCACGCGGTGACCGAGCACGCTGCGACCGATCACGCGGTGACCGAGCAGGCGGTGACCGATCACGCCGCGGCCGAGCAGGCGGTGGCCGAGCAGGCGGTGACCGAGCAGGCGGTGGCCGAGCAGGCCGTGGCCGAGCAGGCCGCGACCGCCGGGGCGGGGACGGCCGCCGACGGACCGGTCGCACCCCGATCGAGCGGTGCCGCGTCGGATGCCGGGGCCTCGGATGCCGACGCGCCCTCGCGGGGGGACGCCATTGCCGACGAGACCTCCTCGGACCGGGGCGACCGGTCGTCATGACGACCGGTTTCGTCGGCTTCGGCGACGCCGCCGTCGAGTTCTTCGACGGCCTGGAGGCCGACAACTCCAAGGCCTACTGGACCGATCAGCGCGCCGTCTACGAGGCCGACGTCCGAGGTCCGATGCAGGCCCTGCTGGCTGCGCTGGAACCCGAGTTCGGTACGGGCAAGATCTTCCGCCCCTACCGGGACGTGCGCTTCTCGAGCGACAAGACGCCGTACAAGACCCACTGCGGTGCCACCGTCGGCCCGTTCTACGTCCAGATCGGCGCCGACGGGCTGATGGCGGCCGGGGGCTACTACGGGATGGGTGCCGATCAGGTGGCGCGCTTCCGCACCGCCTTCGACGACGACCGCTGGGGCGCCTACCTGCAGAAACGGCTGGCGTCGATGAGCGCCGAGGTCGCCGTGCACGGCGAGATGCTGAAGACCCGGCCGCGCGGCGTCGATCCCGGGCACCCCCGCATCGATCTCCTGCGGCACAAGTCCCTCTACGCGTCGCGGGCCTGGCCGCCCGACGACACGTTGCACGAGGCGGGCGCGCTCGACCGCGTCGCCGCGACCTGGCGGGCCCTCACGCCGCTCGTCGAGTGGTTGGCCGACCACGTCGGGCCGAGTGAACTTGCACGGCGCTGAACGTTGGTCCATCTGCAGCCTGATCGTTTCAGAAGCCGCGCTATGCTCTTTCGCGTGAGCCGTCGCACAAAGATCGTCTGCACCATCGGGCCGGCAACCGCGACCCCCGATCGCATCCGTGAGCTGGTGCAGGCCGGGATGGACGTCGCCCGGCTCAACTTCAGCCACGGCAACCGCGATGACCACAAGCGCGTCTACGAGATGGTGCGCGCCGCCGCCGACGCGGAGGGCCGGGCCGTCGGGATCCTGGCGGACCTGCAGGGCCCCAAGATCCGCCTCGGCCGCTTCGCCGCGGGCCCCACGGAGTGGCACACCGGCGAGGAGGTGCGCATCACCGTCGAGGACGTGGCCGGCACCCACGACCGCGTCTCCACCACCTACAAGGGCCTCGCCGACGACGCCCGCCCGGACGACCGGCTGCTCGTCGACGACGGCAAGGTCGGCCTGCGCGTGACGTCGGTCGAGGGCATGGATGTGGTTTGCCGCGTCACCGAGGGCGGCCCGGTCAGCGACAACAAGGGCCTCTCGCTTCCCGGCATGAACGTCTCCGTGCCGGCGATGTCCGAGAAGGACATCGCCGACCTGGAGTTCGCGCTCGACCTGCGCGTCGACGTCGTCGCGCTCTCGTTCGTCCGCAGCCCCGCCGACATCGACCTCGTCCACAAGATCATGGACGGCAAGGGCGCGCGGCTGCCGGTCGTCGCGAAGGTGGAGAAGCCCGAGGCGGTCGACAACCTCGAGGCGATCGTCCTGGCGTTCGACGCCGTCATGGTGGCCCGCGGTGACCTCGGCGTCGAGCTGCCGCTGGAGCACGTGCCGCTGGTGCAGAAGCGGGCCATCCAGATCGCCCGGGAGAACGCCAAGCCGGTCATCGTCGCCACCCAGATGCTCGAGTCGATGATCACCAACTCGCGTCCGACGCGCGCCGAGGCCTCCGACGTCGCCAACGCGGTCCTCGACGGCGCCGACGCCGTGATGCTGTCCGGCGAGACGGGCGTCGGGCGCTACCCGATCAAGACGGTGCGCACGATGGCGCAGATCATCGAGGCCGTGGAGGAGGGGCCGGTCAGCGTCCCGCCGCTCAACCACGTGCCCCGCACCAAGCGTGGCGTGCTGTCCTACGCCGCGCGCGACATCGGCGAGCGCCTCTCCGCGCGGGCCATCGTGACGTTCACGCAGTCCGGTGACACGGCGCGCCGCCTCGCGCGGCTGCACACACGGCTGCCACTGCTGGCCTTCACCCCGAGGCCCGAGGTCCGCAGCCAGCTCGCGATGAGCTGGGGCGTCGAGACGTTCCTCGTCGACTTCGTGGAGTCCACCGACGCGATGGTCCGGCAGGTCGACCACGCGATGCTCTCCATCGAGCGCTTCCAGCCCGGCGACCTCGTCGTGGTCGTCGCCGGCTCCCCGCCCGGCACTGCCGGTTCCACCAACCTCATCCGGGTGCACCGCCTGGGCGAGGAGGACTGAGCGCGGTCCGCAGGCTCGACTCGAACGCGGCCAGGAGGAGCTGTGGCTGCTTCCTCCGCCGGCTCGAACTGTGCCCCGACGTGACGGTTTGACAGGATGCCCCCGTGAGTACCTCCTCGACGCAGGCCGAGACCGCCTCCGACGGCCAGCTCGACGGTCAGGCCGCGCTCGACGGCCTCGTGCAGCTGCTGGACCTCGAGCCGCTCGAGATGAACCTGTTCCGTGGGGTCAGCCCGCCCCACAGCCCCACGCGGGTGTTCGGCGGGCAGGTGGCGGGGCAGGCGCTCGTCGCGGCCGGGCGCACCGTGCCCGAGGACCGTGAGGTGCACTCGCTGCACGCCTACTTCATCCGCCCCGGCGACCCCCGGGTGCCGATCGTCTACGAGGCGGAGCGCGTGCGCGACGGCCGCTCGTTCACCACCCGCCGGGTGCTGGCCATCCAGCACGGCGAGGCGATCTTCTCGCTGTCCGCCTCGTTCCAGCAGCGGCAGGACGGCCTGGAGCACTCGACGCCCGGCCCCGTCGGGGTGCCGGGTCCGGAGTCGCTGCCGACGATCGGCGAGCGGGTCGCCGCCGGCGGTGATGCCGGCTGGCTCGATCGGATCCCGCGCCCGATCGACATGCGCTTCGTCGACGAGCCGACGTGGTCGCGCACCCGTACACCTTCCGACGACCCGGTGCGGGTCTGGATGCGGGCCGACGGCACGCTCTCCGACGACCGGCTCCTGCACGTCTGCATGCTCACCTACGCGAGCGACATGACGTTGCTGGGCTCGGTGATCGCCCGCCACGACCTGGCCTCCACCGAGATGCAGATGGCGAGCCTGGACCACGCGATGTGGTTCCACCGCCCGTTCCGCGCCGACGAGTGGCTGCTCTACACGTGCTTCTCGCCCACGGCGTCGGGCTCGCGCGGCCTGGCCACCGGCACGTTCACCACGCAGGACGGCACGCTCATCGCGACCACGGTGCAGGAAGGCCTCGTGCGCCTGCCCCGCTGAGCTGGACGGCGCCACTACGGTCGGTGAGGTGCGACGACCCCTGGCCCTGGCGCTTCTCCTGGCGCTGCTCGCCGGGTGTACGGCAGCGCCGGCGGCCCCCGCCGCGCCGACCGGGATCGCGCTGCCCCCGCGGCCGCGGGAGGTGCGGGTGGACGGGGTGGACCCGTGCTCGCTGCTGACCCCGGCCCAGCGGAAGGAGTTGGGGCTGGACGGGCGGCCGGTGTCCGGTGCCGACAAGTCGGAGCTCTACAACGGGGGCGTGGTGCCGTTGTGCTCGATCGTCGGCAACGAGCCGCGCGCCGTCATCATCGGCGTGAGTATCGTGACCTCGGCTGGCATCGAGCTGTGGACGGCAGGCACGCTCGCCGCGGAGGTGCGGCCCGTGCAGACGCGCGGATTCCCGGCCGTGCTTGCGGTACCTACGCGGTTCACCGACTTCTGCACAGTGATCGTGGACGTCGCACCTGGTCAACTCGTCGATGTCCAGGCTGGCGATGGGGGTCGGAAACCTGCTCTATCGCAGGAGGAGCTCTGCGGGGCCGCCCAGCAGGCGGCGGGCGAGGCGATGGGCACGCTGCTGACTCTGCGCTGAACTTCGTTCACTAACGCAAAGCGCTGCGCCGAAACATCCTGCGGCGGCAGGTGTCATCCCTACGGTGGCAACGAGCCGCGCCGTGAGTCGAGGAGCCCGCCGTGACCAATGTCCACTACCCGCCCGTCACGCTACGGGTGGAGCCCCACGCGATCCCCGCGGTTCGTGTGGCGTTCGAGGATTCGGTGAATGAGCTGAGCTACGAGCTCACCCAGTTGCGGAAGAACGGCTATATCGTCGAACCCTGGCTCCAGGACCCGATGAGCAGGATGGTCCAGCGGGCCTACAACTCCCGCGTAATGGATGCTGGAGATGGTCCTTATTTCGCGCTGGTCAGATACCTCGACGAGTTGCGGCGGGTGCGCGACCACCTCGCCGCAGCTGAGGCCGAGTACAGCCGCACCGAGGGGACGAACTCCGAGCTGTGGGGCCGGCTGTGACCAACCCGGCCGACTGGTCGCAGCTCACGCACCGCCAGCTCTTCGAGGCGGTCAACAGCGGGCCGGGGCGGGTGATCTCGGTCGCGGCCGAGGAGCACTGGACGCGCATCGAGGCCGCGATCACGGGCATCGAGCGGCGGATCAGCACCGCGCTGGCCCGCAGCAACGGGGGTTGGGAGGGCGTCGCCGCCGACACCGCCCGCACATCCGTGAGCCCGCTCGGGGCGTGGGCGCTCGATGCCGCGGGCGATGCGCGGCTCACCGCGGGTGCGGTCGTGTCGCAGGCCGAGCACGCGGGGGAGCTGCGGCGGCTGCTCCCGCCGCCCGCCGCGGACCCCGCACCGGCGATCGCCGCCGGGCGTATCGGGCCGCTGCCCGCCTCACCCGACG
>JBBQEF010000209.1:0-10278 GCA_038320445.1 Mycobacteriales bacterium
GAGCGGCCCGCGTGCCGTGCCCCGTCCCGGGTGGTGCCGGGGCCGCGGGTTCTGGTGCGGCGTCCGCTCTCGCTGCCGCCGGTGGTCGCTCGCCGCATCCGGTTCCGGCGCGCGGTGGCGGGCGTGCTGGCCACGCTCGTCACGGTCGCCGTCGTGGTGGGGCTCGGCCTGCTCGCCGATGCCGCGTCCGCGGCGCGCACGCCGTCGCCGTCCATGGTTGCAGTGCCGTCCGAGATCACAGCGGCGTCCGACATCGCCGTCACGGTCGGGGCGGGTGAGTCGCTGGGCGATGCGGCCCGTCGTGCGGCGCCCGGTGTGGAGACGTCTGTCGTCGTGGGCCGCATCGTCGCCGCCAACTCCCTCACGTCGATCCAGGTATGGCCCGGGCAGGTGCTGCGCGTGCCCGTGGGATGACGCTCCGGCGGCGCCGCGCCGGGGTGTCCGGGCCGCGTCGCCCGTTCGGAGGACACGCCGCGTTCGTAGGGTGCTCCGACTTCCCTTGCCCCTACATGTTGTGGTTACACTCGTGTCGTTCGTCTACAGGTGGGGTCTGAGTAGGAGGGGGCTGTCAGTGCGTTGCCCGTTCTGCAGGCACTCGGATTGTCGAGTGATCGATTCTCGCGAGGTCGACGACGGGCAGGCCACCCGTCGTCGCCGTTCCTGTGTCGCCTGCGGGCGGCGGTTCACCACGGTCGAGGAGTCGGTGCTCGCCGTCGTCAAGCGCAGCGGGGTCACCGAGCCCTTCAGCCGCGACAAGGTCGTCCGCGGCGTGCGCCGGGCGTGCCAGGGGAGGCCCGTCGACGAGGACGCCCTCCAGCAGCTCGCCCACAGCGTGGAGGAGGCCGTCCGCGCCGGTGGCGCCGCCGAGGTGCCCAGCCACGAGGTCGGCCTCGCCATCCTCGGCCCGCTGCGGGATCTCGACGAGGTGGCCTACCTGCGCTTCGCCAGTGTCTATCGCTCGTTCTCCTCGATAGAGGACTTCGAGAAGGAGATCGCCGATCTCCGCGGTTCCGACGGCGCCCCACCACCGTCCTGACCGGTTCGAGCCTTCCCGTTCGGCATCGCTGCCGTATGTCCCGAGCGTCTGCCCCAGCACGTGCACGTCGTACCACCGTCAGCACCCAGCACCGGAGCACTGCGGTTCCGTCGGCCCCAGCCCGCCGGCACCGGAGGAGAGGATTTCCCATGACCGAGACCGTTGGCTCCACCGCGCCGGGTGCGTCCGGGCGCAAGAAGGCGCCCGCCAAGCAGGCCCGCCCCGCCGGGCTCACCGTCGAACGCATCCACACCACGGCGGGGGTGCACCCCTACGACGAGGTCACCTGGGAGCGCCGGGACGTCGTCATGACCAACTGGCGTGACGGCACGGTCAACTTCGAGCAGCGCGGCGTGGAGTTCCCGTCGTTCTGGTCGGTCAACGCCACCAACATCGTCACCAGCAAGTACTTCCGCGGTGCCGTGGGCTCCTCCACCCGTGAGTCGAGCCTGCGCCAGCTCATCGACCGCGTGGTGGGGGTCTACCACCGCTCGGGCCTCGAGCACGGCTACTTCGCCACCGACGCCGACGCCGAGGTGTTCGCCCACGAGCTCACCTGGATGCTGCTGCACCAGGTCTTCAGCTTCAACTCGCCGGTCTGGTTCAACGTCGGCACGAGTTCCCCGCAGCAGGTCTCGGCGTGTTTCATCCTGTCTGTCGACGACACGATGGAGTCCATTCTCAACTGGTACCGGGAAGAGGGATTGATCTTCAAGGGTGGGTCCGGGGCCGGGCTGAACCTGTCCCGCATCCGGTCCTCCAAGGAACTGCTGTCCTCGGGCGGCACCGCCTCCGGGCCGGTCTCGTTCATGCGTGGCGCCGATGCCAGCGCCGGCACCATCAAGTCCGGCGGTGCCACCCGCCGCGCCGCGAAGATGGTCGTCCTCGACGTCGACCACCCCGACATCGAGGAGTTCGTCCTCACCAAGGCCAAGGAGGAGGCCAAGGTCCGGGTCCTGCGCAACGCAGGGTTCGACATGGACCTCGGCGGCTCCGACATCACGTCGGTGCAGTACCAGAACGCCAACAACTCGGTTCGCGTGACCGACGAGTTCATGCAGGCGGTCGAGGCCGACGCCGATTTCGGTCTGCGGTCCCGGATGACCGGCGAGGTCATCGAGAAGGTGGGTGCGAAGAAGCTGTTCCGCACCATCGCGCAGGCCGCCTGGGAATGCGCCGATCCCGGCATCCAGTACGACGGGATCATCAACGACTGGCACACGTGTCCGGAGTCGGGGCGCATCTCCGCGTCCAACCCCTGTTCCGAGTACATGCATCTGGACAACTCCAGTTGCAACCTCGCGTCACTCAACCTGCTCGCGTTCCTGGACAACGGCCAGTTCGATGCCGCGCGGTTCCAGAAGGCCGTCGAGCTGATCATCACCGCGATGGACATCTCCATCTGCTTCGCCGATTTCCCGACGGAGCCGATCGCCGACACCACCCGGAAGTTCCGGCAGCTCGGCATCGGCTACGCCAACCTCGGCGCCCTCCTGATGGCCACCGGCCACGCCTACGACTCCGACGGCGGCCGCTCGCTCGCCGCCGCCATCACCTCGCTGATGACCGGTGCGGCCTACAAGCGCTCGGCCGAGCTCGCCGGCGTGGTGGGCCCGTACGACGGCTACGCCCGCAACGCGGAGTCCCACCAGCGCGTCATGCGCAAGCACGCCGCGGCGAACGACGACGTGCGCACGCTCCCGGCGAGTACGTCCATTCACAAGATGGCAACGATGGCGTGGCGTGACAGCTTGGAGATCGGCACCAAGAACGGCTGGCGAAATGCTCAGGCCTCCGTGCTCGCACCAACGGGCACTATTGGCTTGATGATGGACTGCGATACAACCGGTATAGAGCCGGATCTCGCGTTGGTCAAATTCAAGAAATTGGTCGGCGGCGGTTCCATGCAGATCGTCAACCAGACGGTCCCGCGTGCGCTCGCCCGCCTCGGCTACCAGCCCGAGCAGGTCGAGGCCGTCGTCGAGTACGTCGCCGAGCACGGCCACGTCATCGACGCGCCGGGGCTGCGCCACGAGCACTACGACGTGTTCGACTGCGCCATGGGCGAGCGGGTCATCGCCGCCATGGGCCATGTCCGGATGATGGCCGCGGTGCAGCCGTTCCTGTCCGGCGCGATCTCGAAGACGGTCAACATGCCGGAGACGGCCACCGTCGGGGACGTCGAGCGCGTCTACCTGGACGGCTGGAAGCTCGGCCTCAAGGCGCTCGCGATCTACCGCGACAACTGCAAGGTCGGCCAGCCGCTCTCGGTGGGCCGGACGGCGAAGTCGTCCGGCGGTGGGGAGAAGGAGGTCGTGGTCGAGGCCCGTCCGGTGCGCCGCCGGCTGCCGAAGAAGCGCCCGAGCGAGACCGTCTCGTTCACGGTCGGCGGTGCCGAGGGCTACCTGACCGCGGGCTCCTACCCCGACGACGGTCTCGGCGAGATCTTCGTCAAGCTCGGCAAGCAAGGGTCCACGCTCTCGGGCGTGATGGACGCCTTCTCGATGTCGATCTCGGTGGGCCTCCAGTACGGGATCCCGCTGGAGTTCTACGTCTCGAAGTTCTCCAACCTGCGCTTCGAGCCGGCCGGCATGACCGACGACCCGGACGTCCGCATCGCCACCAGCGTGCTGGACTACCTGTTCCGCCGGCTCGCGCTCGACCACCTGCCGCAGGAGAAGCGTGCCCAGCTGGGCATCTTCTCGGCCGACGAGCGCACCGCACAGGTCGCGGAGAGCTACAGCGACTACGACGTGGAAGGCCTGCGCACGAGCGTCGAGACCGAGCACCCGCATGTCACGCCGCGGGGTGCGAGCCCGGCGCCGGTGGAGGTCGGCAGCTCCACCGAGCTGCTGGAGCTGCGGATGGGCAAGGCCGCCGACGCGCCGCTCTGCATGACGTTTGGCACGAAGATGCGCCCCGCCGGCAGTTGCTACCTGTGCGAGGGCTGCGGCAGCACCAGCGGCTGCAGCTAGGCGGGCACAGCAACGGCGCGCGCGTTCCCTCGCCTCGCGCGCGTAGCGACGGGAGCGCGAGTCACACGGCGCGCGCGGCACCGTGGTGGCGGCGCGGCCCGGTGTGGCCGGTCCGGGCGCACGCCGACGGCACCGGTGCCCAGGTGGCGGGCCGTCGATGCCGGCCGAAACCGTGTCTCGCCTGGCCCTGGGAACCCCGCAGGATTTCCCTAGACGAGCGCGACGGTCTCGGCCGGGTCGTCGGCCGGGAGGTCGTCGACGATCGCGAGCACGCTGACGTAGGTGAGGTCGACGGTGCCGTGGTGCACCGACAGGAAGGCGGTGTCGGCGGCGTCGCGGCCGGTGGCGATCCTCAGCATCGAGCGCCGCGGGGCGAGCCCGGTGGCATCGACGACGCGCCACGCGCCGTCCACCCACGCCTCGGCGACGGCGTGGAAGTCCATGGGGCTCAGGCCGGGTGCGTAGACGGCGACCAGGCGGGCCGGGATGTCCTGGGCGCGCAGCAGGCCGACGGTGAGGTGGGCGTAGTCGCGGCAGACGCCTTCGCCGAGCAGCAGGGTGTCGACGGCGTCGTCGGTGGGGCCGCTGGACCCCACGATGTAGGCCAGGCGCAGGCCGACCCAGCGCGCCACCGCGGTGACGATCTCGCCGGTGTCCTTGAGCTCGCCGAACTCGGCGGCCGCCGTCGCGAGCAGCCGGTCGGACGGGCAGTAGCGGCTGGGCCGCAGGTAGGTGAGGCGGTCGAGCTCGTCGCCCGCCGGGCACGGCACCTCGCCCTCGACGGTCGCCGAGTAGTCGATCGACATCGTGCCGACCGGGGCCTCGATCACCTGCAACCGGCCGCCGTGGGACGTCGCCAGCTCGCGGTGGGGGAGCAGCTCGCCGTCGCGGGTGACGGCGAGCTGCTCCTGCTCCGGCCCCGAGGCGACGGCGATCTGGAGCGCGAGCAGCGCCGGTTCGGTGACGCTGAGCTGGAGCTGGGCGGAAACCTGACGACGCATCGGGGGATCGTCGCAGCACCCGATGACACCGGCGTGTCCGGCCGTGCCGACACGGTCAGGCTGTCATCCCGCCTCGTAGCGGGCGTCGCGGATCAGCTCCTCGACCGCTCCGCGCTGCACCCGGAACGACCGCCCGAACCGCACCGCGGGCAGCTCGCCGCTGTGCACGAGGCGGTACACCGTCATCCTCGACACCCGCATCCGTCCCGCGACCTCGGCGACCGTCATGAAGGGCGCGCCGATGATCTCTGCACCTGATGGCTCCTCTGCGCCCATCGTGCGTTTCCTTCCGTGGTCCCGATCGGGGCCGCTGCTCGCGTTGCGGTGCACAGTAGTCGAGCAGGCCTCCCCCACCGGGGTGACGACAGCGCCCCGACCAGGTGATGCGCGGTGGTCCCGGAGCCGGAACGCACACGTCGGGCCGATGCCGCGACCCCGGCGGAGGGTGACGGTCAGGGCCGAACGGCGGAGGTCACACGGCGTGAGCCGGACGCCCCCCACGTGCCGACGTAGGGTCGGGCGGTGATCCCCGACGACGACCCGGACGGCGACTGGACGGCAGCGGGCGTGTACCGGTGTGCCCCCGGCGTCCACCGCATCCCCCTGCCGCTGCCCAACGACGGCCTGCGGGCGGTGAACGTCTACGCCGTGGCCGACGGCGACGGCATCACGCTCGTCGACGCCGGGTGGGCGCTGGCCGAGGCCAGGGAGTTGCTGGCGAAGGCGCTGGCCGCGCTGGACGCGGGTTTCCCGGACGTGCGGCAGTTCCTCGTGACCCACATCCACCGCGACCACTACACCCAGGCCGTGGTGCTGCGCCGTGAGTTCGGGATGCGGGTGTCGCTGGGTCGGGGCGAGCGGTCCGGGCTCGACGTCATGCACTCCGACCGCCGCGAGGGCACCGAGAACGGGAACCGTCTGGCGCGCGCGGGCGCGCAGGAGCTGCTGCGCACGCTGGAGTCGATGCGGCCGCCGACCACCGACATCGAGCAGTGGGGCTTCCCCGACACGTGGATCGACGACGGCGACGAGATCGTCGTGGGGGAGGGGGAATCCTTGCGGCGGCTCCGGGCCGTCGCCACCCCGGGCCACACCCGCGGGCACGTCGTGTTCGCCGACGAGGCCGCCGACCTGCTGTTCGCCGGCGACCACGTGCTGCCGCGGATCACGCCGTCGCTCGCGCTGGAGGCCGATCCGCCGACGAGCCCGCTGGCCGATTTCCTCGCCTCACTGGAGCTGATGCGGACCAGGCCCGATGCCACGCTGCTGCCGGCGCACGGGCCCGTCGGGATGCGGGTGCACGAGCGGGTGGACGAGCTGATCGCCCACCACGGCGTCCGTCTCGACGCGAGCCTCGCTGCGGTGCGGGAGGGTCGCACCACCGCCTACACGGTGGCCGGGGCACTGCCGTGGACGCGCCGGGAGACACGACTGGCCGATCTCGACCCGTTCAACGCGATGCTCGCGACCCTGGAGACGGCGGCACACCTGCAGGTGCTCGTGGAGCGCGGGGCGGTCACCGTCGCCGAGCAGGACGGCATCGCACACTACACAACGTGATGAGACTTCACTCTTCGTAGGCCCTCCTGATCGGCACTGGACTGAACGACCCTACGCTCCTGGTCCATGTGGGGGCATCGGATGCGTACGGCTCTCGCGCTCGCCACCGTCGGCATCGGGGCGGCGGGCGTGGTGGTGGCGGTCGGTGAGCACACCCACCTGCGGCCGACCGTCACGCTCGTGCAGGCGGCCTCCGTCACCTGCCTGGCCGTCGGGCCCTACCGCGCGCCCGAGCCAGGCAGTACGGGCCTGCCGCCGGGCCTCACGTTGTGCCCGAGCGGGCCCGTGACGGTGGCCGGGTCCGGGACCGTGCTGGACGGGAGGGACGTCCGCGGCGGGATCGTCGTCGAGGCGCCCGGGGTGGTGATCCGTCGCAGCCGCATCACCGGCGACGGCAGCATGCCCTACGGGGTGCGGACCACCGGGGACGGCACCGTCCGCGTCGAGGACACGACCCTGAGCGGCGACTTCCCGGAGGCCGCCATCGGTGACGAGCGCTGGACCGCGGAGCGCATCGCAATCACCGGTGTGACCCACGACGGCGCGCGCCTCGGCCGCGGGACCCGGTTGCGCAACAGCGTCGTGACGGCCTTCGCGCCGGCGCCGGGTGCCGAGTCGGACGCGTTGGTGGTCGACGGCGGAGACGTGACGGTCGAGGACAACCGGGTCGAACCCGGGCGTGGCGCGGGCAGCGCGGTTCGGGTCACCGGTGCCCCGGACGGATCGGCGGTCATCCGCGGCAACGTCCTCGGCGGCGGACGGTACACCGTGCACGAGGACGCGGGCGGCCCGGGCGACCTCCGGATCACCGGGAACCGGTTCCGGCGCGACGCGATGCGGGGCCCGCTGCGCGTCTCACGGTCGGCGGTGCTCGCCGACAACACGTTCGACGACGGGCGCCTCGTACCGGTCGGGTGACGGCGACACGCCCGGCTGACCGCTGCGTGTTGGCGTTGCGGACCCCGACCCGGCACACTGATCATCACAAGTAGGAGCAGCCCGCCGCGGCGTGAGGACGTAGGGGAAGACGATCCTCGTCGACGTTGGAGGTCTGCAGTGAATGCACGCGGCGTGGTCTTCGTCCACTCGTCGCCGACTGCGGTCTGCCCGCATGTCGAGTGGGCGATCTCCGGCGTTCTCGGAGCAAAGGTGTCCCTGCAGTGGACACCTCAGTCCGCCGTGCCCGGGCAACTGCGTGCCGAGTGCACGTGGTCCGGGCCGGTAGGCAGCGGAGGCGCGCTCGCTGGCGCCCTGCGGGCCTGGTCGATGTTGCGCTTCGAGGTCACGGAGGAACCCACCCCGGGCGTCGACGGCGAGCGGTTCTGCCATGTGCCCACACTCGGCCTCTGGCGGGGCCGTACCAGCGCCAACGGCGACATCGTGGTGGGGGAGGACCAGCTGAGGGTGCTGCTGGACCAGGTACCCGCGGGGCAGGTGCGCGGCCGGGTGGACGAGCTTCTCGGCTCGGCCTGGGACGACGCGCTGGAGCCGTTCCGCCTGGCCGGCGACGGCGCCCCGGTGACCTGGCTGCACCAGGTCGGCTAGGCGGACCGCCCCGCTCGTCGCGGTGCCGCTCCGGATCGGCCGGACCCGGAGCGGCGGCGGCCTAGACCAGGCCTAGACCTTCGTGAAGGCGACGGCCGTGTTGTGGCCGCCGAAGCCGAACGAGTCGCACACGGCCGCCTGGAGGTCGACCTTGCGCGGCTCGCCCGCCACCACGTCGAGCTCGACCCCGGGATCGAGCTTCTCCAGGTTGAGCGTGGCGGGGATGATCCCTTCCTTGATCGACAGCAGCGTGAGGATGCTCTCGACGGCGCCCGCGGCCCCGACCATGTGCCCGAGCGCGCCCTTCGGCGCGGTGAGGACCGGATGGTCGCCCAACGCCTTGCGCACCGCCCTGGTCTCGCCCACGTCGCCCGCCACCGTGGAGGTGGCGTGGCAGTTGACGTGCCCGATGTCGGACGGTTCGAGCCCGGCGCTGCGGAGCGCGGCGGTGATGGCCCGGGACTGGCCCAGACCCTCCGGCTCGGGCCCGGTGATGTGGTAGGCGTCGGACGTGATCCCGGCGCCGGCGAGGCGGCCGTGGACGGTGGCCCCGCGGGCCGCCGCGAACTCGGCCCGTTCCAGCACCATGATCCCCGCCCCCTCACCGAGCACGAAGCCGTCGCGGTCGACGTCGAACGGGCGCGAGGCGCGTTCGGGCTCGTCGTTGCGCTGCGAGAGCGTGCGGGCCTGCACGAAGCCGGCCACCGTGATCCCGGTGATGCAGGCCTCGGCGCCCCCGGCGATCACCACGTCGACGTCGCCGCCGCGCAGCAACCGCAGGGCCCACGCCAGCGCCTCGGCCCCGGACGCGCACGCCGAGACCGGCGCGTGCACGCCACCCTGCGCGCCGTACTCGATGCCGACCCAGGCTGCGGGCCCGTTCGGCATGAGCATCGGGACCGTGAGCGGCGAGACCTTGCGCAGCCCCCCGGTCTCGAGCAGGTCGTCCTGGTCGAGCAGGGTGACCGCGCCGCCGATGCCGGTGCCGATCACGACAGCCAGGCGGACCGGGTCGACCTGTTCGCCCTTCTCGCCCAGCCCGGCCTGCTCCCAGGCCTCCTTGGCCGCGACCAGCGCCACCTGCTCACACCGGTCGAGCCGCCGGGCCTGCACGCGCGGCAGGACGTCGGTCGGCGACACCGCCATCGGGGCCGCGATCTTCACGGGCAGGTTGTGGCGCGTGACCCACTCGTGCTCGTCGTCGTCGATCCGCCTGATCCCGGACCGCCCGGCGAGCATGCCTTCCCAGGTGGAGGCCACGTCCCCACCGAGCGGGGTGGTGGCGCCGAGCCCGGTGACGACCACCTCGGGCACCGACGACGCGGTACTCATGAGACCTCCGCGGGTAAGAGGGCGTCGGTCACTGGTTCTTCGCGATGTAATCCACCGCGTCACCGACCGTCTTCAGCTCGGCCAGCTGGTCGTCCGGGATCTTGACACCGAACTTGTCCTCGGCCTGCACCGCGATCTCGACCATGGAGAGCGAGTCGATGTCGAGGTCGTCCACGAAGTTCTTGTCGGCGGTCACGTCGGCGGTGTCGATGCCGGCGACCTCCTCGACGATCTCGGCGAGTCCGCTGAGGATCTCGGCGTTGTCAGCCACGGTGGTACTCCTTCTTGGTGGGGGATCAGACGAACTCAGGGACAGACGACGACCTGCGCCGCGTAGGACAGGCCCGCGCCGAAGCCTACGAGCAGGACCGTGTCGCCGGAGCGGAGCCGTCCGTCGGCGCGCATGTGGTCCAGCGCGAGCGGGATCGAGGCGGACGAGGTGTTGCCGGAGTGGATGATGTCGTCCGCGACGCGCATGTCCTCGCGGGCGCCCTTGCTGCGCAACTTCTTGGCGACGGACTCGACGATGCGCAGGTTGGCCTGGTGCGGCACGAACACGTCGATGTCGGCCGGCGTCAGCCCGGCCAGCTCGATCGCCTGCAGGGCCACCGGCGCGACCCTGGTGGTGGCCCAGCGGAACACCGCCTGGCCCTCCTGGTACAGCGCGTGGTTCTCCGGCTTGATGATGATCACCTGCGACAGGTCGCCCGAGCTGCCCCAGGCCACCGGGCCGACGCCGACCGAGGCCTCGTCCTCGGCGGCGGTCAGCACGGCGGCGCCGTCCCCGTCGGCGAAGATGATCGCGGTGGACCGGTCGGTCCAGTCCAGC
>JBBQEF010000210.1:0-10250 GCA_038320445.1 Mycobacteriales bacterium
CGACTACCTCCAGCTCCCGGCGGCCGACGTCGCCCGTTCCGCGGCCTTCTACGAGGCGGTGTTCGGGTGGTCGGTCGACGCCGGGAACGCCGGCTTCACCGCCCCGGGCATGATCGGCCAGTGGACCACCGACCGGCCGCCCTCGGCCACGGCCGGGCCCCTCCTGTGGATCTGCGCCGAGAACCTGTCCCCCACGCTGGACCGGGTCACCGACCACGGCGGCACCGTGCACGGACGGCCCCAGCTCGACGGCGGCGAGCGGTGGCTCGTCGAGATCGACGACCCCGCGGGCAACCGCGTCGGGGTGGTCGTGCCGGTGCGCCACGCCCAACCGCAGACGATGATCGCGGTGCGCGACGTCGAGGCGTCCAGCCGGTGGTACCAGCAGCTCCTGGGCCTGCGCGGCGACCACGGCGGCCCCGAGTACGAGCGGCTGCTCGCCGGGGACGTCCTGGTGCTCCAGCTGCACCATCAGGACGTCGAGCACCACCACGGGCTCATCGCGGACCCCGGCGGGGATCGCGGCAACGGGGTGCTGCTGTGGTTCGGCGAGGTCCCGGATTTCGACGACGTCGTCGCCCGCGCCGAGAAGCTGCAGGCGCCGGTCACCCGTCCGCCGCACCGCAACCCGCCGGGGGGCGACGGCAACGGGCCGGGGCACCGGGAGATCTGGATCTCCGATCCGGACGGCTACACCGTCGTCGTCGCCAGCCCGGACGGCGAGGCCTACGAGCCCGCGGGAGGTCGCTGATCGAGTCCCCGGTCCACGGAGAGCAGGCGGTGTGCCCACTGCGTCGCAGGATCGCAACGGGGTCCCGCGACATCTGGTGGCCGAGCTCGAACGCGAGCCGCTCGAGGTCCGCCTCGTCGTGGTGGCCCAGCACGACACTCACCCGACGGTGAGTAAACCGTTGCCCCCCCGGGTACCGAAGGTAGTAATGACGGTGATCCCGCGCACAGCGCCGGGAGGCGATGCTGGATCCCGTCACACCGAGCGAGTGCAGGACACGAAGGAGTACGGCCATGGGGATCACGGCGACAGTCCAGCTGACCGGGCGCGACCGGGCGATCCTGCGCGCCGTGGCCGGTGGTGCCGCCGAGCTGTCCGGCGGCACCGAACCCGACCTGTTCCTCGACGGCCGCTGCTGCTGCGACCAGCCTGCCGCGCACCGGCTCGTCCGGCTGGGCCTCATCGCTCCCGCGGTCGCGGGTCCGGTCGGGCGGCGCATGCCCGCTCACGTCACGCCGGCCGGTTGGGCGCTGATCACCACGGCGGGCGCCGTCTCGCTCGCCGCCTGACACCGCCCGGGAGCCCGGTGCATCAGCCGCCGGGGCGAGCAGGCGGTAGGGAGGACAGCACCACCGCGAACGTCACCGGTTCGGGGCGGAGCGTGTGCTGTGGCAGTGCGCCGGGCCCGCAGGATCCGGTGCCGAGGCCCTGGTGGGCGTGGTCGACGGTGACGACGACGTGGTCGCCGGGCACGAGGTCCTCGTGGTGGCGGGCCGCGTCGAGCTGCTCGGGGGTCCACCGGCGTGCGGTGAGGTCGAAGCGGGGGCTGCCCTCGATGCGTAGCCCGGCGCCGGTGCCGGTGAGCTCCGCCCACCGCAGGTCGATGCGGTTGCCGTTCTCCTGAGGCACGACGTAGGGGGTCTGGAGCGCGTCGACGGTGCTGGTGAAGCGCCCGATCCGGGCGGCGCGGCGGCTGTCGCGGTAGGCCTCGCCTGGCCCGTGGCCGAACCACGTGACGTCGCGGACCGACCGGGGCAGCGCGAGCCGCAGGCCCAGCCGCGGCAGCGTGAGATCCGACCAGTCGCCCTCGGGCTCGACGGTCACCTCCAGCCGCAGCGCGTCTGCGCCCGCCGTCCACCGGTACGTCGCGAGCAGGGCGATGTCGGTGGCCGCGGGCGCGACGCGGGTGTGCACGACCAGCGCGTCGTCGAGGGTGACGGCGACGGTGCGGTGGGTCATCCGGTCCAGCCCCGCGCTCCGCCAGGCGGCCGCGACCGACGGGCCGTGCACGGCGACGTCGTTGTCGGTGGGCGCCCTCCAGACGTCCAGGCGGGGGCCGGCGAGCACCAGGTCGCCGATGCGGTTCAGGGTGCCCGTGGCCTCGTCGAAGGTGCCCGGACCGAGCCGCAGGCCCGCCGGGTCGCGGCGGGGAACGGCACCGGCTCGCGGCACGGGCGGGGCCGCGGGCCGCAGCGACACCTGGCCGACCGCCACCTCGTGCCCGGCGGGCGCCCACGCGGTCGCATCGGTGAGGACGGCGTGCACGGTCAGCCAGGTCTCGCCGGCGGTGGCGGGAAGCGGCGGTGGAGCGACGACGGCCGACCGCCCGGCGGGGACGTCCGGAACGGGAAGGGTGCCGTCGGCGACGCCGACGCCCTGCTCCTCCACCGACCACCGGAACGTCAGGTTCTCCAGCCCCAGCGTGTGGTGCAGGTTGGTGACGACGAGCCCGCTGCCGTCACCGGTGATCCGCACCGGTGCCACGACCGCCGCGTACTCGACGAGCCCGGGTGAGGGCGTGCGGTCCGGGAACACGAGGCCGTCGAGGACGAAGCTGCCGTCGTGGACGGGCTCGCCGAACTCGCCGCCGTAGGCGTACCCACCGTCCGCCCGCGCGATGCCGTGGTCGATCCACTCCCACACGAACCCGCCGCAGAGCCGGTCGTGGCGCTCGAACAGCTCCTGGTACTCCGCGAGGCCGCCCGGCCCGTTGCCCATCGCGTGGGCGTACTCGCACAGCACGAGCGGCAGGCCGCGGCGGTGGGCGTCGTGGGTGGTGGCGGCTTCCGCGCGCCGCCCGATCGCGTCGACCTCGGCGTGGGTCGGGTACATGCGCGAGTAGACGTCGACGTCGGCGCTGTCGTGGTCCCCCTCGTAGTGCACCGGCCGATCCGGGTCCCGCTCGTGGATCCACGCCGCCATCGCGGCCAGGTTCGTCCCGATGCCCGACTCGTTGCCCAGCGACCACAGGATCACGCTCGGGTGGCTCTTGTCGCGCTCGACGGTGCGCCGGGCCCGGTCGAGGAACGCGTCGGCCCACGCGGGGTCGTCGCTCGGGTTGCGGCGCCAGCCGAGCGGCTCGAAGCCGTGGGTCTCCAGGTCGGTCTCCAGCACCACCCACAGGCCGTACTCGTCGCAGAGGTCGAGGAACTCGGCGTGCGGCGGGTAGTGGCTGGTGCGGACGGCGTTGACGTTGTGCCGCTTCATCAGCAGCACGTCGGCGAGCATCGTGGCCCGGTCGACGACGCGTCCGGTCCGCGGATGCCACTCGTGCCGGTTGACGCCGCGGAACAGCAGCGGCCTGCCGTTCGCGCGCAGCACGCCGCCCTCGGTGGCGACGCTGCGGAACCCGATGCGCAGGTGCACCCTCTCGGCCGCCGTCGCGAGGACGGCGTCGTAGAGCCGCGGCACCTCGGCCGACCACGGCTCGACGCCGGCGATGTCGTGCTCCACCCCGACCGGGATGTCGTGCAGCCCCAGCTCGGGCACGGACACCGTCGCGGGAGCGGGGGTCTCGACGCGCAGCCTGCCGTGACCGGTCCCGTGGTCCCACGCGGCGTGCACGAAGGCGTCGTCGATCCCGCCCGCCGGGCGCAGCAGCAGGTCGACCGAACGGAAGATGCCCGACAGCCACCACATGTCCTGGTCCTCGAGATAGCTCGCCGCCGACCACTGGTGGACCCGCACCGCGACGGTGTTCGCGCCCGCCTGCAGGTGCGGGCCGGCGTCGAACTCGTGGGTGAGCCGGCTCCCCGCGGCGGCGCCGAGCTCGATCCCGTTGAGCCACACGGTGAATGCGGAGTCGACACCGGCGAAGCGCAGCAGCACCCGCTCGCCCGCCCAGCCGGCGGGCAGGACCACCGTGCGCCGGTACTCGCCGGTCGGGTTCTCGTCGGGCACGTGCGGCGGGTCGACCGGGAACGGGTACCGGACGTTGGTGTAGGCGGGGGAGCCGTGGCCGTGCAGCTGCCAGTGCGCCGGCACGGCGAGCTCGGCCCAGCCCGAGTCGTCGAAACCGGGCTGTTCGAAACCCTCGGTGGTGTGGGAGAGGCCCGGGACGAGCCGGAACCGCCAGTCGCCGTCGAGGGAGAGGACCGGTGCGTCGGAACGGAGCGCGGCCCGCGGTGGGAGCGCGCCGCGGCCGGGGATGTGCCCGAGGATCATCACCGCACTCTGACCGCCGCCCTGCGGGTGGTCAAACCCGAGCACGGGACTGCGCGCGCCGGTAGCCTCACGCCCCATGAGCGGACGACCGAGTGTCTCCTGCGTCGAGCGGCGAGGGTGAACCGGCGGCGTCCGGCTCGGAGCTGACGACGCTCCTGGCCGGCGTGCCGTTGCTGGCCGGGCTCGCCCCGTCGAGCTGTGCGGAGCTGGCCGCGCGGTGCCGGCCGGTCACCGTCCAGGCGGGTCAGGTTCTGTTCCGGCACGGCGATCGCGGGGACGAGCTGTACGTGGTCCGCTCGGGCCGGGTCGAGATCGTCCTGGACGGGCGGGTGATCAGGGCGCACGGGCGCGGGGAGTCGTTCGGCGAGGTGGCGATGCTCACCGGCGGGCGGCGCTCGGCCACCGTGCGCGCCCGCCGCGACAGCGAGCTGCTCGCTCTGCACCGTGCCGACGTCGATCGGCTGATCGCGACCGAGCCCGCGTTCTCCGCCGCGCTGGTCCGCCAGCTCGCCCTGCGGCTGCCCGGAACCGAGCCGGCCGCCGCGGCCCGTCCGGCCGGCTCGGTGCTGGCACTGGTGGCCGGCACGCCCGGGCTGGAGACCCTCGTCGCGTGGCTGGCGGCCGAACTCGTCACCGCCCTCGGCGGGCCGTCGGCCGTGACCCGGCTGGACCCGGGGTCCGAGCCCGCGCGCTGGCCCGCGCGCCTCGACGCCGCCGAGGCCAGGGCGGGCGGGGGCGCGGTGCTGCTGGTCGCCGACCGGCCGGGCAGCCCGTGGGCGCGCTACTGCCTCCGGCAGGCCGACCGGCCGCTGCTCGTCGTCGACCCCCGCCGGCCCCCGCCACCCCGCCCGAATCTCCCTCCCGCGGTCCGGCTCGTCGCGGTGCAGGACGGTCCCGGCGACTCCGGCCCGCTCTCGTGCTGGCTCGACGCGGTCGTGCCCGCCGCGCACCACCTGGTCGAGCCCGGATCCCGGGCCGACGTCGCCCGGATGGCACGCCGGGTCGCGGCGCGGTCGCTGGGGGTGGTGCTGTCCGGTGGCGGCGCCCGCGGCCTCGCGCACATCGGTGTGCTGGACGAGCTGGTGCGGGCCGGGGCCGACATCGACCGGGTCGGTGGCACCAGCATGGGTGCGCTGGTCGCGGGCCTGTTCGCCACCGGCGCGACCCCGGCCGAGCTGCTCGACATCGCCCACGTCGAGCTCGTGCCGCGCCGGTTGTTCGGCGACCTGGTGTGGCCACGGCACGCCCTCATCCGCGGTCGCCGCGCCGAGCTGACCCTCGCCCGGCTGTTCGGTGGCGCGCGGATCGAGGACCAGCGACGACGCATGTTCGCGGTGAGCGTCGACCTGGTGGCCGCCGAGCGGGTCGTGCACCGCCGGGGCCTGATCGCCGACGCGGTGGCGCTGTCGGTGCGGATCCCGGGCATCGTGCCGCCCCGACGGGTGGGGGAGCGGCTGCACGTCGACGGCGGGGTGCTCGACAACCTGCCGATCGCGGAGATGGCGTCGGAGGGAGAGGGTCCCGTCGTGGCCGTCGACGTCGCCCAGCCCTTCGGGGCCGCCGACGGCACGCTGCCGCCCATCGTGGACACGATCGGCCGCTCGATGATGATCGCGAGCTCGCGGCGCGACGACCCGGGCAGGCGGCTGGCGCACACCGTCCTCACCCCGCGGCTCGACGGGTTCGGGTTGTTCGACTTCGGCCGGCTCGACGAGCTGGTCGACCGCGGCCGGGAGGCGGCCCGCGACGCACTCGAGCAACTGGGGCCGTTGCTCCCGCACTGACCGTCGATGAGTTCGGGAGCCGCGCTGGTCTACCTTCCGACACGTTCCGACCCCGGAAGGGACCACCGCCATGGCGAAGGTCATCTCGACCCTGTTCATCTCGGCCGACGGCGTGGCCGAGATCGACCCCGACTGGCACTTCCCGTACTTCGACGAGAACATGGGCCGCGCCGTCAGCGAGGACTACGACACCGCGGACGTGCTGCTGATCGGCCGCGCGACCTACGACAGCTTCGCCGGGGCGTGGCCGGGCCGGGAGGATGCGGGCGGGGACGACGCCCCGTTCGCCAAGCACCTCGGGGACATGCGCAAGGTGGTCGCCTCGCGCGGGCCGCTCGCGTTCTCCTGGCGCAACTCCGAGCTGATCGCGGGCGACCTCGTCGAGGCCGTCAGCGCGCTGAAGGCCGATGCGGACATCCGCGGCATCCTCGTCCCCGGCTCGATCTCCGTGGTGCAGCAGCTGCTCGCCGCCGGTCTCGTGGACGAGCTCCGCCTGCTGGTGCACCCGGTGGCAGCACGCAAGGGCCGCAGGCTCTTCGACGACGGCGACGCCCCGTACCACCTGGAGGTGACCTCGACGGAGGTGTTCCCGACGGGTGTGATCCGGGTGATCTACGCGCCGGCCCTGCCGCGTGCGAAGGTCGGCTACCACGAGGTGACGGAGCAGCTTCCCGGTGGCGACCACGATACTCAGGCGTAGCGCTCCAGCATGTAGCTGACGAGCCCGCCCAGGAACGCGCGGTGCGGCGAGGCGGGGACCAGCCGGAACGCCGCCTCGAACGCCTCGTAGGCGGTGGCGCCGATCCCGCGGCCGTACTCCATGGCGAAGTCGATGCTGCCGGCCGACTCCATCATCTCGAGCACCGTCGAGACGGCGGCGTCGGTGCGTTCCGACCGGGGACGGGCGAGGTACTCGACGAGCCAGGCGCGGTCGGGCGGCGGGGCGGTCCGCAGCAGGTGGATCAGCATCAACGTCCGCTTGCCCTCGCGGAGGTCCCCGAGCGGTCGCTTGCCGAACTGCTCGACGGAGCCCAGCAGGTCCAGGAGGTCGTCGCGGATCTGGAACGCCGCCCCGAGGAGGTAGCCGAAGCGGCTGAGCTCACCGAGCCCCGAGCTGGAGCGGGTCGCGATGATGGCGCCCGCACGCAGCGGGTAGATCGTCGTGTACCAGCAGCTCTTCCGCCCGATCATCTCCAGGTAGTCGTCCGGCGTGACCGTCACGCCCGCGTCCTGTCGCCACCCGAGCTCGGTCGCCTGCCCGTCGACGGTCCGGCGGGCCATCGTGAGGAACTCCTCGCTCAGGAGCCGGACGAGGCGATGCCCCAGCTGCCCGTCGTGGAGCAGCGGTTCGAGCGCGAGCAGCGCGAGCCCGTCCCCGGCGTTCACGGCGAGCGGCGTGCCGTGGAGCCGGTGCAGTGTGGGACGGCCGCGCCGCAGCTCGCTGTCGTCCTCGACGTCGTCGTGCACGAGGAACGCGTTGTGCAGCACCTCGATGCTGACCGCCGCCGACACAGCGTCCTCCAACCGGCCGCCGAAGGCCTGGCACGCGGCCAGCAGGATCGCGGGCCGCAGCGCCTTGCCCGGGCGTTGCGGGTAGTCGGCGACGAGATCGTCGAGCCAGCGGTTGCCCGACGGTCTGCGCACCAACCGGGCGATCAGCTCGCGAACGAGGTCACCGTAGCTCCGGAGCACGTCCTCGACGTCCTGCTGCGAGATGCGCGCTCGCGTCACGGCGCGCCGTCCTCCTCGGGTGGTGGCCTGACCAGCAGCGTCAGCGGGAGTGCCTCGCCGGGGAGCTCGGGCACCAGCACGTACCCGTGGTAATGGCCCGGGCCGGTGCCCGCGTCGACCTCGATCGACACGGCGACGCGGGTCGTGGCTCCGGGCGCGAGGGAGTGCACCTGCGCGGGCTCGAGAACGACGCAGGCGCCGGCGACGCGCCCGTCCGCGCCGACGAGGTCGGTCGACACCAGCCGCACCCCACCGGCCGTCGCGTCGGTGCCGTTGGCGAGCCACAGCTCGCCCGTGCCCGATCGGTCGCCGCCGCCACCGCTGCCGGTGACCTCGACCCGCACCGTGCCCGCCGGTCCGCCGTCGAGGTGGGGCCCCATCCGGGCGCGCTCCTCCAGCAGGTCCGCGTAGGCGTCGAAGGTCCGCTGCAGCACGTCGCCGTAGAGGTCGATGAGCCTGCCGACCGCGCCGCGCAGGTCACCGACCCCCGGCCGCCCGTTGCCGTCCCGGTGCGGTGCGTCCGCGTGCCGTGGCGACACCGCGGGGTCGAGCAGGTCGGTGAGCCGGTGGGCGATGTCGCTCGCCGCCCGGATGCCCTGGGCCTGGAGCTCGCTGATGGTGGTCAGGGGGTCGAACGGCCCGAAGGAGGCGCGTGCGCGGTCGTGCCTGCGTTGCTCGTCCTGGCTCGACGCTCCGGTCATGTGACGCGACGCCCGGACCCGCGCAGCGGCGCCCAACCGCCGAGGACGTCGTCGCCGAGGTCCCTGCCGAGGACGGTGTTGGCGGCCTGCGACCCGCTGATGACGGCCGCCTCGATGCAGCCCGCGTTGAGCCCCGAGTCGGTCCAGTCACCGGCGATCGTGAGGTTCTCGAACCCGGATGCGTCGGCCGGGATCCGGTGGGCTCCCGATCCCGGCAACGACTGGACGTAGCGATCCGAGGGGTCGACGTTGGCCCGGGTGTAGGTGGCGAGGACGTCCCGCCACCGGAACCCGCCGTCGGGCATCCGCATGTGCGGCCAGATGTGGTCGGTGCCCCGCTCGAGGAAGTCGTGCGCGGTCTCGGCGGTCCGCGCGGCGGCGGTCACGGGGTCGGCCTCCGGCTCGGGCAGCGCCGAACAGAAGTAGGACACGGCCGCCGGGCCGCCCGGCCGCCGCCCCTCGGCCTCCAGCAGGTGCGACATCGACGCGTAGGTGTCGAAGGGCGGGGCGTAGCCCGCCGAGGTCGAACCGCCGTGCGGCCAGCCCATCCCGGCCTCGTCGGTCGCCGTCCAGACCTGCAGCGACCGGGTGGCCACGGTGGCCACGGTGGCTGCCATCGACGCCCATCGCGGATCGGCCTCGATCAGCTCGGCCGCGACGTGCGGCACCATGCCGAGCGAGACGGCCAGGACGATCTGGTCGAAGTCACGCCCGCGGCGCAGGGTGACGACGTCCTCCGCCGCGTCGCCGGACCCGCCTCCGGGATGCGCTTCGAGGTCGCGTCCGAGGGCCTGCCCGTCGAGCTGCCCTCCGAGCGGGAACTCGGGGAAGCAGGGCAGCCCGTTGACCCGGGTGAGCGGTTGGTAGCGGTCGTGCCCCGGCCGTGGCCGGGCCTGGCGGCCGAGCTCGACGGCCTCGACCCGCCTGCCCGCGTCGTCGAGCCGGAGCCGCCGCAGGCGATGGAAGAACAGGAACTCGACACCGCGCCGGGCGAGGGACTGGTAGAGCGGGGCGAAGACGACGTCCCCCATGCCCGCGCGCATCTTCCACAACAGCGAGCCCCTGTGGTCGAAGAAGAACCTGCCGGCCAGCTGCAGTCCGGTGCCCGCCTCGAAGGCCGGGCGCGCATGGTCGCCGTCGCGGTAGCCGAAGACCAGGTCGTACATGCCCCGCACCAGACCGGAGTCGGCCGTCGCGGCCTCGGCGCCGTGGCCGGTCAGCCACTCCCGGAAGTCGAGGTGGTTGATCGCGGCGTACCCGCGGCCGGGGTCGAGCAGGCGATCGGTGTAGACGCCGATGACGGCCGTCGTGACGAGGTCGACGACCTGCCAGAGGCGTCGGGCGGCCGGGTCTGCCCGCAGGCGGCGGCCGAGCTCCTCCCGCGCCTCGCCGACGGCGTCGGCGACCGGTCCGAGCACCGTCAGCCCCGACCGCGGACCGATCCTGGCCAGCGCGCTGCCCGCCTGTGCGGCCGCGATCAGTGCGGCGGTCTCCGCGCGGCGGACCAGGTCGTCCAGATCGCGCAGCCGGTCCGCGGGTGTCGGGATCCGGGCGGCCGCCGGAGCCCGCGCGCTGAGGTACACCGCGCGCCGCCCCCCGGCCCGGCCCGATCGCCAGCCGACCGACGCCGTCAGGTCGGCGAGCAGGCCCAGCCCGCGACGGACGAGATCGTCGAGCGTGGGGTCACCCGCAGGCAGGCCGGGCAGCTGGGCGTTGCGCCGGAACTGCGCGGCCCAGGGCGACCAGGCGCCGAGGTGCCGCTCGAAGACGACCACCTCGTCGGCCGGGAGGAACGCGTCACGCCAGGTGGGCACGGGGCAGGTCGGATCGGTGTGCGGCCGGTCGAGGTGCTCGTAGACC
>JBBQEF010000211.1:0-10232 GCA_038320445.1 Mycobacteriales bacterium
GACGACGTCCGCCGCGCGGTAGACGTCCACCAGCCCGTCGCCACCCTGGGGTGGCAGGAAGCGCACCACGTCGGTGATCCCGAGCGTGACGGCCAGCTCCTGGAGCGCGGTGGGTTCGGCCAGCCCCGAGCCGGACGGCCCGCCCGCCACCAGCACCACGAGCCGGGACCGCAGCGCGGGGTCGCGGGCGAGCATCTCGGCGGCCGCGCGCAGCAGCACGTCGGGAGCCTTCAGCGGCTGGATCCGGCCGACGAACGCGAGCACCACCGCGTCCATGCCGATCGCGAACGAGCGGCGGGCGGCGGCCCGGTCACCGGGGGCGAAGCGCTGCAGGTCGACGCCCGGCGGGATGGTGGCGATGCGGTTCGGATCGGCCCCGCACAGCTCGACGAGCTGGCGCGCCTCCGCGTCGGTGTTGGCGATCATCCGGTCGGCCTCGGCCACCACCTGGTCCTCGCCGATCACCCGCACCATCGGCTCCGGGGCGTCACCGTCGGCGAGCGCGGAGTTCTTGACGCGGGCGAGCGTGTGGGCGCTGTGCACGAGCGGGACGCCCCAGCGGTCGCGCGCGAGCCACCCGACCTGACCGGAGAGCCAGTAGTGCGAGTGCACCACGTCGTACCAGCCCGGTTCGTGGCGCGCCTCGGTGCGCAGCACCCCGGCGGTGAACGCGCAGAGCTGGCTGGGCAGGTCGTTCTTCCCGAGCCCCTCGAAGGGGCCGGCCGCGACGTGGCGCACGAGCACACCCGGCGCCAGCTCCGCGACCGGCGGCTGGTCGGACGACGTGGCCCGGGTGAAGATCTCCACCTCCACGCCGCGCTGGGCCATCCGGCGGGCCGTCTGCTCGATGTAGACGTTCATACCGCCGGCGTCGCCGGTTCCCGGCTGCTCGAGCGGCGAGGTGTGCACGGACAGCACACACACCCGGCGGGGGAGCCGCGTTGCCCCGATGCTGTGGACGGTCACACCCCTGTCTAGCACGCGGCAGTGGTACTTCACCCGTCAAGCTCATCGGTCGCGAGCAGCCCGAGCAGGGCCCGCAGCGGGTCCTCGGCGTGCGAGCGGCCCTGCCCGTCGACCCACGCCGGGACGCGGAACCGGCCGGTCACGGGCCGCCGCAGCGTCACCCACAGCTGCTCGTGCACCCGCAGGGCGCCGGCCGGGACCGCGACGCCCAACGTGTGGCACGCCACCACGACCTCGCCCAGCTCGGCCCACGCCGTCTCCACACCGTCCCCCTCGACGTCCGCGGCGACGACCTCCGTCGCGAGCGGCAGGTCGAGCAGCTCGGCCAGTGCCACGGGGTCGCCGCCGATGACCAGCTCGCCGGGTGGGAGCACGGCGGCCGGCCACGGGGCGTCCAGCACCATCGCGACGTCGACGTGCGCGACGCCGCCGTCGAGCGTCCGGACGTGCTCGGGCAGGTCGAGGTCCGCCGCATCGACGCGGCCTGCGGCCACGGCGTCGGCGAGCGCGACGTGCGCCTCGGCCACGAGCGCCGCCGACGGGTGCCGGGCGGGGTCGGCGAGGCGGGCGAGCAGGTCGCCGGCCGCCCCCGCGTCGGCGACGTGCAGGTCGGCCCGCACCCCGACCGCGGTGAGGAACGGCTCGTCCAGGTCCGCCGGGACCGGGTCGTAGAGCGCGGCCAGCGCGGTGGCCGACGGCAGGCGCCAGTGCCCGGGACGGCGGCCGCCGAGCCGCGCGTGCCGGGCCAGCCACCAGGCCCCATAGGAGCCGGTGGCAGCGGAGCCGGTGACGGCGGCGCGGGTGTCGCGGTCGGACGCGAGCAGGGCCAGCGCGGCGGGCCAGGCCTCGGCGGCGACGAGGTCGAGGTCGCGGACGCCGACGAACCGGGCGGGCGGCGCGTCGAGGGTGTCCCACCAGCGCTCCTCGTCGTCGAGGTCGTGATCGGGCGCCACCGGCTCCTCGTCGACGACCAGCGCGAACCCGTCCAGCACCCCGATCGCGGTGAGCGACGAGCGGGGGAACCGCTCCGCCCAGGACGGGTCGAGCACCTCGAGCGGGACGTCGTCGGCGAGCAGTGGTCGCAGCGCGGCGTCGGGGAGCATCAGCTCGTCGGCCCGCGACGGCCGGCCCCCGTCGTCGGGCAGGGCGAGGGCGGCGAGCGCGTCGGGGGCGCTGCCCACCTCCCCGACCAGCGCCAGAACCGCCTCGGCGAGCGGCTCGGTGTCCAACCCGGCGTCGGCGTCGTCCACCGACCGCTCGACGGCCTCGGCGAGCGCGGGATGGGCCAGCAACGCGGAGCCGTCGGCGGGGGTGGCGCCGAGCCGCGTGAGCAGCGGGTGCACGGCGTCGGGGTCGGCGATGTACAGCCCCGCCAACCCCGCGAGTCGGTACGAATCCGTGCGCGAGTTCGACATCAGGACCGTCGCCGGCCCGGCCGCGGTACGTCCACCCACGAGCGGGACGGGCAGCGCACGCAGGTCCTCGGTGAGGCCGGGGACGGTCTCGGCGAGCGGCGCCAGCTCGGCGTAGAGCGCGCGCCACCACGAGGCCGGACGCTCGACGCCGAACAGCCGTGACACCAGCTCGGCCGCGGTGAGCCGGTGCGCGCCCAGCTCGGCCAGCGCGGTCGGCGCGACGGGCGGGGCCAGCAGCCGGTCGAAGCCGGCCTCGGCCAGGAGCGTCGTGAGCGGTGCGGCGACCCCCGGGACGTCCAGCCACTCGGCCCGGCCGGGGATCAGCTCCGCGCCGCTCGCCCCGGGCAGCCAGGCCGTGCCGCGGAGCGCGTCGATCAACAGCTCGCGCAGCCGGCCGTCCAGATCGGAACGCGGAAACGCCGGTTCGGGCACGAGAACGTGCCGACCCGCGGGGTGGGTGGCGCGGACCAGGTCGAGGTAGGTCGCGGCCGCGGCGGCCAGCACCTGGTCGGTGGCCTCGCCCGGGCGGACGCGGCGGCGGTCGGGCTCCAGCGGGAGGGTCGCGATCAGCCGGGCGGGCAGGTTCAGGCGCTCGCCCGTGGCCGTCGGGGCGTGGGCGACGTCGTCGCCCAGGGGCCCGTCCAGCGGGAAGGCCCAGGTCACGGACCACTCCCGGCGGTCACGCTGCTCGGCGGCCCGGTCCGTCGTCGCGAGGAGGCCGGAGCGGTGGGCGATCCGCCAGCGCCGGAGGCCGAGCATCGTCACCGAAGGGCCGCTTGCGGGCCCGAGCAGCGACACCGAAGGGCCGCTTGCGGGCCCGAGCATCGTGACCGTCACCTCGGCGCCGTCCTCCACGCGCCGGAGAACCGCGCCGTCGACGTCGATCTCGGTGAGGCCGGGCAACGCGAGCAGCAGGTCGGGGGCGGTGTCGCGGGCGTGCGCCAGCAGGGTTGCGGGGTCGAGGCCGGGGCGCAGCGGCAACCGGACCTCGGTGGCGAACCCGGCGGGTGGCTCCTCGTCCGAGGGCCAGGGCAGCCGGAGGACGGGCGGTTCGTCACGGCGGGCCAGCTCGGCGGACGGGCCCGCCAGCGAGGCGACCTCGGAGGCCGTCCGGGACGCCGAGAACGCCACCGCGCCGCTCGTGCTCACCACGCGCGGGGCGTCGGACACGGCCAGTACCGCCGCGAACCCGACGCCGAACCGCCCGACGGAACCGGCGTCGTCCCGCTTCGCCGACGCGCGCAGCGACGCCAGCGCCTCGACGCCGGCCGCGGTCAGCGGCGATCCGGTGTTGGCGACCCGCAGCTCGCCGTCCGCGCAGGTGACGCGCAGCCGCCCGCCGCCCGCGTCCGCGGCGTTCTGGGCCAGCTCGACGAACCAGGCGTCGGCGTAGCCGCCGAGGCGCAGGTCCTCCTCGGCGTTGGCGTCCTCGCGGAACCGGGTGGGCGAGCCCGCCCAGGAGTCGAGGACCGCGGTCCGCAGTGCGGCGGTGGAGAAGGGGTCGCTCAGGCCCGTGTCGATTCCGGGACGGGGACCAGCTCGACGTCCACGCCGTCGTCGTACACCAGCTCGGCCACCGTGACCGGCGACGTCACCTCGATGTGCACGTCCGAATGGGCACCACAGCCGAAACCGACCTCGACGACCGCGCCGTCGGCGGGCGCGTACTCGTTGCCGCACACCCCGAACGACCCGCGCAGCGAGCCCGCCAGCGACAGGAAGAACGCGCAGGTGCCGCAGTGGCCGGGGGCGGCCCGCGCCATGTCGGCGCCGGGCCCGTGCGGGCCGTCGTGCCAGCGCCGGGCGGCGTCCTCGCGGCCGATGCGCGACAGCACCTGCTCGCGGCCGAGCCCGATCTCCCTGGCGACCTCCTCGACCTCCGGGTCCTCGCACGCCACGTACGCGGGAACCAGGCGCTCGTCGCCGTCGGGGGTGGGCAGCAGGTCGCCGACGCCCAGGTCACCGGGCCGGATCCGCTCCTCCCACGGCAACCAGGCCGGCGCGACCAGCGCGTCGGGGCCGGGGACCAGCGCGACCTCGCTCACCGTGACCGGCGCGTCGTCACCGCCGGTGGACAGCGTGACCGACCACCGCCAGCCCCGGTACCCGCCCTGGGTGGCGGCGAAGAAGTGGGTGAGGGCGCCCGGGTCCTCCGCGACGGCCTCCAGGTGCTCGCCGATCGCGGTCTCGGCCAGGTCGGCACCGAGGTCGTCGGCGGCGGCGGCGACGGCGGCGGACCGGGCGATGTCCACCGCGTCCACGAGCTTGGCGGGCGCATCGAGGGCCGGAAGGGCATTCACCGGGACGATTGTGCCACCCTGCGCACCGTGGTCACCTGCCGACGTGCCCGTCCCCGCGGCGGCACCGGTGCAGCGCAGGCGCTGGTCGGTGCGCTGCTGATGGTGGCGGCCGGCTGCGCCGCCGCGTCCCCGGCGCCTGCGGTCCCGACACTGCACCCGCAGGTGATCGCCGAGATGCCGCACGACACCTCGGCGTTCACCGAGGGTTTCGAGCTGGTCGACGGCACCCTCTACGAGAGCACCGGGCTCGCCGGCCGCTCGGAGCTGCGCGAGCTCGACCCCGCGACCGGTGCCGTGCGCCGCTCCGTCCCGCTCCCGGCCCCGGTGTTCGGCGAGGGACTGACCGTCGTCGGCGACCGGATCTGGGTGATGACCTACCAGGACCGCGTGGTCCTGGAGTACGACCGCGCCACCCTGACCCTGCTGCGGCAGCGGCCGCTCGCCGACGAGGGCTGGGGACTCTGCTCCGAGGGCGGACGACTCGTCCGCAGCGACGGCACCGATCGGCTGAACTTCGCCGACCCCGTCACGTTCGCGAACACCGGCTCGGTGGCCGTCACGCTCGACGGGCGGCCCGTCGACCACATCAACGAGCTCGACTGCAGCGACGGCCAGATCTGGGCCAACATCTGGAAGACCGACCGCATCCTGCGCATCGACCCGGCGTCGGGCCAGGTCACCGCCGTGGTCGACGCCGCGGGCCTGCTCGGCCCCGAGCAGCGGGCGCGAACCGACGTGCTCAACGGCATCGCGGCCGCGGGCGACGGCGAGTACCTGCTCACCGGGAAGTTCTGGCCGACCACCTTCCGTGTGCGCTTCGTACCCTCATCCTGAGCCCGCCGTACGACAGAATGGGCGGGTGGCCCGTACCCCGAAACCCCGCCGCGGGTTCCGCCCCGGGCGGAAGTGGGCCACCGTGGTCGACGCACCGCCCCGGCCGCCTACCGTCCCGCTGGAGGCGGAACCGGCCGCCGACCACCACGTCGCGAAGCGCCGCTACCCCTGGCACGACGACCCCGACTACGACCCCGCCGCACACCGCCGCACACCGCCGCCCCCACCGGGGTGGATCCCACCTGCGACGGCCACCACGCCGGCCGGCTGGGCACCGCCCGCCCCCGGGCACTCCGGCGAACCGCCCGGACGCAACGGTGGCGCTCGTCCGAGCGGCCCGCCCACCCCGCACGGCGGCTGGAACCCGGTCGGCACGGTCGCGCCGCCCGGCCAGGCCCCGCCGCCCGGAGGGGTTGCGGGGGCGTCGCCGTCCGCCCCGGCCGCGGGCGGGATGCCGCGGCCCGAAGCCGGGCCCCCGCCGACACTGCCACGCAAGATCACCGTGACGCGGGTGGCCGCGATGCGCAGCCGCCAGCTCGCCGGCAACGGGGTCCGGGCGTTCCAGCGTGCGGCCACGGCCGACGGCGCCGACGCCTCCGGGCTCACAGCGCTGACCTACGCCACGATGATGACCTACGCGGTGGACGCCGCCGTGGCCGTCGCGCTGGCCAACACGCTGTTCTTCGCCGCCGCCAAGGCCGAGAGCATCACGAACGTCGCGCTCTACCTGGCGATCACCGCGGCCCCGTTCGCCGTCGTCGCGCCGGTGATCGGCCCGCTGCTCGACCGCCTGCAACGCGGCAGGCGCGCCGCGCTCGCCGTCTCGTTCGCCGGACGCGCCGTGCTCGCGGTCGTGATGGCGTTCAACTACCACACGTGGCTGCTCTACCCGGCCGCGCTGGGGATGCTGGTGCTGAGCAAGTCGTTCGTCGTGCTCAAGGCGGCGGTCACGCCGCGCGTGCTGCCCGACGCCATCACGCTCGTCACCACGAACTCGCGGCTGACGACGTTCGGGCTGGTCGCGGGCGGGGTCTTCGGTGCGATCACGGCCGGCATCGCGTACCTGTTCGACTCTCCGGGCGCGCTGGCGTTCACGGCGGCGCTGGCCGTCGGGGGCTTCGTGCTGTGCCTGCGCATCCCGCGCCACGTGGAGTCCACCGCGGGGGAGGTCCCCGCGCAGCTGCGCAGCAGCCGCCGCCCGAAGCGCACGCCGATCGGCCGCGGTGTCGCGCTGGCGCTGTGGGCCAACGGCTCGATCCGGGTGCTCACCGGCTTCCTCACGCTGTTCGTCGCGTTCGTCGTGCGGGGGCAGCCGGGCATGGACTCCACCCATCAGCTGCTCCTCATCGGCATCGTCGGCGCCGCGGCCGGGGTGGGGTCGTTCGCCGGCAACGCGGCGGGCTCCCGCTCGCAGTTCGCCCACTCCGACCGGGTGCTGATCGGGTGCGTGGCGGGCGCGGTCGCCGTGGCGGTGCTGGCCGCGGCGCTGCCGGGCATCGCCACGGCCGCGGCGGTCGGGCTGGTCGGGGCCTCGGTGAGCGCGCTGGCCAAGGTGTGCCTCGACGCGGTGATCCAGCGCGACCTTCCGGAGCGGTCGCGGGCGTCGGCGTTCGGGCGGTCGGAGACGGTGCTGCAGCTGGCCTGGGTGTTCGGCGGGGCGCTGGGCGTGCTGCTCCCGCACGACACGTACTGGCTCGGGTTCACGGTGGCGGCCGTTGCGGTGGCGCTCCCGGGCGTGCAGACGGTGTTGATCAGCCGCGGCCGCAGCATGCTGCCGTTCCTCGGGCCGCGGCCGGCGTCCGTAGGCTGAGCGCGTGCTGCGCCGCCTGCTCCCCGCCGTCGCCGTCGCGCTCGCCGTGGCGGGATGCGGCAGCTCGGCCCCACCGACCGTCACGTTCACGGCCGGGCCGGGAGACGTCGTCGCCAAGCCGACGCAGTACTGCGACATCGACCTGAAGAACTGCAGCTCCGACGCCGCCGGGCCGGTCGAGCTGACCGTGCCGCCGGGCACGCCGCTGCAGATCACGGTGCCCGATGCGATCGCGTCGACGCCGTGGCAGGTGGTGTTCAGCTACCGCGACAGCGCGGGCACGCAGACCGACGGCCGCAGCCCGGTGTTCGCCGTCAACGCACAGAGCGCCTACAGCCTGCAGCTGCCCGCCCCCGCCGACCGCCTGCTCGGGGTGCAGGTGCAGCAGTACGGGCCGCCGCCGCAGGCCAACCCGGCGCCGGGCTAGCTGGAGTTCCCGACCCGCGCGAGCTGGGTGCTGACCGCCAAGGCGTCGTGAGTCGTGCGTGGAATACGTCGCCCCGGCGACGGTTTCCACGCACGGGCGGCGCCGCCGCCTCCTACCCGTCCAGGTCCCGGGCGACCGCGCGGACGACCTCGGCCGCCAGCTTCGCCGACTTGCGCTCGGGGTACCGGCCGCGGCGCAGGTCGGGCTGCACCTTCGTCTCCAGCAGCTTGATCATGTCCTCGATGAGGCTGTGCAGATCCTCCGCGGGGCGGCGGGTGCCCTCGACCGCGGACGGCGGCGTCTCGACCAGCCGTACCGACAGCGCCTGCGGACCGCGGCGACCCTCCGCCATCCCGAACTCCACCCGCTGGCCCTGCTTCAGCGACTCCACACCCGCGGGCAACGCGGCCTTGCGGACGTAGACGTCCTCCCCGCCGTCCTGGGCGAGGAACCCGAAGCCCTTGTCGGCGTCGTACCACTTGACCCTGCCGCTCGGCACCCTGCTCACCCTCATCTTCGATCGTTCGCGCTCCGTGCGGCGACCGCACGACAAACGCGCCCTGGTGCCTGGTCGAGGTTCGACGAGCGACACCGGGACGCGCCTGACCACCCTAGTCGTGGGAAGGCCCCTCACGCACGGCCGATCCGGTGCCCTCCCCTCCTCCGCACCCGGACGACCGCGTTCCGCGGAACGCGGTCACGCCCGCCGGATCAGCTCCACCGCGTCGTCGCCGTGAGCGGCCGCGGCCCACAGGCGGGACCAGAGGGATTCGAAAAGGGTGACCGCACGCGGATCGGCATTGTCACCACCGCCGAGCAGGTGCTCGGTTGCGACGAACACAGGTGCGTCACCGTCCGGGGTGTAGAGAACGAAGTTGCCCCAATCGGGGCTGCCGTCCCGCCGCGACGGCAGGACCCGCACCTCGACGTCAGGCAGGTCGGCCACCTCCACGAGCCGGGCGCGCTGCGCCGGCATCACGCCCGGCCCCGGGGACCAGGTGATGGCGTGCTCGGAGAGCAGGAACTCGAACCGTCGTCCCCGCTGGAAGAGGATCCGTTGCCGTTCCATCCGGCTGCCGACGGCCGCGACGTGGTCGATCGAGCCGTACGGGTCGACCTGGGGGATGAGCAGTTGCGCATAGCGCGCGGTCTGGCACAGCCCCGGCAGCCACGAGACGGCGCAGTTGCGGACCAGACGGGCCCCCTGCTCCCGCGCTGAGGCGACACCCTGGAGGTGGCCCGCGGAATCGACCTCGGGCCACGGCCGGATCTCCGCGTGCGCAGCCTGCGACAACGACAGAAGCCGGGTGCGGGCTACCTCGTCGGCGGCGGTGGCGTCCAGCCATTCCAGCAGGTCGGCGGCCGGGAGCAGCTTCTGCCCGGACTCGACGCGGGATGCCACGTACTGGCGTCTCCTCGGATCCATGTCCTCCTGACTCTTTCCTGCAAGACGGCGCAGGGTCCGCAGCTCGGAGCCGAGCTGGCGCCTGATCGGGGATGGCTCAGGCACCGATCGCAGCCAAGAACGCGTTCAGTGGCATCGCCGCGCGAGCGGCCCCATCGAGCTCAGCAACCAGACCTGCGATGACCGCGGGTTCCGCCACTCCCTCCGCCCCTTCCCAGTGCCCCTCGTGGTCGTAGTGCATCAGCACCGCGAAGCCGTCCGGGGTGTCGGCGTCGAAGAGCCAGAAGTCCCGCCCGGTGACCCCTGCGGCGGACCTGCGCACCACCGACACCTGCTCTCCGACGGCCTGAGACTCTCGGTACCCCGCCATCTCGTAGCGCTGGTACGGCGTCAACGGCTCGTCGACCACACGTACCCGCACCCACTCCTTACCAGCGACCGACGTACGCGCGATCCGAGCCAGCCAGGGGTCGGTCAGCACTGTGCGCAGAGGTCGCGGGCGCCCCTCATGGAACGCGGTGAGGCGTTCTTCCTCCGCCCCGCCCACCGCGTACGCCGGAAGCGTTTCCAGGCATCTGACGGTGTGGTGGAAGGTATCGAACAGTGCATCGAAGGCCTCCGGGGTCACCGGCCGGCCAGGACGGGTAGACGCGTCGGCGTGCGATGGCGCGCCTTGGCCGTGTCCGTCCGGGTTCGTGACGTAGCCCTGCACGCTCACGTCCCCGGTGGTGTCGTCGACGTAGAACGTCGGACAAGGCCCCCATCGCAGGAACCCGCCAATAGTTGCTGTGCCATCAGACCTCCGCATGAATTCGCATCAAGGTGCATGATACGTCACCGTGTTGCCTGTCCAACAGGTCAAGTGGCTTGCGTCTTCCAGGTTCACCGTGCATGATTCTGCATGTTTCGCCCCTGCGGCAGTAACCCACGGCCGACGCGACGCGGCTCGGCTCGGCTCGGCTCGGCTCGGCTCGGCTCGGCTCGGCTCGGCTCGGCTCGGAGGAACCCATGCCCACAACGAGTTCGGTCGCACCGCGCCCGACCATCGTCTGCACCCGGCGCACCCGACCCGGCC
>JBBQEF010000212.1:0-10218 GCA_038320445.1 Mycobacteriales bacterium
GCCTGCCACCGGTCGAGGGATTCTCCGACCCCGCGTGGCTCGGCCTGCTGGTGCTGGGCCGCTGGCTGGGGCTGTTCGACCACGGCACGGTGTTCGGCGTGCCGGACTACGTCGCCTACCCCAAGGGGCTGGCGATCCTGCTGGTCGCGGGCATGTTCGCCTGCTTCTACGCCACCGCGTCCGCGGTGTGCCGCCGCCCGGCGGTCGTCACGGCCGTCGCGGGCTCGATCTGCGCGGCGATCCCGTCGTTCGTGATCTGGTGCGTGTCCGGGCTGGAGAACTCGCTGCTCGCACTGGCGACGGTGGGCCTGGCCACCGTGCTGGTGCGGTCCGAGGCGCGGGGGCGGCTGGTTGCGGCCGGTCCCGCGCTCGCCTGCGGCCTGCTCGCCGCACTGGCCGCCCTCACCCGCCCCGAGGGCCTGATCTACGCCGCCGCGTACCCGCTGGCCGTCCTCGTGCTGATCGGCCGCGGCGGCTGGCTGCGGGGCGTCGTCGCCGCGGTGGTCGCGGTGGTCGCCTTCGCCGTTCCGATGGGGACCTACCTGCTGTGGCGCCACGCGACGTTCGACGCGTGGCTGCCGACGACGGCCGTCGCGAAGTCGCAGGGTCTCCCCACGGCCGCGAGCTTCGCCAAGGTCAGCGACCTCGTCGCCTACGGGGGCTGGCTGGCGGTGCTGGTCGCGGTGCTGCTGGTCGGCGCCGCGGCCGGGCGCACCTCCTTCGCCCGCCACGCCGTCGTGCTCCTGATGATCCCGCTGGCCCTGGCGCTCACCGCGTTCGGCGTGCTGGTGAACGACTGGATGATCCAGTACCGGTTCGCGACGCCGGTCTGGGCGCTCGGCGCGCTGGTCGTGGCCGTCGCCGCCGACGCGGTGGTGGGACGGCTGCGGCCGCGGGCGCGCGTGGTGGTGGCGGTCGTGCTGGTGGCGGCCGCCGGCCTCTCGGGCACGCAGTGGCTCGCGGCGGCACGCTCCTACGCGGCCGCGCCGGTCGCGCCGATGTGCCTGATCGTGCAGAACACCGGCCGCGAGTTCAACGGCTACGTGGGCATCCTCGGGCTGAAGGACCCCACCCTGTTCGCGCCGGAGATCGGCGGCGGGGCACTCGTCGGGACGGCGCTGCTCACCGACGGGGCCGGGCTCGCCGAGCCGACGATCGCGAAGCTCTGGGCGGCCAAGAACTGGGCCGGCGTGCGCGACCACGTGTTCGACGTGGTGAAACCCACCTTCATCCGCTCGCACGGACAGTTCCGCACCCAGATGGCCTTCGACGCCGACCCCCGGTTCGTCGCCGGGTACGTCCTCATCGGCCCGACACCCAACGGCGGCGGCAACTGGGTGCGCCGCGACCTCGTCCCGGACGCCGCGACGATGGCGAGGCTCACGGCCTGGGCCGCGGCGGCCGACGCCGCCGACGCGGCGCTCCGGGCGACCCCGCTGGCGTCGTGTGGCGACCGGCTGGTGCCGGGCGCGACCACGGCCTGAGCCCGCGGCCGGGCCGTGTCTTAGGCTCGTCGGCGACCCCGAGCACATGAAGGACCTGCTTTGACGACCACTGCCGCCAGTCCCGCCACCGCGCCGTCCCCGCATCCCACGCCCGCGCCGGCCGCCGGCCTTCTCCAGCGCGTGCTCCTGCCCCGCATCGGCGACCCGATGAGCGTCCGCTCGATCTACATGGACGAGCGCACCAGCCTGCGCGTGTCGTCGATGCCGTCCTCCCCGGGCGAGCGGGTGCGCCGGGTGCTGAGCTTCGCGGGCTCGTCGACGGGCCTGCGCAAGGTGCGTGCGACGTCGCGCACGTCGGCCGTGGTCAGCGCGCAGAGCGAGGTGTCGTTCGGCGCCTACTTCAACGCGTTCGCGGCGAGCTACTGGCGCCGCTGGAGCCCGCTCACCGAGGTGACGCTGCGGCTGGAGGTGGAGGGCAGCGGTCGGATCGACGTCTACCGCACCAAGGCCGACGGCTCGCACATCTTCGAGCACGGTGAGGTCATCGGCGGCACCGGCCGCCGCTGGATCGAGATCACGCTCGACCTGCGCCCGTTCGAGGACGGCGGCTGGTACTGGTTCGACCTCACCACCGACGCGGACGAGCTGACCCTGCACGGGGGCGGCTGGTACGCCACCGCGGAACCCCGCGGGCGGGCCGCCGTCACCGTCGGGATGCCCACGTTCAACCGGCCCGCCGACGCGGTCGCCACCCTCACCGCGCTCGGCTCCGACCCGCTCGTGCTGGACGCGCTCACCGCCGTCATCGTCCCCGACCAGGGCACGAGGAAGGTCCGCGACGAGCCCGGCTTCGAGGCCGCGGCCGCGGTGCTCGGCGACCGGCTGCGGATCATCGACCAGCCCAACCTCGGCGGCTCCGGCGGCTACGCGCGCGTGATGTACGAGGCGCTGGAGAGCACCGACTGCGAGCAGATCCTCTTCATGGACGACGACATCCTGCTGGAGCCCGATTCGGTGCTGCGCGCCGTCGCGTTCTCGCGGCACTCGCGCGAGCCGATGCTGGTCGGCGGCCAGATGCTGTCGCTGCAGGTCCGTTCCCAGCTCTCGACGATGGGCGAGGTCGTCGACCGCAACACGTTCCTCTGGCGCAACGCGCCGGGCACCGAGCCGCACCACGACCTCGCCGACCGCACCCTGCGCCAGACCCCGTGGCTGCACCGGCGCACCGACGTCGACTACAACGCCTGGTGGATGTGCCTGATCCCGCGCTCGGTGGCCGAGGACCTCGGGATGCCGCTGCCGCTGTTCATCAAGTGGGACGACGCGGAGTACGGCCTGCGCGCCCGCTCGAAGGGCTACCGCACGGCCACGGTGCCGGGCATCGCGATCTGGCACATGTCGTTCATGGAGAAGGACGACACGAGCGACTGGCAGGCCTACTTCCACTACCGCAACCGGTACGTCGCGGCCGCACTGCACGGGCCGGAGAACCCACGGGCGCTGGTGCTGGACACGCTCAAACGGACGATGCGGCACCTGATGCTCATGGAGTACTCGGCGGTCGCCCTGCAGGAGATGGCCCTGCGGGACTTCCTCGCCGGGCCGGAGGCGCTGTTCCCGAAGCTGCCGGTCGTCCTCGGTGAGATCCGGGCGAAGCGCGCCGAGTACGACGACGGCCGCCCGCTCGACTCGGCCACGCAGGTGCCGCTCTCGGACCTCGACGCCCTGGCCGCCCAGTCCTTCCCGGAGCCGCCGACCGGCAAGGTCGCGATCGTCAAGGGCCTGGCGCAGGCCGTCGTGCACAACCTGCGCGCGCCCGCCGCGGCCCACCAGGTCGTGCCGCAGCGCAACCTGCCGTCGCGGCAGGCCCAGTGGTTCGTGCTCTCGCGGCTGGACTCGGCCACCGTCGCCACACCTGACGGGCGCGGTGTCACGTTCCGTCGGCGCGACCGCGAGCTGTTCCGCTCGATGTTCGCGACGTCGTTCTCGCAGCTGCGCCAGATCGCGAAGGAGTGGCCGGAGCTGCGGCGGCGCTACCGCGAGGCACAGCCGGAGCTCACCAGCCGGGAGGCGTGGAAGCGCAACGTCTTCGACGCACCTCCGACGTGATCCTTCCCGGGGAGGCGGCATCGGCACCCGCCGACGTGATCTCTCCCGGGGAGGCGGCATCGGCACCCGCCGACGTGGCCTCTCCCGGGGAGGCGGATTGCGCACCGGCCGACGTGATCGTGCCGGAGCAGGCGGCCCCGGCGTGTGACGCTCCGTCGGCGGGGTCGCCCAGTAGGGTGACGGCCGTCGGGACGTCGTCGGAGAGCGAGTTGGCCAGCGTGGCAGCCCCCGCCCGGATCGAGCCGGCCCTGCGCCCCGGCCCCTCCGTGGTCCCTCCGGTGCGAGGCCACGATCCGCGGTTCGTGCGGGCCGCGATGTTCGGTGTCACGGCCGCCTGCCTCGTGCTGCTCGGCCGGATCACCGGCGTCCTGGAGGGCGGTGCCGGGCTCCTCGTCGCGACGCTGGTCGTGCTGCTGGTGCCCACCTCGCGCGACCTGTGCCGCCGGGTCCTGCTGGCGGGCTGCCTGCTGCTGGGGTGGACGCCGGTGCTGTGGTGGTCCGACCTTCCCCTGGCCACCTTCGGCCGGGCCTCGATCGGGCTCGCCCTGATCGCGGGCGGCACCTTCGCGTGGGTGGGCTGGTCGGAGCGTCCCGGCCGCCGCGCGCTGCTGCTGCTGCCCCGGCCGCGGGCCGTCGACCTCCTGATCCCGGTGAGCGCGGGCCTCGCCATGGTGGTGCTGCAGCCATGGCTGCAGGTGAAGTCGGCCACCCAGTCCATGGCCCTGCTCATGGGCGGCTGGGACAACGTCGCCCACTTCAGCATGGTCCACATGATCAGGGGGTCCGGCGTCACGGTGGACGTGCTCCCGCCCCCGGCCGGTGGCGGGAGCTGGCAGTTCTCCAGCTACCCGCAGGGGTTCCACGCCGACGTCGCCACGATCATCGAGGTGATGGCGGGCCCGGTACGGGGCGATGTCGCCGCCGAGCTGCTGGCCTACTCGCGGGCGATCGCGCTGCTGGTGATCATCGTGGTGGTGATGCTGGTCGCCGGGTTCTGTGCGCTGCCCGCCCTGCGCCGCCGTCCCGCTGTGGCGGTGCCCGCCTCGGCGTTCGTCGCGGGCGTGTTCCTCTTCGGGCCCGGAGCCGACCTGATCCAGGGCGGCATCGGCAACTTCACGCTGGCCTGCGCGCTCGTGGTCGCGATAGCGCTGGTCGCGGTGCCTGCGGTCCGGGTGTGCAGCCCGCTCGCGCTCGCCGCGATCGGGGGCGCCGTCGTCGGGGTCGCGACGAGCTGGGTACTCCTGCTCGCGATGGCCCTGCCCGCCGTCCTCCTGCTCGTGGCGCCGTTCCGGCTGCGCCGGTGGCGGGCGAGGCCCGTGGCGGCGCTCGTGGCGGTCCTGCTGCTGCTCGCCGTCGCCGGGTGCCTGGCCCGCACGGCCTTGGTGCTCGGCCGGGTCCAGGCCGAGAACCCGCTGACCATCGACGGCGGGGTCATCCCCCTGAACTTCGGCCTGCTCGTCGCGTGCACGCTCGGCGTGATCGGCGCCTGCGTGCTGGTCCGCCGCGGGATCGCCGCACCGGCCGTCCGGTCCCGCGTCGCCGGCCTCGGGTTCGTGCCGCTCGCCGGGGTCGCCGTCGCGGCGGCGCTCATCGTCGTGCAGATCCAGACCAACGACAAGGTGAGCTACTACGGCTTCAAGTTCATGATCGGCATGCTGATCGTGCTGCTCGCCGTGCTCGTGATCCCCGTCGTGCACCTGGTGCCCCGCGGCGGCGGGCGGGGCCCGCTCGCCACCGCCCGCACGGCTGTGGCGTCCGGGCTCGTCGCGTTGGCCCTCACCCAGGTCTTCGGCTTCACGTTCGACGCGTCGGACATCAAGCTGCCGGCCGGCGCGCCGGGGGTCGCGAACCTCGTGGCCGACGTCAAGGTCATCAGGACCCCGCCGCTCGCGGCCGCCCTCCCGTTCCGCCTGGAGCGTGCGGCCCGCCTCCACCCCGGGGAGATCCCGGAGCACGCCTACTATCTCGACGTCTCGCCCGACCGGCGGATCAGCGCGATCCTGGCCGCGCAGTGGTACCTCTCGCTCAGCGACTCGTGGACGAGCGAATCCAACTACGTGGCCGTCGGCACCAGCTTCCGCGACAACGGCCCCGACGCCGTCGCCGACGCGCGCTGGGTGCTGGTGACCAGCCCGGACACGGTCGTGCTGGTGCCGATGGAGTACCGCTACACGATCCTCAAGGGACTGAACCGCCCCGATTGGGCCAGGCGGGTCATCGGCATCTAGCGCTGCGTCGACCCGTCGGCCGCCGGTTTCCACTGCGCGAACGGGCGGTCCAGGCTCCAGCCCACGCCGTCGTGGGTCAGGACGCGCTCCTCGCAGCAGGCCGGGTTGGACAGCGCCTCGAACAGCGCCACCGACCACCCCAACGCCCGGCGGGCGAGCAGCCGCATCGCCAGCCCGTGGGTCACCACCAGCACCACCGGTGTGGCGCGGTCGATGCCCGTGAGGAACGCCGCCAGCCGGTCGTCGACGTCGGCGCCGGACTCGCCGTGGCTCAGGCGGTAGTAGAAGTGCCCGTAGACGTTGCGCTCGGCCTCCTGCCGCACCTGCTCCTCGGGGTCCTGGAGATTGCCCCAGTCCTGCTCCCGCAGGCGCGGTTCCTGCACGGTCCAGCCGGGGTCGACGTCGAGCAGGTCCAGCGTGTGGAGGGTGCGCGCGTACGGGCTCACGTAGGCCCCGAACCGCTCCCCGCCGATCAGGTCCTTGATCAGCGGCCCGGCGTCGCGCGCCTGCCGCTCCCCGTGCTCGGTGAGCGGCAGGGAGTGGTCGGGGATGGTGGTGTAGGCGGACTTGTCGACGTTGCCGAGGCACTCGGCGTGCCGCAGCAGGATCAGGCGCATGCCCTCATCCCGCCATCGTGCGCAGCGCTGCCGCCCGCCGGACGATCGCCTGGTACCCCGAGCCGAGCAGCCGCTGCATCCCGTCGAGCGCGAACGCGTCGGGGCCGATGAAGATGCGGGCCCTGTCGCGCTCGACACCCCGCAGGATCGTCGCGGCCGCGACCTCGGGGGTGGTGCGGGCGATCCGGTCGAACACGTCTGCGGTGGCGGCGCCGTCCACACCGGCGGCGAAGCGGCCGCCGCGGGCGATGTTGGTCTTGATGCCGCCGGGGTGGACGCAGCTCACCGACACGCCGGTGCGGGCGGAGAGCATCTCCTGGCGCAGCGCCTCGGTGAAGCCGCGCACGGCGAACTTCGACGCGTTGTAGGCCGCCTGGCCGGGCACCGCGATCATCCCGAAGATGGACGAGATGTTGACCAGGTGTGCGCCGCGGTTGGCCACCAGGTGCGGCAGGAAGGCCTTGGTGCCGTGCACGACGCCCCAGAAGTTGACCCCCATGATCCACTCGATCTCGTCGAGCGTGAGCGCGAGCACCGGGCCGGTCATGCTCACGCCGGCGTTGTTGACCACGAGGTCCACCCGGCCGTGCGCGGCCATCACCTGGGTGGCGTGCGCATCGACGGCGGCGCGGTCGGCCACGTCGAGCACGTGGTGGCGGGCCTTCGCGCCGACCGCGAGGCAGGCGTCGGCCGTGGCGGCCACACCGGCGGCGTCGATGTCGGTCAGCTCCAGCCGCGCCCCGCGCCGGGCCAGGTCCAGCGCGAGCGCCCGCCCGATCCCCGACCCGGCCCCGGTGATGACGGCGACCCTGTCCGCGAAGTCCTTCATGCGCGCGACGTTAACCGAAGTAAGTTACCGACGGTAGCACCGATCACCGCTGGTTCGGCGATCATCGCGCGGGCGGCCCGGCGCCGGCTACTCCTCGACGCCGTACAGCCGGGCCCAGTTCGCCCGGCTCGTGAGCTGCGGCATCGCCGCACGGTACCGCTCCGCCACCGCGGGACCCTCGCTGCGGAGCCGCTTCATCGCCACCAGGCCCCGCTTGGCCAGTGTGAACGCGAGGTCGCGGTCACGCTGGCGGATCCGGACCCCCGTCTCGCCCATGTCCGTCACCACGGCCCGCTCGAACAGCGAGACGTGCCACCAGTGCGCGTCGCCCGCCTGGACGGCGCCCGTGCGGTGCACGACCCGGCCCGCGAGCTGGTAGGCGGCCCGCTTGGCCCAGGTCAGGCCGAGCCGGCCGGGCTCGTTGGCGGCGCGCACGACCAGCATCTCGCGGAAGTCCCCGCTCACCTCGGACATCGGGTGCACGACCGTCTCGGGGTAGGCCGCACGGATGCGCCGGATCTCGACGGCCGCGTCGACGGAGCCGTCCCGCAGGATCTCCGGCCCGTCGAGGAAGTCCTCGATCGCCTGCAGCAGCGTGGCGGCCAGCCCGTAGTGCATCGCGACCAGGTAGGTGCCCAGCAGCTCCGCGACGCGCGCGTTGATGCGCCTGACGGAGAAGCCGGTGTGCAGCGCCGACATGATCAGGCCGTTGCGGAGGTTGAAGTACCGGTGCCACTCGTCCCAGTCCTTCCACCCGAAGTCGGCGTGCCACACGCCGGCGCCGGGCAGCGACACCGTGGGGAAGCCGTGGGCGCGGGCACGGTAGCTGAACTCGACGTCGTCCCACTGGAAGAACAGCGGCAGCGGGTAGCCGATCTCCCGGACGATCGCCGCCGGGATCAGGCACGACCACCAGCCGTTGTACTCCGAGTCGACACGGCGCTCCTGGTTGATCGGCAGCTGCCGATCGTCCAGACCCAGGAGGTAGGCCTCCTTCAGCGCCCCCGGCATCGCGAGGCCGTTCACCAGCCGCTCGGGATCGGCGCGTTCGGCCGAGATGTGCAGGTGGGTGGGGTGCAGCAGGTTGAGCATCTGCCCGCCCACGATCATCGGCGTCGTGGAGCTGGCGGCGAACGCCGTGAGGCGGACGATCAGCTCGGGTTCCAGCATCACGTCGTCGTCCATCAGGAGGACGTCGGCCTGCTCCCCGGGCGCTCCCGAGGTGGCGTCGAACAGGCCGCGGGTGAAACCGCCCGCGCCGCCGAGGTTGGGCTGGCGGACGTACCGCAGGTGGGTGCCCAGCGCCGCCGACACGTCGGCGAACCGCGGGCGTGCCTCCAGCGGGTCGGTGCCCTGGTCGATGACGTGCACGGTGCCGACGAGCGCCAGTGCGTCCGGGTCGTCGACCATGGCCTGCAGCGTGTTGAGGCAGTCGTCCACCCGGTTGAACGTGCAGACGACGATGTCGGTGCGCGGCACCGGGCGGTGCGCGACGACGCTCCATGCCACGTCCGCCACGGTCATCTCGTCCAGCTCGGTGGTCATCTCGAGCCACATGCCGCCGCCGTCGAGGAAGCGGTCGAGCGGCGCCACGAGCCGGACGGGCTGCCGGGAGGCGTCCCGGACGTCCACCGCCGCGGCGACGCGCCACACCTTGTTGGTGTCCGACGCGTAGAGGCGCACCCGTCCGGTGCCCGAGACGACGGCGGCGACCTCGACCTCGGTGACCGGCGTCCAGCGCTGCCAGTAGGTGGCGTGGAAGCGGCCGAAGTAGGTGTTGGTGCTGACGTTCGTGCCCGGCGCCAGCTGCACGCGGTGGCGCTCGCGGCGCGCGATGCCCTTCTCCACCACGGAGTAGAGATCCTCCGGCGCGAGGGCCGACGGGCCGAAGAACAGGCCCCGCTGGGCCATCAGCCGGGTGGACGGAAGGGGCGTCGACGCCACCGATTCGTCCGTGGTGTCCGGTGTACGAAGCATTCGGCGCGGCCGTCCTCCGGGTCGGGGTGTGTGTGGGACCGATCTCCATTGTGCGGCCGACCGGGCGGTGTCGGCTGACCGGGTCACCCCGGCGTGTCGAGGCCCGGCACTCGCGCGTGCCCGTCGGAGTGCCAGCCCATGACGGTCTGATCAGCGACGACGGGCTCCGGACGGCTCAGGCTCGCGATCGGCAGCCAGCGGTAGAGCTGTGTGGCGTCCCGCGTCGGGTCGCCGGTGAGGTAGGTGGCCATGCGCTGCTCGGTGACGAGTAGCCGCGGTGCGGCGAAGGGACCGCCGTACGCGGGCGCGTACGTGATCCCGGCCGACGGGTCGCTCGCGGGCGGGCCGACGCGCCAGCGGGCGAGGCCTGCCGACCCGAGTGCGAGCGGCTCGGGGGTGATGCAGCCGAACAGGAAGGCCACGGGCCAGTCGAGGATCGCGCGGCTGCCGGGGGGCAGGAGCGTCTCCATCGGGGTCAGCCGCGGCACGCGCGGCAGGGTCACCAGCGCCGCGGGGCGCGTCGCCCGGGTCGGCGCGTCGACCACGAGCCGCACGGAGTCGGCGCCGGCCGGGGCCATCTGACGCACGTCGACCGGGCCGCTCGACGCCGACGTGAGGCGCCGCGCGTCGACGGGCAGCTCGCCGCGGCCGAACTGGAGGGTCAGCGCGTCGTTCGGGCCGGTGGTGCCCGACGTCGTGACCACCACGGGCAGGGTGCCGGCCCGCTGGGCGGCGTCGAGGGTGAACCAGGCGGTGGTCGCGGTGCCGCTGACGGCGATGCCGGGCAGGCTCCGGCCGCCGACGTCGACGGTCAGCTCGGCCCGGGTCACGGGGCCGGGGCGGGCGGGCAGCAACCCGGCGGCGGGGTCGGTCTCGACCGACAGCAGGCGCTCGAGGCCGCACGGTTGCCCGCCGACGGTGGCGAGGGCGTCGGAGGCGAGGGTGTAGCTGTCGCGGTGCCCGGCCGCGGTCCGCGCGAGCCCGCCGACCTGCAGCAGCAGCACCCCCACCAG
>JBBQEF010000213.1:0-10191 GCA_038320445.1 Mycobacteriales bacterium
CAGGTGCAAGTCACACACGTACTCGAGGTACCCGGCCAGGCGCAGTGCCGCCGCCGGCGAACCGGCCACCACCACCGCTCCGTGGTTTCCCATCAGCGCAGCCGTCCGCCCGTCCAGCGCCGCGGCGACGTTCCACGCGAGCTCGTCGCTGCCGAACGTGGCGTAGGGCGCCACGCGCACCGGGCCGCCGAACATCGCCGTGTAGTAGTGCGACGCAGGAACCTCGTCCACCACGCACGACAACGCCGTGGACGCGGGGGCGTGGGTGTGCACCACTGCCGCCGCCCCGGTGCGTGCGTAGATCTGCAGGTGCAGCGGTAGCTCGCTCGACGGCCTCAGCGGAGCGTCGACCGGCGTGCCGTCCATCGCGTGGACGCCCACCAGCTCGGCCGTCATCGCGTCGTAGTCGAGGCCGCTCGGGGATATCGCGACCAGATCGCCCGCCCGCACCGACACGTTGCCGGCCGTGCCGATCACCAGGCCCTGGCTGCGCAGCGCGCGGCACGTCTCACCGACGAGCGCCCGCATCTCCATCGTGATCGGCGACATTGCGCGGGCTCCTTGCTGGTGCAGCGGCCCGACGGCGACAGTGCGCGGGCTCGATGCGGTCGGTTACAGGCGTCCGGAGCGGAAGTCGTCGAGGACGCGACGTTCGCGCTTGGTGGGGCGGCCGGCTCCGCGGTCGCGGCGGGCCACCGGCGTCGCCGCCTCGGGGGGTCGTGGCGGGGTCCGGTCGATGAAGCAGGTGGCGGCGTCGACCGCCCCGACCCGCCGTGGGACCACCCGGACCACCTCGACGATGCGCGTGATGTCGTTCACCCGCGCACGGATCTGGTCGCCGGGCTGCACGGGCGTGGCCGGCTTGGCGGGCTTGTCGTTGACGCGGACGTGCCCGCCCCGGCAGGCCGCAGCGGCGTCCGGGCGGGTCTTGGTGAGGCGCACCGCCCACAGCCAGCGGTCCAGTCGGCTCGACTCCACGGGTCGATGATGTCAGTCCCGGCCGCGAGCGCGCTGGAGTTGCGCCACCACGACCCGGACCCGCGGGTCGACCTGCAGCTCCTCCAGCGACAGCGGTAGCGGCAGCCGCCAGTTCGGGTACTGGTCGACCGTGCCGGGCAGGTTGGGCTGCCTGACCTCGCCCACCACGTCGTACGGGGAGACGAGCACCAGTCGCGAGCGGCTGCCGGCCAGCAGCGCGTGGATGGCGACGATCAGGTCGGCTTCATCGGGTTCGCCCTCGACGAGGCCCTCGCCGCGCAGCAGGTCCAGCAGCTCGCCGCGCTCCACGGCCGCCTTCGCCACCTCCGCGGCGACGTCGTCGAGCAGCCCCAGCTCCGCGCGGACCCGCACGTGCTCGCCGCGCAGGAACCCCGCAGCCGTCGGCAGGTCGTGCGTCGAGACGGTGGCCACCGAGTCCTCGGGCCACTCGTCCGGGGGCAGCATGGGCTCGCCAGGGGTGTCCCGGTCGCGGGTGAACCACAGCACCGACGAGCCCAGCATCCGCCGTTCGGCCAGCGCCGCTGTGACCTCGGGCTCGACCGTCCCCAGGTCCTCCCCGATCACCAGCGCTCCCGCTCGGTGGGCCTCCAGCGTCAGGACCGCGAGCATCACCTCGGCGTCGTAGGAGACGTACGTGCCCCGGTCGGCGGAGGCGCCCGGCGGCACCCACCACAGCCGGAACAGCCCGGCGACGTGGTCGATGCGCAGGCCGTCGGCCTGGCGGAGCAGGGCCCGGATCAGGTCGCGGTAGGCGGCGTAGCCGGTGGCGTCGAGGCGGTCCGGACGCCACGGCGGCAGCCCCCAGTCCTGGCCCTGCTGGCTGAACGCGTCCGGCGGCGCACCCACCCGCACACCGAGAGCGAGCACGTCCTGCAGGGCCCAGCCGTCGGCACCCTCCGGGTCGCAGCCCACGGCGAGGTCGTGCACCACCTGCACGTCCACGGCGCGCGCGGCGCTGCGCACCGCGGCCAGCTGTACCTGGACCTGCTGCTGCAGCCAGGCGTGGAACGCCACCCGCGGTGCCAGCTCCGCGCACGCGGCCGCCACCTGCGGCCCGTCGGGATGGCGCAGCCCGTCCGGCCAGCGGCTCCAGCGCCCGCCGAACCGCTCGGCCAGCGCGCAGAACCGCGCGAACTCCCACAGGTCCCCGGGAGCGTCCGCGGGCTCGGGCCGTCCGTCGGCGCGCCACAGGAGCTCGCACGCGGAGCGCTTCGCCGCCCACACGCGGTCGTGCTCGATACGGTCGCCTGCCGTCTCCGGGCGCAGGGCATCCACCTCCGCGCGGGTGGCGGCGTCCGCGCGCGTGTAGGCGTCGAGGTCGGTGATCCTCAGGGCCAGCGGGGTGCCGAACCGGCGGCTCGACGGGGTGTACGGCGAGGGCTGCACGGGCGGTACGGGGGTGATCGCGTGCAGCGGGTTGAGCAGGACCGCCCCGGCGCCGTGCTCACGACCCGTCCACGTGGTGAACGCGCGCAGGTCGCCGAGGTCGCCGATGCCCCACGACCCGGCCGAGTGCAGCGCGTAGAGCTGCAGCATCCAGCCCCACGCGCGGCGTGGTTCGGTGAGGGCGGGCGGTGCGACGACCACGGTCACGACCCGGTCGCCGGTCTCCAGCCGGTACCAGCCGGGCTCCAGGCCGGCGGGGATCTCCGCCACGTCGCGCCGCCGTCCCGCCTCGTCGACCAGCACGCCGGGCGCGGGCAGCGCGCGCGACCGGTCGGTGCGGGCGGCGATCGTGCCCGGCAGCCGGCCGGCGTCCGATCGGGCCAGGGCCGCCCGCACGGCGTCGGGGGTGCCGGCGTCCACGTCGAGCAGGCCGAGCACGCGCACGACCACCTCCGGGTCGACGCCGACGGGCCGTCGGGCGCCGTCCCGGTACTCCGTGGCCACGCCGTGCGCCGCCGCGAGCTCGTTCAGGTCGGTGTCCACACCGCTCCGTTCCCCTCTGATCGCACTGACTGCCGTGATCATGCATGTGAGCTGCGGTAACACTCCGTTGCCGCCTCCCGGGCCCAGGCCTGCCGAGATGCTAGGTTCTGGCCAGGTTCGGCGGGAGCGGGGAGTGCCAGGATGAGCGCGCTGGGTTGGATCGCACCGGTTCTCGCCGCGCTGATCATCGCGCTCGCGCTGCGGGCGATGTCCGGCCGGTCGCGCAGGCCCACGGGCGAGAGCCCGCGGACCGTGGCCGATCTCGTCCGGCTCCGCGCCGCGCAGGCCGAGCCGCCGTCGGCGCCGTCGCGCGCTGTCGCGGTGCCCGAGCCGCGGCCGGCGGCGGACGATCCGCCCGCCGTGGTGGAGCCGGTCATCGGGCCCCCTGCCGCTCCGGCGGACGCCGCCGCGTCGTGCGCCCCGGAGCGGAAGCCTGCTCCGGCCCGGGTGTCGGCCTCCGCCGACGACACCCCCTGGAACCGTGCCGCTCGCATCGCCGAGAGCGACGGGATCGTGTGGGCCACCGACCACGACCGGCCGCAGTGCACCGATCCCGCCGCCGGCGGCACGGGCCGCCCCGAACCCGTTCTGCGCGCGGTGCAGCTCCCCGCGTTCCCGCCCGAGCTCGTCGACACCCGCTCGACGGTTCCCCCTGCCGCTCCCGATGACCGCTCCGGGAAGGAACCGGATCGGCTGGACGCCGAGGTGCAGATCGGCGGCGACCCCGCCGCGGCTGGTGCCGTGAGCCCGGCCGAGCCGTCCGGCACGGGGTCGGACGCGGGCGCGGCTGCGCCACCCGCTGCCGAGCCGTTGCCCGCCGCCGCCGACCCCGCCGATGCCGCCGACCCTGCTGCAGCCGCCGACGCCGACCCCGCTGCAGCCGCCGACGCCGCCGCCGATGCCGGCGTCGCCGTCGCTGGGCAGACGGTTTCCGAGCCGGTCGCGTCGGCGATCCCCGAGTCCGGGCCCGCTGTTGCCGGGTCCGCTGTTGCGGAGTCCGCGGCTGGCGAGTCCGTGGTTGCCGAGTCCGGGGGTGCTGGGTCGGTGGGTGCCGGGTCCGGGTCCGGGTCCGCGGTGCCCGTGCCGTCCGGGTCTGTCGCCGCGGAGCCCGTGACGGCCCCGGAATCGGCTCGCCCCCGCCGCAGCCCCGCCGAGGCCGCCGCCGAGCAGGCGGCCGCGGATCTCGCACTGCTCCGCACGTTCGGCTGTGTAATGCCCGGGACCGCCGAGGACGAGCCGTCCACGGTGGCGCTCGAGGGCGTCTGCTGCGCGGCCGCGACGGCCGAGACCCGCGACGGCGACGCGCAACCCGTGGCCTTCCGGGTGGTCGGCCGCGACGGCGCAGGGGTGCCCGGCGCCGGCGTCACGCTGCTCGACGACCGCGGCCGGGAGGCGGCCGGGTCCGTCGCGGACGCGGGGGGCGGAGGAACCGTGCTGGCCCCGCGTCCGGGCAGCTACGTGCTGGTCTCCTCCGCGGCCGGCCATCAGCCCGGAGCCGTCGCGATCACGGTGGCGGGCGAGCCGGTGTCGGCCGATCTGCTGCTGGCCCGCTCCGCGTCGTTGTCGGGCACCGTCCACGGCGAGGACGGCCCGGTCGTCGGCGCGCGCCTGACGCTCGTGCAGGACGGCGAGATCGTCGACACCGCGCAGAGCGGACCTGGTGGCGGGTACCGGATGGCCGACCTCGCGGCGGGCGAGTACGGCCTCTCGGTCACCGCGTCGGAGTGCGAGCCGGCGGCCGTGCTGGTGGACGTCCCCGACGAGACGGACGCCCGTCACGACGTCGAGCTCGATCCCGCCGGCCTGAAGCGGCCCGCCGACGACATGATGATCGGGCTCGGCTGATGCCGGACCGGGTGGACGGCCGCCTGGGCGGCGTCCGCGGGGTGGAGCTGTACTGGCAGGGCTGGCTGCCCGACGGGCCGCCCACCGGGGTGGTGCTGCTCTGCCACGGCCTCGGCGAGCACTCCGGCCGCTACGGCAACGTCGTCGACGCGCTCGTACCCGACGGCTGGGCCGTCTACGGGCTCGACCACCGCGGACACGGCCTCTCCGGCGGCAGGCGGGCGCACCTCGACCGTTACGACGATTGGCTCGCCGACTACGACACGTTCCGCAAGCACGTCGTCGCGCGCCACCCCGGCCTGCCGGTGTTCCTGCTCGGCCACAGCATGGGCGGGCAGGTCGCGCTCGCCTACGCGCTCGACCACCAGGCCGAGCTGGCGGGCCTCGTGCTCTCGGCCCCCGCGCTCGCGAGCAACGCCATCCCGAAGGCGGCGGTGCCGGTGCTGAAGGCACTCGCGAAGGTGGCGCCGACGCTCCGGCCGGCCGGGATCGACGCCACGAAGGTCAGCAAGGACCCCGCCGTGGTCGCCGCGTACCAGGCCGATCCCCTGGTGCACCAGGGCAACCCGACGCTGGGGCTGTCGTCGGCGCTGTTCGCCCAGTTCGACGTGCTGCCCGAGCGCGCCCGGGGCCTCACGCTCCCGCTGCTGCTCCAGCACGGCACCCTCGACGTGCTCACCGACCCGGCCGGCACCCGGGCGCTGGAGGCCGCGAGCGGCTCTCCGGACCAGACCGTCCACTGGTACGAGGGCCTGTGGCACGAGATCTACAACGAGCCCGAGCGCGACAAACCCCTCTCCGACCTCCGCGACTGGCTCGCCGCACACCGTTGATCGGTCCGAGATCGAGCTGACCGCCCCCGGCGGGGCCATTCCCTCGATCTCGGACCGATCACCGACGGCCTGTCGGACATTTCTCCCGGGAGCTGGGACGGTGTAGCGGCGACGATGCGGGCTGTGCTGATATGAGCACATGCCGCCTGCCGCCGTCCTCGGAGAGATCTGGGGCGGCCGTCGCGCGAACTGCTTCGACCAGTGGTGTTGCCCGAGCTGACCGTGCCGTCCGCTCGCTCGCCGCCCCTCACCGGAGTCTCCTGTGCTGCTGCACGCCCCCACGCCGCTTGCCCTGTCCGATCTCACCGCGCTGACGCGTGAGGTCGCCGACGAGGTGCGCGCCGGCGGCCATCCCGTCCACGTCGACCCGGACCGCCGCTGGTACCGGCAGCTGCGCTCCGACCCCTACGTCGACGTCTGGCTGATCAGCTGGGCCACCGAGCAGGCGGCCGAGCTCCACGACCACGCGGGCTCGCTGGGCGCGCTCACGGTGGTCTCGGGCCGTCTCGTCGAGCACCGGTGGGCCGGCGACGGCCTGCGCTCCCGGCAGCTGACGGCGGGGCACACCGCCGGCTTCCCGCTCGGCCACGTCCACGACGTCGGCAACCGCGAGACGGCGCCCGCGGTCAGCGTGCACGCCTACTCCCCGCCGTTGACGGCCATGTCGTACTACGTGGCGGAGCCGGGGCAGCGGCTGCGTCGCACGCGCACGGAGCTGACGGAGACGGGAGTCGGATGACCACCATCGCGGACCTGCTGGCCGCCGCCCGCGCGCGTCTGGACCGGCCGGATCCCCGGCGCGCCGCCGCCATGGTGGAACGGGGCGCGATCCTCGTCGACACCCGCCCGGGCTGGCAGCGTGAGCAGGAGGGCGAGCTGCCCGGGGCGCTGCTGATCGAGCGCAACCACATCGAATGGCGCCTCGACCCCACCTCGGACGCCCGGATCCCGCAGGCGGTCGACCACGGCGTGACGTGGATCGTCGTGTGCTCCGAGGGCTACAGCTCCAGCCTGGCCGCAGCGTCGCTGCAGGAGCTCGGGCTGCGCAACGCCACCGACCTCGACGGCGGCTACCAGGCCTGGAAGAAGGCCTTCGGCCCCGTGCGCGGATAACGTCGTTCCGGCGACGTTCTCCGCGCACGACCGCGGTCAGGTGCACGCGCGGTCAGGCGAACGCGCCGATCCCCGTGATGTCACGCCCGACGATCAACGTCTGCATCGTCTCCGTGCCCTCGAAGGTGTGGATCGCCTCGATGTCGGCCCAGTGCCGCATGACGTGGTGTTCGAGCAGGATCCCGTTGCCGCCCAGCAGGTCCCGGGCCTCGGAGAGGATCTTGCGGGCGGTCCGCGTGTTGTTCATCTTCGCGAGCCCCGCCACGGTGGGGGACAGGCGTCCGGCGTCGGCGAGGCGCCCGAGCTGCATGCAGTAGAGCTGCATCCCGGTGAGGTCGGCGAGCATGTGCACCAGCCGCTGCTGCACGATCTGGAACGACGCGAGCGGCTTGCCGAACTGTGTGCGGGCCATGGCGTAGCGCATCGCGGCGTCGTAGCCCGCGGTCGCATGGCCCAGCGCCATCCACGCGCACATGCCGCGGGTGTTCGCCAGCACGCGCGCGCAGTCCTTGAACGACTCGGCGTTCGCCAGCCGGTTCTCGTCCGGCACCCGCACCCCGTCGAATGCGATGTCGGCCTGCCACACCGAGCGCAGCGACAGCTTCCCGGTGATCACCGACGCCTCGTAGCCCTCGGTCGGGGTCTCCACGACGAACCCCTTCACCTCGCCGGAGTCGGTGTCACGGGCCCACACCACCACCAGGTCGGCGATCGTGCCGTTGCCGATCCAGCGCTTGGCGCCGTCGATGATCCAGTGGTCGCCGTCGCGGCGCGCCGTGGTCTCCAGCGCGATCGAGTCGGAGCCGTGCTCGGGCTCGGTGAGCGCGAACGCGCCGATCTTGTCCAGCGTCGACATGGCCGGCAGCCAGCGCTGCTTCTGCTCCTCGGAGCCGCACATCGCCACCGACTGCATCGCGAGCCCGGCGTGCACCCCGCGGAACGTGAAGAGCGAGCCGTCGCCGCGGTGCAGCTCCATGTGCAACAACACGCAGGCCATCGGGCTCATGCCGGCGGCGCCGTACCCGTCGATGTCCTCCCCGACGATCTTCAGCTCGGGGAGCCTGCGGAACAGGTGCCACGGCAGCTCGGCCTTCTCCCAGTGGTCACCGATGTCGGGAAGTACCTCGTCGTCGACGAACTTGCGGACGGCGATGAAGCGGTCCCACTGCTCGCCGGTGAACTGCTCCCGGACGGAGAAGAAGTCGGTGCCCAGTGCCTCACCCAGATGCTCGTACTCGGTCATCCTCGACCCCCTTCGCTCGCCTCCGCTGATCCTGACACGGGAAAGGGCCTCGCACCGGCCGGGGAACCTCGGGCCCGGGTCAGCTCAGCGCGGCCCTGATCGCGCCGGTGTTCTGCTCCAGCCAGGCGTCGGTGCGGTGGGCCCGATCGGCGGCCGCCGGCGTCCAGTACGCGGCGAAACCGGGGACGCCCTGGCGGGCCCCCTCGCGAACGATGTCGCACATCCAGTGGTGGGCGTCGCGGAGTGCCGACACGAGCTCCGCCCGGCCCGCCTCGTCGAGCCCGTAGGCCTCGACGAGGACACGCAGCCGCTGCAGGCTCTGCCCCTGTCGCACGTCGTGGATGTCGGACGGCGAGCGCAGCGGCGCCCACAGCCGCGCCGCCGTCGCCAGGTCCCAGACGGGCGCCCCGGGGGCGGCGAGGTCGAAGTCGATCAGGGCGACGGCCCGGCCGTCACGGAACACCACGTTGTCGAGGTTGGGGTCGTTGTGCACGATCCCGGCCCCGCGGAACGCGGGCGGCGGCGGGTGCGCCCACGTGTGCGGTGCGGGGTCGAAGCTCGCCGCGGCGTCGTGGAAGCGGCGCAGCAGCTGCCCGGTGCTGCGCAGGGCGTCGTCGGTCAGGCCCCAGGCCGGCAGCGGCACGGTGACGGCGTCCCCGGCGACGTAGCTGAGCACCTCGCGTCCCGCGTCGTCGACGCCGAGCACGCGCGGGGCCCCGTCGAACCCGACGTCCTCCAGGTGGCGCAGCAACGCATGGGTGGCCGCGCTCTCGGGGCGCAGCGGGCGCCGGACGGTGCTGCCGACCCGGTGGACGCGTCCGCGGTTGGCCGTGCCCCCCAGCAGCGGGACCTCCACGGTCATCCGGCTGCTGCGATCAGGGCCGTGGCCAGCGTCGAGTGTGTGACCAGGCTGTTCACCAGCCCGCCCTCGACCGCGGCCAGCACGGCATGCACCTTCGCCATGCCGTACACGATGCCGATCACCTCCGGCACCGCCTTCATCTGGGCGGCGGTGATGCCGATCATGCGCTCGGTGAGGTCGGCGGGCACCGGGGTGCCGTGGGCGTCGACGAGCACGCCCGAGACGTCGGCGCGGACGCCCAGGCGCGCGAGGTGGGCCCGCTCCGACTCCCCGGTGGCGTCGTAGAGCGTGGACTGCTCCGGTGCCCACGCCCCGACGCCCGCCACGGCCTTGGTGACCGACCCGATGAGTGAGAACGCCCGCGCCACCTCGGGCTGCTGGCGCAGGGCGCGCGCCGTGGCGGCGTCGGACACCGCCATCGGGGCGTAGAAGAAGTACGCGGGGCCGCCCGCCACCCGTGCGACCTCGCGCACCAGCTCGATCGAGCTGTCGTCCACCCCGGGACGGGCCAGCGCACCGGTGAGCTGCACCACCGGGACCGTCGCGAGCTCCCGCAGCGCGGTGGCCATGGCGCTCACCGAACGCGCCCAGGAGAGTCCGAGGACGTCGTCCGGGGTGACCACCTCGCTCAGGAGCTCGGCCGCCGCGGCACCGAGGTGGTCACGCAGGGACTCCGGGTGGTCGTCGGGGGTGTCGGTGACGACGCAGTGCGTGAGGCCCAGCGCGTCCATGAGCCGCCCGGACAGCTCGACGTCGACGACACCGGGGTGGCCGATCTCGATGCGGACCAGCCCACTGGTGCGTGCGTCATCGAGCAGCCGTGCGACCTTGAACCGGCTCAGGGCGAACTCCTCGGCGATCTCCACCTTGGAACGACCGTCGAGATAGTAGCGACGGGCGACCGACGCCGTCAGTACCAGCTGGGCGGGCCCGCGAGCCCCGTTCGTCGCGGCCATGCCGCCACCTCGCCCTCGATAGCCGCTCATATGAGCGTACGCCTGCCCATTCTTGCACGAAGCATTGACTAGACGTGAGCCATGCCACAAGCTTTCACGTGATCAGGGCGGTGCTCATTTGAGCGCCGCGACCGGGCCACCAGGAGGACGCGATGATGCGCTGGGGAAGGCGTGGGCTCGTGCTCGCGCTCGCGACGATGTTGGCGAGTGCCGGGTGCGCCGGCGCCGGCGGTGGTGGCGGTGCCGGCGGGGGTGACACGAACAGCATCTCGGTGCTGATGGTGAACAACCCGCAGATGGTGGACCTGCAGAAGCTCACGGCCGACAACTTCACCAAGCAAACCGGGATCACGGTCAACTTCACTGTGCTCCCGGAGAACGACGTCCGCGACAAGATCAGCCAGGAGTTCT
>JBBQEF010000214.1:0-10134 GCA_038320445.1 Mycobacteriales bacterium
GGGCCGGGCGCGATCCGCAGCTCGAGCGCCACGCGCTGGGCGGTACCCGCCGCGGCGCCCGCGGCCGGCGGCTCGATGCGCCAGCGCAGGTCTGTGGCATCGAGCGCATCACCGGTGATCTCGCGGCCGAACAGCACGCCGCGCACGCGGAAGCTGCGCGATGCCCAGTGGAAGTTGCTGGCCCGCGCGGTGGCATGCGGCATGGCGGCACCACGGCTGGGTACATGCGGCTCGCCATGGGGTGCCGCGCTCCGGTTGCCACCTCCGCCGCCGCCCCCGCCCCCCCCCCCCCCCCCCCCCCCCCCCCCCCCCCCCCCGCCCCCCCCCCCCCCCCCCCCCCCCCCCCCGGGGGGGGGCGGGGGGGGGGGGCTGCTGGTTCGAGCTCCCTGCTCCGCGAGCTTTGTCGTCGGTAGCGCGCTGCCACGGTAGCAGGCGCTTGCGAGAACTTCTCTTCTCACAACCCCGCTCACCAGGGTTACGTATCGCGAGAGGTTTACGTAACGTTGCGTATTGACCGCGATACGAAGCTTGAGTACGCTCGCGGACGTGACCGGGAACCAGGACGACGCCGCCGCGCTCGAGCTGCTGGACTGCGAGATGCCCGGCGGCTGCTCGAACCGCATCGAGTACAGCGGGGTCGGGCGCAAGCCGAAGTACTGCGCCCAGGTCGTCGGCGGCGTGTTGCACTCGCGGCTGAACGCCCAGAAGGCCCGCAACGGGCAACTCGTCCTGCCCGCGGCCGGGTCCCGGCCACAACCGGACACCGCCGCCCCGCGGCCGGTGTCGCTCGCGCGCGCCGGTATCGAGGTGCTGCGTGACCAGATCGCCGCGGCGCTCGCCGAGCACCGCGACTCTCTGGGCGGGCTGATCGGGCGGTTCGAGGAGGCCGTGGCCACCGCGACCGACCCGGACGCCGCCGCCGCCGAGGTCACCGCCGCGCACCGCGAGGCCCGCACCCAGATCGACGCCGCCGAGACCGCCCGCGACAGTGCCGAGGCCGCCGCGCGCCTCGCCGCCGCCGAGGCCCAGGCCGCCCGCGTCGCCACCCAGCAGGCCGAGACCGCCGCCGAGGACGCCCTCGCCGAGGTCGACGACCTCACCACTGAACGCGACGTGCTGCGCGCCGACCGGACGGCGCTCGCCGCGGAGCTGGACCGGTCCCGCGACCAACACGCCACCGTGGCTCGCCACCGCGACGAGCTCGCCGACCAGCTGCGTGCCGCCGCTGACCAGGACGCCGCCCAGGAGCAACAGCTCGCCGCGCTCCGCGACGAGATCATCCAGCTGCACACCCAGCTCGGCGCCGAACAACGCCGTGTCGCCGAGCTGGAGCGCCGCACGGAGCTGGCCGAGCAGCGCGCCGACCGCGGCGACACCGCTATCGCCAGCCTGGGCCAGCAGCTCGACGCCACCCGCGCGGACGCCACCGCCCAGCGCGACATCACCGCTGAGGTTCGCGCGGAGCTGGCCGCCGCGACCGCCACGGTGGCGGGGATGCGTGCCCAACTCGACGTCGAACGCGCGCACGGACAACAGCGCGTCGACGACGCCGCGGTGCGGCACACCGAGCAGCTCGCCGAGCTCGCCGGCCGCCACCGCACCGAACTCGCGCAACTACGCGAGCGCCTCGGCGAGGCGACCGGCCGGGTGAGCAGCGTGCCCAATCCCGCGCCGGCACCGCGCCGCACTGGCAGCAGCCCTCGCCCCGGCAGCCGTGCTCAGCCATCCGCACACCCTGAGACGGACGACTGACCACAGGAGGCGCGCGACCCATGCCCACCGTTCCGCCGCTCGCCGACCTGCTCGGATCGCTTGTCCGGGCGCACCGCGCCGCCCAGGCCGACCATCGCGCCGCCCTGGCCGCCGAGCACGCCCGCGACCTCGCCGCGGCGCGACGACAGCTCGCCGCGATCGACGCCCGGATACGCGAACTCGGCCACCCCGATCTGGCGGATCAGCTCAGTGGCGAGACCACCACCGGGATCGCATTGATCGTGGCGCTGACCGGCCCCAGCGAGCCCAGCAATGAGCTCGGGTCGGCGATCGCAGCCTTTGTCCGCACCCGCGCCGACGTCGACGCCACCAGGGCACGCGATGGCAGCTGGCAGCCCGCAACCTGAACGCCCACCCCGGCTCGCACAGCACAGGGCCGCGCTGCGTCATGGTCCGAAGGCGTCGGCGATCTCGGCCAGCAGGCAGGCGCTCGCGGGTCGCTCGACCACGCCGGCGCGCTGTTCCCAGGTGTTCCTTACCCAGGTGGGGGGAAGGCTTGGCAACCCCCGCCCCCGGCGCCCGGCTCGTCGCGCGCTTCGGATCGGCACAGCGAAAGATTCACGTGAGTTCATAGATCCGCTATTCTGCCAACTCAGCTGAATGCCGGCGGCCTAGCCGGTGTGACTGTGATGGGGGGGTGACCTGTGCGTCCAATGCACGCAGGCACGCGCGGGCAGGGCCGGCGATCGCACACCACCTCCGGCCGCGGAACCCGCGCCGGCGACGCGGGTGCTCGACGAGGTCCCCGACCGGCGCCCCCGGACCCGGTGCCCTCGGACCTGGTGCCGCAGACATCGCGTCTGACATGCGTCCGGGAAGGCTGAGCGGTGCACCGCGCCCTGCCTGCCGCGGCCTACACCGACCCGGACGTCTACGCCACCGAGTGTTCGCGCATCCTGCGCCGGGAGTGGCTCTTGGTGGGCAGCTCCGGGCAGCTCCGGGCGCCCGGCGACCACGTCGCGCTCACCCTGGTGGGCGAGCCGATCGTGGTGGTGCGCGGCGGCGACGGCGTTGTGCGGGCGCTGTCGTCGGTGTGTCGCCACCGCTACGCGCTGCTCGTCGAGCCCGGCGCGCGGGGCCACATCGAGGGCCTCACCTGTCCGTTCCACGCGTGGCGTTACGACCTGACGGGCCGGCTCTCGGCCGCCCCGTTCATGGGTGACGTCGAGGGATTCGCCGCCGGCGAGCACGGGCTGCCGAGCTTCGCTGTCGAGGAGTGGGAGGGGCTCGTCTTCGTCAACCTGGACTCAGACGCCGCCCCGCTCGCGCCGCGTCTGGAGCCCGTTCGCCAAGCACTAGCCCGCTACCAGTTGGCGACGGCGGTGCACGTCGCGTTCGACGACCGCATGTGGGCGTGCAACTGGAAAGGCTTAGTGTGCAACGCCAACGAGTGCTACCACCACGCCGGTACCCACCGCGAGAGCTTCGACGCCGTCCTGCCTGCCCGCACCACCTACGGCGTACCAGGTGGGCCCGGGTACGCGGTGCACTTCACCCCCGCCGTCGGCGCGGGCATGGACTGGGGTGTCCCCGCAGCCGCGATGGCAGATGCAGGGCTCATCCGTGCGGATCTGGCCGAGATGGGGGTCTACACGATCTATCCCACGACGGTGCTGATCAACGCAGGACCGCTGGTGACGTGGCTGAGCTTCCTGCCCCACGGCGTCGGTCGCACCCAGTTCCTGAACGGGGTCCTGGCCCCGCCCGCGCTCGCCGATGACGTCGACCGCGATCTCGCGCAGCGCACCATCCTGGAGATCAACGATGAGGACGAGCCGATCGTCGAGAGCCTCCAACGCGGCGTCGCCTCCGCGTTTGCCACCCCCGGCGTGCTCAACACCCGACGGGAGTCATCCGTGATCGACGTCGACGCCTACCTGCGGCGAATGCTGGCCGACCCACACGGCCGCGCCCCGTACTGATCCAGTACTGCCCCCGCCGGAACAGAAAGCAACCAGCATGATCACACCATTCTCGGTTCCCTCGATCTGGGTGCCCACCCGATTCCGGGGCTTCGACGACGCCGCCACCGACCGGATCAACCTCGCCGGCTGCGAGAACCACCGCGTCTCGCCCGCCGCGCTGGCCGCGCTCGGCCAGCCCGAGCCTGAGTGGCTGCTGGATCACTGGGACTCGCAGAACCCAGCGCTGCGAGCCCGGCTCGGCGAGCTGCACGACGTACCCGCTCGGCAGGTGCAGCTCACCTCCGGCGCGCTGGGCGCGATCACCTACGTGTTCAGCGTGTTCACCCGGGCGGGCACGCGCGTCGGGATCCTGCGCCCCGACTGGCCGGGGTTCCGGTTCTTCGCCGAGCAACGCCGCACCGACGTCGTCTACCTGGACCGGCCGCAGTTCCCGTTCACCCACACCCTCGACGACATTGCCGCGTTTGTGCACGCCGAACGGGTCGAGTTCCTGATCCTGTCCAACCCGAGCGCGGTAACCGGAAGGCTGTGGGAGAGCCACGAGATCGCCGCGCTGGCGCGCTGCTGCCCCGACACCCTGTTCGTCGTGGACGAAGCCGACGCGATCTACCCACATCTGTCGGCCGCGCACCTCACCGTCCACCAAGACAATGTGGTGTTCATCGGCAGCTTCTCCAAGTTCTACGGCTTGTCCGGGCTGCGCATCGGCTACCTGGTCAGCCCCGGCGCGCACGCCGGGCACTTCGCCGCCACCATCAACCCCGCCGAGCTGACCGCGCCCGCCATCATCGCCGCCCGCGCCGCCCTCGATGACTTCGACTACCAGGCGCAGACCCAGGCCACCGTGGCGCGCAACCTCACCGCCCTGGACAGAGCTGTCTCGGCAAGCCCGTTCCGGCTCGCCGAGACCAGCCGGTGCTTCGCCGCCTACCTGTGGGCCGACGAACGCACCGAAGACCCGCGCGCGGTGCTCGACCGCCACGGCATCGACATCGTGGCGGGCCAGATGTTCGGTCTGAGCCGAGGCGGCCGGGTCAACCTGGCTGATCCCGGCAAGATCACCGCCCTGATCGCGGCGTTGGCCGCTGAACCGGCCGTTGTCTCCGTCTGAAACGCGCAAGCCCCTGAGGAGATCCCGTGACACTCAACCCCACCCTGCTCGCGGAAAGCTTCGACCTGATCGCCCTGCGCGGCGCCGAAGTCGTCGACCGGCTCTACGAGCGACTGCTCGAGCTGGCTCCCCACACCCGGCCGCTGTTCGAGGGCGTCGATGTCGCCCGCCACCGCGAGATGGTGCTCGCAACGCTGGTGATGGTGCGCCACGCCCTGCCCGACCTGAGCGCGGTGGCGGTCGCGCTGCGCGAGCTGGGCGCCCGCCACGTCGCCTACGGCGCCCGACCCGAGCACTACCCGGCGGTCGGGGCGGCACTCATTGACGCCATGACCGAGGTCGCCGGCGCCGCGTGGCAGCCGGAGTACAGCCAGGCATGGACCGCTGCGTTCGTGATGCTATCCAGCACCATGAACAGCGGCGCCGATGAGGCAGTGTCCCTGCTGACGCGCTGATCGCCGCGTGGGCCGTGCAGCGATCGTGCCGGCCCCGCCACCCTGTCCGAGTTCGGCTCGCTCAACGCGGCCGCGCCATCGGCTGCACCGCCCGGGCCGGGGGGCGCTGAGCCCCCGCTGTAGGCCCCCCGACCGTCGACGGCTCTTGCCCAGGACTCGGCGGGGTCAGCTGCCGAGGGTTCCATCGGCGATGCGATGCAGCGTCTCGGGCAGATAGGGATGGTACTCGTTTGCGTCGCCCAACCAGTGGTGCGTGCCCTCGTCATCGAAACGGGACCGGGCCTCTTCGTAATATGGTGTCTGAACACGGCGCACGAAATCAACGAACTCGTCCATGTTCGCCACCCGCGGCGCCGATCCGCCACCCTTCAACGGTCCGATGCTCAGCCAACCCAGCAGCATTGCCAGCCCGTCCGCACCCAGGAACTGCTTCAGGTCGAGGTTACTGATGTATCCCTGCACGGCGCCCGGATCGCACCTACGAGGTTCTGGATCGGACTCGATCGTCTTATGGATGAGCTTGAAGTCGAAGTCCTGAGGGCCCTCTTCAGTCTCGTTGGTCCGCCACACCACGATCCCATTGTTTGCCTCGCTGGTGACCAGTTCGCCACAGGAATCGCACAGCCACGCTTGCAGGGGCACCGTCATCTCCTCATCCGCCGGACCATAGGATCCTCGACCCTCTCGAATCCGCCGCGCCCGGGCCCCTCCAACGACTCGCCCAGCGGCGGGCACAGCCTGTGACGCTCCTAGACGACTCCTGGACGTGTCCCAGCGTGTTGTCGATCCCCGAATGAGCGGGGGCCTTGCTGTCATAACCCGCGACGGGAGGAGAGGTCAGAGCCCAGCTCGACACGAACCGCTCAGTCGGTGCCGTCGCGTGCTTCCCCCGCGCTCCGCGAGAGTCCGACGGAACGACATGGCTGAAGTCGCGTCCGACTCCAAACTACGGCGCCGCGGCGGGCCAGACCCCCCACGCCGCCCGGTAGCCGTTGGCTCGCTCGGGCGCTACCGCGTCGAGTGCGGCGAGCAGCTCAATCACCCGCCCAGCGTCGCGCTGGTGCAGCTCCATGGCCGAGGCGAGGCGGCCGGCGATGTCGATGCGCTGTCGTCGCAGCTCCCCGGCCTCGATCAGTTGGTCTCGCCGATCTGCTTCCTCCCGGCGCAGCCTGGCCACCTCGACCCGCAAGGTGGCCAGGGCGGCGGCGACGGCGTCCGGGTCAGCGTTGTGCGGGTCAACGCCGAGGGCCTGTTCGAGCCTCACTGGCCGGCGATGACGATCCGCGCAGGTGGCGGCGCCGGGTCGTCGGGGTGCGCGGGCCGGCCGTCCACCATGAGCGTTCCGGCGGCGGCGTGCAGGGCGATGCGAGCGGGCGTCAGCCCCGCGGCAAGGAGGCGGTCCCCGACAGTGGGCGCCGGATCGGTCACGACCCACCCGCCCTCTCCTGCGATCGCAGTGGAGCCGCGGTGGAAGCGCGGCCGAAGGTGGACAATACGCCTGCCCAGCCGGCGGCCGACCCCGTCCGGTGGCAGCCACATGATCAGCAGAAGCGGCGCTCTCCCGCTGATGGCTCGGCAGCGTCTCACCGACGCAGGGCGTACACCGTCTCCCGTGTCAGCAGCGGAGCATCATCAGGTCCCCGGGCGTTCACTGCGCTGCTGGAAGCAGGCGCAGGATGACGTGGCCGGCGAAGATCAGTAGACCGGTCAGCACGAGCTTGACCCACGGGCCCCACCGGTCGTCGTAGAACGCGGGCTTCACCATGTCGATCAGCTCGCGCCACATCGGCTGCTGGCCCCAATCAGGCCCCGGCGGGAGGTCAACCGGTTCTGGGTTCGGCTCATCGTCCGAGGCCCCGGGTGCGCTGCTGACAGGTATGTTCACGTGGTTGCTCCATCTCGTAGTCCATTCCAGGCCACGACGATCAGCGACGGCAGTGGAGGCGGGGGCCCCGGCCAGGGCTCCCGCCTCGCCGTCTCATCTCGTCCGGGGGAACGCTACGTGCTGAGAGGGAGAGACGCGGCTTTAATGAACAATAGTGACTTCGTGGGGGTACAAGCCTCGTGAGTATCGGGTGACCCAGCCCGCCGTTTGAACCCGGACCCCAACTCCTCCGCGGTGCCGGCCTCGCGGACCGGGCCGGTGAACCAGTGCCGCGCCGATAGCCGTTACCACCCACCGAACAGCAGCAACGCGCCGCCGACGGTGAGCGGGGCATAGTTGACGACGTTCCAGTCGAACTCGGCGGAGCCGGGGATGCCCGTCGGTGAGACGGGTAGCAGGAACAGCACACAGATGATCGCGATCCAGCCGACCGCGATCGGGGCGGCCCAACGGTAGCGTCGGCCCAACGACCACGCACCCGCCACGAACCGGTCCACCCGCCTTGATGGCCGGGGACTCCCGAAGCTGGCCCGAAGTGCAAAGTGGCGGGCCGGCGGGTTGAGCCCGAGTGCTGACCTCTACGGTCCGGCGCCATGCGCCGCGAGTGGCCGCCGGAGGAACTGATCGACGAGTCGTGGACCCTGCTCGGGCAGGACTGGACGTGGACTGGACGCTGGTAGGCAACAAGTCCGGCGTCGCTGCTGAAGTTCCTCGAGGTGCGGTAGGTGATCAGCTCCGGATCCGGCGCTCCTTCTATGACCGGGAGTGCTAAACGCTAGAAACGGGCGGCAGCAACGGCGCTCGGCGCGTGTCGCGCAGGCGCGGCGAGTCAAGAGTCGAGCGGTTCGGACAGCGTCGTCGGCGGAACTGAGGATGACGAAGGTTGGCTCACCGAGATCGAGCGTGACTATGCAACCGGGAAGCTGACTCCCCCGGCACAGTCGTCATGGCTGGCGTTCTGGCGGCCGATCTCCGGGGGTGCACCGGAGATCACTGAGCGGCGCCGAACCGATCGGCGACGCACCGCGGACGGCGCCCACGAATCTGACCGCCAGCACATGCTGGCGGCCAGATGACCTCGGAGAGAGCGGACGGTCGGCCCGTGGTCGGTGCGTGCACCCATCCGGCCACCGCGCAGATAGAGCGATGCGCCGGGCTGCGGGCGCTACAGGTCGAGCGGGCCGCAGCCGCGGACGTCTTCCCACGGCCGCACGTTGTCGACCTGAGTCCACCCGACTCGGTAGTCCGCCTCCAGGTATGTGATCTTGTAGTACGCGCCGAGTCGGCACCGGAGGTAGACCGCCGCGCCGGCGTGGTCGCTCCTGGCGACTGGCCCTGGATCGGAGAACTGCCGGCCGGGGCCGCGGCAACCATCGAGGAGCAGACAGCCCCACCCGTCGACCGGGTCGGTATAGATCGGGGCGCCGGCGGTGAGGAACGAGCCGATCCTCGGCGCAAACGGGGTGTCGGCGTGGGCGGTCCCGGTCGGGCTGACCGACAGCGTCGCTACCAGGGCCGCCCCCATGAGCAGGGCGGGCCAGGACGCGCGGTACCGACCCCAAGGGGCACGAATGCGAGTTGACATGATCATGGCGCCCCCCGGGCCGCCTGGGTGTGGTGCGGCCCGCTTCCCGGGACCCGATGAACACCCGCCCATACCCTGTAGAGACGAGATCACCACCCGGCCGGGTTCAGCTCCGGGGCCGCCGCTGTGCTGCTGCCGAACCGCGCTGGCGGGCGATGCTGACCGGGCATGCTCCGATGGCGACACCGGAGGGGAGCCGCGAACGTGGCCCGCTGAGTATAGAATCTCGGCGCAGAGATTGTACGGATTGCCGAGATGGAGGCAGGTCCGTGATGGCCGTAGGGCAGGCTCGAGCGGCACAGACGGTGTTAGCCACGCTTGATATGGCTGGCCCGCAGCACACCGAGGTGTCCGCGTTCAACGGCGGCACCCCGGAGGCGTCCCTGGCGGTCCGGATCGGTCGTTCACTGTTGTACCTGCACACCGAAGCGGCGGCGAGTCGCCTCGCGGACGTGTGGCACGAGGCGAAGGCCGACGCTCTTCTGCTGCCCGCGAAGGTGCCGGCCGGCAGCTGGCGAGGCCCGGTGTGGGTAGGGCGCGACGCGGCCGAGGCAAGCGTCGTCGTGCACACCGTGGGGGTGCCCGCGGCGGCGTCGCAGCTGATCCGCCCTCGACATCCGCAGCAGTCGATACGGCTAAGCATTTCCGTGGGGTCGATCCGCTACCTGCTGGCCGACCAGATCGCCTTCGCCGGTTGCGCGGCCGCTTTCGCTCGGGCCACCGAGCAGGCAGCACAGGAGCTGTGGCGTGTCGACGCCCGATATTTCTCCTGGCAGGCGCAGCCGCCCAGCCTGGCCGGGAGTCAGGCTGATCGCGCCCGGGAGGAGTTCACAGGGGAGTCGCCGCCATTTCGGTGGTTCGGTCCGGATACCGCTGCCGGTGTCGCGGCGGCGGCCGCCGCCCGTCGGGCCGCCGGCGCTGGCACCACCGGGGGTCGTGCCTCAGCGGCGCCGGTGCCGCCGCCCCGTCAGCCGCACCACGACGCCGCCGTGGCACCGCCCTTGCGGTCCGGGCGCAGCCAGATCCGGAGGACGCGCACATGAACAGCACCGAACTGGGTTGGCGGTGCGAGGTGGTCGACCCCACCGTCGCCGCAGGTGCGGGGGACGCTGCAGCCGACGGCCGCGCCCCCGCGGCGCACGCCTGGCAGGCGGCTGTCGCTGCGGCGCTCGAGCTGCTCGCTGCCCGCGGTGGTAGCCGTGTGTGGATAGCCGTCGAAGGTGAGCCGGTGGCGCGGGCCTACGCCGCGCTCGACCCCGACGGCCAGTTCGACCTCGCGGAAACCCGACGTTTGCTGGTGGCTGCCGATCCGGTGGAGCTCGCCGCCGATCGGTAGCCGGGTCCAGGCCTCCGCCGCTCCGCTGGAGGTGTGGTCAGGTCCGGCCGCCCCGGGCGGCGGG
>JBBQEF010000215.1:0-10133 GCA_038320445.1 Mycobacteriales bacterium
GCGCCTCCGCCCGCACCGCGGCCGCCACCGCACCCGCCACCGCACCCGCGGCCGCGCGCTGCCGCGCGTCGAGCTCGGCGGCGCCGGGCGGCACCGCGCCGGCCGCCAGCCGCCCGCGCTCGGTGTCGAGCCGCAGGACCAGATCCTCGGCGGCGGTCAGCGCCGTGGCGGCGGCGGCCAGCGCCGGGACGGCCGCCGTCACCCGTCCGGCGAGCGACTCCAGCTCCGCGACGCGCGCGACGGCGGCCTGCTCGGCCGCCTCGGTGGCGTCGCCGTACCCGTCCAGCTGCTCGCCCAGCACCTCGGCGCGCTGCCGCTGTTTCGCCGCCTCCGTGTTGGCCTCGCGCGCGATCACGTCGTACACGCCGAGGCCGAGGATCCGCACCAGCTTCTCCTGGCGCTTGCGCGGCTCCGTGTGCAGGAACTCCGCGAAATCGCCCTGGGGCAGCACCACACACGTGGTGAAATCGCCGAACGGGAGCCCCAGCAGCTCCTCGACGGCCTTGGTGACCGAGGGCGCGCCATCGGCCAGCGGGACGGTCTCCTCCGCGGGTGCGCCGGTGCCCGCGGGATCCACCAGCCGCTCCAGCCGGGCACTGCGCACCGTGACCGCGCCGGACGCGGCCCGCCGCAGCTCGCGGGCCACGACGTAGCGCGCGCCGCTGACGTCGAACACGAACCGGACCGCCCCGCGCCCGGCCGTCGGGGCCAGCGCGAGGGACACGGTGCGCGCGTTGTCCCAGCGCGGCACGGTCCCGTACAGCGCGAAGGTCAGCGCGTCGATCACCGTGGACTTGCCCGCTCCGGTGGGACCGACGAGCGCGAAGTACTCCGCGTCGCGGAAGTCGACGAGGGTCGGCTCACGGAACGACGCGAACCCGTTCATCTCCAGCAGCACGGGGCGCATCAGCTGGTGCCCGTCATCCGGTCGTGCAACTCCCGGAACAACCGCTCCACCCGCTCGTCGGCGATCCCACGGGTGCCCAGGTACTCCCCGAACAGCTCGGCGGGCGCTCGCCCGGACTGCTCGGCGGGCCGCGGCGCCGCGACGGGCGCGGCGAACTCGGGATCGATGCGGACCTCGATCGCCCCTGGCAGCAACGCCGTCACCTCCTCCCGCAACCCGGCCCTGGCCGGCTCCCTGACGTAGACCCTCAGGAAGTCGTCGCCGACCGTCCCAGACAGCACCGACAGTTCGGCGACGGTGCCGCGCACGGTCCGCAGCCTGCGCCCCGCGGTGATCGGGACGTCGGTGACCGACGCCGGGGTGCCGGGCGAGGCCTCCACCAGGCAGACGACGGGGTCGTTCTCCTGCTCGCCGAAGTCGACGGCCAGCGGAGCGCCGCAGTAGTGCACCGGGCAGGGCGCCTCCATGCGCTGGCGGCGGTGCAGGTGGCCCAGGGCCACGTAGTGCGACTCGACCGGGAAGATCGAGGCGGGCACGGCGTACTCGAAGATCGACTGTGCGGTCCGCTCGCCGCCGCCCATCCGCCCGTTCAGCACGGTGAGATGGGCCATCACCAGGTTGACCGCGTCGTCACGGAACCCTGCCGTGAGCGAGCCGACGATGTCGCGCAGGTTCTGGTCGTAGGCGCTGGTGTGCTCGGCGGGCGTCTGCGCGATCAGCTCGGCGGCACGCACCGCGTAGCGCTGCGACAGGAAGGGCAGCACCGCCAGCGTCACGGGCTCGCCGGTCGAGCGCGCCCGGAACTCGACCACACCGCCGTCGCCCGCGGTGCGCACCCTTCCGACCAGGGTGATCCCCGCTGCCTTCGCGAACCCGCGGTACGCGTCCATCGTGGCCGCGTGGTCGTGGTTGCCCGCGATCGCGACGACGGGCGTGCCGCCCTGTGCGAGGCCCATCAGCGTGCGGTTCACGAGCTTCTGGGCCTCGGCCGAAGGCGCGGCCGTGTCGTACAGGTCACCGGCCACCAGCACCGCGTCGACCTCGTGTTCGCGCGCGATGGCGGCGATCTGGCGGAGTACGCGCTCCTGCTCGTCGAGCCGCGAGTGGCCCTTGAGGGTCTTGCCGACGTGCCAGTCGGAGGTGTGCAGGAACCGCATGAGGTCGCCATCGTAGGCCGACGGCCCACCCGACAGGATCACCGGCACGACATGGCCCACGCCCCCCGTCGACCAGGGGTGCCACGACAGTCACGGGGTGCGAGCCGCAACACCGCCCACACCCCCCATGCGCCCCCACACCTCCCGTCGACCAGGGGTGCCACGACAGTCACGGGGTGCGAGCCCGCAACGCGCGCGCCACACCGCCCACACGCCCCCACACGACCCGTCGACCGGGTGTCGCGGCCGTTAGGAGGTGTGCGTCGTCAGAAGGGGGCGTCGTCGTCCTCCGGGACGGCGGCGATGCGGGCGAACGGGTCGCGCGGGGCCGTCCCGTTGCGCTCGGGCGCGTCCCCGGCGCTCTCCGACAGCCGCGTGGCCCACGCCGGGAACGGGAACTCCACGGCGAGCGGCACCGGGATCTCGGGCTGCGACACGAACATCGTGCCGGGCTTGGCCAACGTCGCGCGGGTCCGCTGCGACGCGGGCAGGAATCCGTACTCCGGCCGGCCCGCCTCGGCCGGGTCGAGCCGCCCGACCACCTTGATCGAGGAGTTGGAGACGATCCGCCGCTCCACCTCACTGGCCGTCTGCTGCGCGCCGATGAGGATGATGCCGAGCGAGCGGCCGCGCTCCGCGATGTCGAGCAGCACCTCCTTGATCGGGCTGGAGCCCTCCCGTGGCGCGTACTTGTTCAGCTCGTCGATCATGGTGAACAGCAGCCCGGCCGCGCCCGCGGCCTCCTTGCGCGCGGTCTCGGCGGCCAGCACCACCCCGACGACGAACCGCTGCGCGCGCTCGGGGAGGTTGTGCAGATCGACCACCGTGACCTGCTGACCCTCCGTCGAGACCCGCCGCCCGGGCGTGTCGGCGAGATCGCCGCGCACCAGCGTGCGGAGCGGTTTGAGGCTGGAACGCAGCCGGCGCAGGAACGCGTTGACCGTGCCGACACCGGTGACGGGGCCCGCCCAGTCCTTCCGGGTCTCCTCGTCGGTGAGCTGGTCGGACACGAGCTCGACGAGATCGGAGTAGGTGCGCAGCGTCCGGCCTTCGATCGACACCGCACCGTCCCCGACGGGCAGCGCCTCGCGACGGAGCCGGGCCGCTACCTGGTGGATCACCATCGTGTACTGGTTGCGCTCGTCCTCGGCGTCGGCGAAGACGTAGGCCAGCAGCTCATCCGCGCAGAACTCGGCGAGCGTCCACCAGAACGACGTCACCCCGCTCGTGCGGCCGGTGACGAACGGGCGGCCGGACGGGTCGTCGGGCATGGGCGGCGCGAAGAAGCCCGCGGAGGAGAACGGGTCGGCCGTCAGGCCCAGCTGCAGGTACTTGGCGCGCTGGACGTCGTCGAGGCGCGTGTTGCGGTGGTCGAGGAACAGCAGGTCCTCACCCTTGACGCTGAAGACGAGCGCCTTCGCGTTCACCCCGCGGTTGCCCAGCACCCCGCTACGGAAGATCGAGTAGAGCAGGAACAACGCGAAGCTCGTCTTCGTCGCGACGCCGGAGATGCCGCTGATCGACACGTGGCCACCGCGGGTGCCGTCGAGGAACTCGAGGTTGACGTAGATCGGCTCGCCGTCGCGGCCCAGACCGACGGGCACCTTGCGGTCCATCTTGTCGAAGTACAGCGCCTGCGCGCGCTCCTCGCCGGTGGCGCGGCGGGCGGGCGAGCCGGGCAACGGCGGCACGTAGCACTCGGGCTCGACGCGAGTGGTGCTGATCTCGGCGAGCTCCTGCACCTGGGCGGGCAGCACGCCGTCGGCGATGAGAAAGACGTCGGAGCCGAAGTTCGCGCCCTCGTGCCGGGCTTTCACCTCGGTGACCACACCGGACGTCCTCACCTCGCCGATCCCGGGCACCGAGCGCGAGGTGACGACCACGTCGTCGAGCTGCAGGTACTGCTCGGGAGCGAGGGCCACGGAGAACTTCAGCGGGGTGGAGTCCTCGGTGCCGACCACGAGGCCGACGGGCTGGTCCGACACCCGGGCGACGATAGCCGCCGATAGGGGGACGCATTCCGTCGGTGGTCGGTGGGAGGCTCTGCGCCCCACCCCCTGAGGAGGAAACCGTGTCCCACCGCGACACCCCCTGGCCCGCAGGCACGCCCTGCTGGGTCGACATCGCCGTGCCCGATCTGCCGGCCGCCACCGCCTTCTACGGTGCCGTGCTCGGCTGGACGTTCGTCGACTCCGGTGAGGAGTTCGGCAACTACCACATCGCGCACACCGACGGCCGCGCCGCGGCCGCCATCGGCCCGATCATGCAGGAAGGCACACCGACGGTCTGGACGGTGTACCTCGCCAGCGAGGACGCCGACGCCACCGCCAAGTTGATCACCGAGAACGGCGGCACCCTGCTGTTCCCCCCGATGGAGATCCCGGGCAACGGCCACATGTGCGTGGCGCTGGACACCAACGGCGGCGCGTTCGGCGTCTGGCAGGCCATCGAGATGAACGGCTTCGCCATCGCCAACGAGCCGGGCTCGGTCAGCTGGACCGATGCGCGGCTCACCGACGTGGCAGCCGGCAAACAGTTCTACTCGTCCGTCTTCGGCTACACCTACCAGGCCGTCGACGGCGCCCCCGACGACTACGGCACGGTGCACCTGGGCGGCGGCGGCGGTCCGGTCGGCGGCCTGGGCGGCATGATGGGCGGTCCGCCCGGCGTACCCGCCCACTGGCTCACCTACTTCGCCGTGGCCGACGCGGATGCCTCGGTGGCAGCGGCCGAGCAGGGCGGCGGCAGCGTCGTGATGCCGTTGGAGAACACCCCCTTCGGACGGATGGGAGTGCTCACCGATCCCTTCGGCGCCACGTTTGCGCTGATCCAGCTGCCGGAAGGGAGCTGAGCGAGGCCGGAGCCGCCGCGCTGGTCGCGATCGTCAACCGGTCGCGGTGACGGCCCGGGTCAGCTCGATGATCCGCGGTCGGGCTCCCGGGTAGCAGTCGAGGAGCTCGCCGCGGACGCCCAGCCGGAACCCGGTCCAGTCGAAGGGCGGGGCGGTGGTCGTCCCGGCCAGCGTCCATGCGCCGTCGGGGCTCGACCCCTGCCACACGCCGGCCGGCACCACCACCTGCGGCCGCTGGCCGGCCGCGAGGTCGGGGCCAAGCACGGGCTCGGTGATGCTCCCGTCCGGGTCCAGCAGGAGCAGGCGAAGCGGGGCGCCCGCGTACCAGTGGTAGGTCTCGGTGGAGGTCAGCGAGTGCAGCGCGGAGTACTCCGGCGCAGCGAGGAGGTAGTAGATGGCCGAGGCGTAGGTGTCGGCGTGGGTGCGGCGGAACATCCCGCCCTCACGCGGCAGCGGTTGCAGCCCGAGCAGCTCCACGATCTCGGCAGCACGGCCGTCGGTCACCATGATGGAGCCATACCCATTCCACCATCGACCACGAGATCGTGCCCGGTGATCCAGCGCGCCATCGGTGACGCGAGGAACACGCACGCGTCACCGATGTCCGACGGCTCGCCCAGCCGGCCGAGCGGCGCCGCCCGCCGCCACGACACGACGCCGTCGGGCCACGCCGCCTCCAGGTCGTCGCGATGGATCAGGCCGGGCGACACGGTGTTGACCCGGATCCCGACCGGGCCGTACTCCAGCGCTGCGCTGCGCGCCAACATGATCACGGCAGCCTTCGACGCCGCGTGGTGCGCATGACCCCGCGCAGGGCGCGTGCCCTCGATCGACGCCACGAGGGTGATCGACCCGCCCCGCATGACGGCCGTCGCCGCCTGGACGGTGGCGAACGCGCCGGTCACAGTGGTGTCGACCACCGCCTGCCAGGCGTCGATCCGCATCCCGGGCAGCGCGGCGACGGACTGGACACCTGCACACGCCACCACGGCGTCCAGCCGCCCGAACCCCTCGATGGCCGCCGACATCAGCGCGGCACAGCCGTCGGCGTCGGTGACATCGGCCTGCGCGGTGACGGCCCGTCCCCCGCGCTCCACGATCCCCGCGGCCACCGATCCTCGCGGGCTGGTCGGAGACGCTCACCCTGCTGGAGCTGCAGCGGGTGCACGAGGCGGTGGGAGGCGAGCGCCCGCAGAAGGACACGTCCCGGCAGCGGATGATCGGCGGGCTGCACGACACCGGGGAGCAGTCCAGCGGTGGCGTCGGGAAGCCCGCCCACCTGTACCGGCGCTGACTCAGTCCCACCAGAACCGCCACCAGCTCCGCCCGGCGAGCGTCGCGGCGTAGTGCCGCAGCGGCCGGGGGTCCCCGGAATCGACGTCCGGGCAGAACGCGAAGTGCTCCGCAGCCACGGCGCGGCACTCCTGGGCTGTGAGCGGCGGAGCGGCCACCGACAGCCACAGCGTCATGAAGTCGATCTTCACCAGGACCGCCCCGAAGCGATCCTCCCAGCTGCGCAGCACCGCGGACAGGCCGGTGACGTCATCGTGACGGTTGCAGGTGCCACGCCATCCGAGCACAGCGACGGCGTCGGCCGGACGCGACGCCGGCGCCAGCACCAGGTGCGCCTGGCCGGTGCCGTGTGTGGCGACCACGATCGGGTTCGCACCGGGCGTGGTCGGCGCCGCGAGGCCGGTGAAGGTCTCGAACGACTCCCGGCACCCGCAGGTCGGGCAGTTGCGCGGCCAGTGGTCGGCGAGGAACGCGGCCGGATCGCGCCGCTCGATGTCGACGATCACGGCCGACGGATCCGCGGCCGGTTCGAGCATCGCCATCCCCTGCTCGCTCACCCACACCGGGCAGCAACTCGTCGTCGCGGCGTCGGCGAGCAGGGTGGCGTAGGACGGATGGCCGTCGAGCAGATCGTGGCTGATCCGGGCGGAACCGAGGGGGCGCATGGGCGGGATGTCGAGGGTCATGGGGGCTTGGACGAGTCCTCGATGGAGCAGGTTCCGAAGCCGGACCAACGGTTCACAAGTGGCAATGCCACGGTCGAACCGCTGCGCGCCAGCGTGTCGTCGCTGGGGAACCCGACCGACACCAGAGCTGCCCAGGTGGTGCCCTACAGTCCTCCCCGCGGCCCGACGGGCACCGAGCGCGAGTTCGATGCTGCCCCCACACCCGCACGCCGATGACGCGTGCCTTGTGGGGGATCTCGGGTGGCTCTTGTTCGCGACGATGCCGGCTCGCTGCTGGCCAAGGCCGAAGCGAAGGAGCTGCACGAGCTGCTCGCTCAGCAGGCGCGGATCCGATTCCAGGCCGCGACCGGCATCTCCGAGGTCCGGTCGTGGGAGAACAGCCTGCCGCCGTTCCTCGCCGACGTCGTCGAGGCCGGGCTCGGACACGTCGAGGTGCTCTTGGAGCACCGGCTTCCCTACACACCCAAGCGCGTCGACGCTCTTCTCTGCGGTGTCCATCCCGCAACCGGCAAGCCGTCCTATGTGCTCGTCGAGCTGAAGCAGTGGACGAACGCCGAGTCCATCGGCCGCGACCTCGTCCACGTGCCGCAGTACGGCGACCAGCCGGTGCTTCATCCGGCCGAGCAGGTTCGCCGCTACTGCCAGCAGCTCGTCGACTTCACCCCGATACTCGCCAAGGAGGCCGACGGGGTGCACGGGATCGCCTACCTGCACAACGCGGGCGCCGAGGGTTGGCGGCTGACGAACTACCGGATCGACGAGTACGGGCGCCTCTACACCCGCGACGAGCGCCAGGAGCTGATCGACCGACTGCGGACGCTCCTCGCGCCCGATCCCACCACCCGCGCCGCGGCCCGGCGAGCGGCCGACGACCTGCTCAAGGCACCCACCGAGCCGTCCAAGCAGCTGTTGCAGCACGCCGCGGCGGAGGTCAACCAGCGCGAGCAGTTCGTGCTTCTCGACGAACAGCAGGTGGCCTACGCGACGGTGGAGCAGGCCGTCGAGCTGGCCGGGGACGAGAACACCAAGACGGTGGTGATCGTGCTCGGCGGTCCGGGTTCCGGCAAGAGCGTGGTGGCGTTGAGCCTGCTCGGAGACCTGTCCCGCGCCGGGCGGAAGGTCATGCACGCCACCGGTTCCAGCTCGTTCACGAGCACGCTCCGCAAGATCGTGGTGGGTTCCCGAAGCACCAGGGCACAGCAATTGTTCGTGTACTTCAACAGCTTCATCGGCGAGCAGAAGAACTCCCTCGACGTGGTGATATGCGACGAGGCCCACCGCATCCGCGAGACCAGCGTGAATCGGTTCACGAAGGCCGCCAAGCGAGCCACCGCGAAGCGCCAGGTCGAAGAACTGATCGATATCGCCCGCACTCCCGTGTTCCTGCTCGACGAGCACCAGGTGGTGCGCCCGGGCGAGATGGGCACTGAGGACGAGATCACGGCGGCGGCGCGAGCGGCCGGCTGCCGCGTGAGTGTCGTCCGGCTCAGGGGTCAGTATCGGTGCGGTGGATCGGAGCTCTACGACGAGTGGGTGGTGCGGCTGCTCGGTCTGGCCGACCTGCCTCCCGTGCCCTGGTCGGAACTGACACACGGCACGGACGACCGTTACCAGGTGGCCTCGCTGCCCACCCCGCTCGCGCTGGAATCCTGGCTGATGACGCGGAATCCCGGGAGCGACGACACCGCCCGCATCGCCGCGGGCTACTGCTGGCCGTGGAGCGACCCGGTGCGCACCGTGGGCGGCAAGGCCCTGGTCGACGACGTCGTGATCGGCGGGTGGCGGCGTCCGTGGAACGCCAAGGACAAGGGAGCCGTACCGGGTGCACCCGCATCGCATTTCTGGGCCAGCGACCCGCGCGGCTTCGGTCAGGTGGGCTGCATCTACACGGCTCAGGGCTTCGAGTACGACTGGTCAGGGGTGATCTTCGGGGACGACTTCGTCCGGCGCGGCGAGTCCTGGGTCGCTCGAAGGGACCGATCGCACGACGGCGCGGTCAAGCGGGCGGCCGAGGAGGAGTTCCCGGCGTTGGTACGCAACACCTACAAGGTGCTCCTGACCCGCGGGATGAAGGCGACCGCCCTGTACTCCACGGATCCCGAGACGCAGGCGTTCCTGGAGCGGATGGCGGCCTGACGGCGAGGTGACAGGGCGGACACAGCTGCTCGGTCGGCCGGTTCGGCCGCGAGTGGGTTCGACCTCCGTGAACAGCCACTCGCTGCCCATCGGTACCTCGCACAGCAGGCGGTCGGCTGCAGGTGCGGGCGACGCAGCGCATGAAGCGGGAGCTGCTGAGACTCAGGCCGGGCTGACCGCCTCGATCCCGCTCACCGAGAACTCCCGGTCCCCCGAGCGCAGATGGCACCACGCCTGGATCCAGCGGTCCCACAGCTCGACGGGGGCGATCGTGCGCTCGCTGCGGTTGCCGTCCTTGTTGCGGTAGCGGATGTGTACGTCACGCCCGCGGTCCAGCGCATCGGCGAGCAGGGCGATCTCGGCGTGGTCGAGGTGCGCGGCGAGCGGCGCGAGGCGCGCGTAGGTGCCGTTCGCGGGCACCGGCACCGGCCGCGCCTGCTGGAGCTGCCGCGCGAGCTGTGCCGCGTCGATCGTGCGGGCCCGCGGACGGGGGCCGCGTTGCGGCGCGGCTGCCGGCGCCCGCTCGGGCAGTACGACGGCACCGTCCGGGTCCTCCGGCATCGGGGCGAAACCCGCGGCGCGGAGCTTGGCCAGCACCTGGTCGGTCTCGACGGGACTGGTCAGGACGGTCGGGGCGAGCCGGGTCAGGTGCAACGACGCGAGCGACCGGGTGTGCATGATCTCCGTGAGCTCGGCCTCGGCGCCGGTGAGACAGGTGCGCGATCCGCGCAGCCGGACGCTGCCGTGGCGGCGGGCCACGTCGGTGAGCAGGTAGTCCAGCGGCTGAGGCAGCTCACGCCCGGACACCGCGGCCAGCTCGGCGTGCAGCTCGTGGTGCGACCAGCCGGAATCCAGCGCGCCGCGCACGCTGGCCGGGGTGAAGCGCCAGATGGCGGCGACGCCGCGGGCCTCGGGGACCGCGCACGCACCCAACACCCGGGCGGCCCCGGCGCTGGTCCGTCCCGATACGAGCGCGGTGAGATCGGACTGCAGCACGACCATTCCTCGGGTCTCCGGCAGCAGGTCGGCAGCGGCTTCGGCCAGCCGGGACCGGTCGGTCGGCTGCTCCGCGTCCTCGACGAGCAGCTCGCCGAGTGCGCTCA
>JBBQEF010000216.1:0-10049 GCA_038320445.1 Mycobacteriales bacterium
AGTACCGCCCCGGTCGCCTGGTCAATCACCGACACCAGATGCGGCGCCGTGCCCGGCTCGCTGTCACTGCTGGTGGCGCGGGTACGGGCGCCCCGAACAGTCTTGCCGTCGAGAGCGAATACACGCCGCTGCTCACGAGCAGGGATGCCCGGCTGCGGGATGCGTTCGGCGAGTTGGGCTAGCGCCCAGGTCTGCAACGCTGTCTCCAACGCCTGCGGGTCGAGCTGTTGCAGGACCCGACGGATGGTCGACTCGTGCGGCACCACGGTGCCCGCACCCAGCACGTCCAAGACCCCGCGGCCGGCGTCGTGGGCGTACTCGGCGACCGCGACGAACGACCGGGCTCCGGCCAGTACCGCGCACGCCCCCAGCAGCAACACCGCCAACACGCCGTGGCGGACCCCGCGCGGCTTACGCGGATCCGGCACCGCCGAGAGGGCCTCGACCAGCGATAACACCACAATCGGCGCGACCGGCGCAGGGCTCACCCGATCGGGCGGGGCCTCCAGGTGTTCCAGCGCAGCGACGATCGGCAAGGATGACAGAGCGGGCACAGGCTTCCAGACGTGATCAGGGACTTCGACATCCTCATGATCACGTCGAGCCTGTGCCCGCACTCGTACCTACACCCGCCTGTCGTCGCAGGTCAGCGCCCGCTTATCGCGACCTTGCCGGGGCCCTGCCACCTGTCCTGACCACCACCCGCGAGTCGGCACGATCCGGTGCACGAGTCGGTACGTTTCCGTGCGCGAGTGGTCGCTTTGCGCGAACGCAGACTCGCGCACGGATTGGTACCGGCTCGCGCGCGGATTCGTGCCGACTCGCGCGCGGTTGCGTACCGACTCGCGGAGGTGGTGCGAGCATGGCCGGGTGGTGGATGTCGGGGCGGTAAGCGGGGTCGAGCGAGTGGTCGAGGCCTTCCTGCACCATCTCGCCGTCGAGCGGGGGAGCGCGGTCAACACCCTGCGGTCCTACGCCGCCGACCTGCGTCGCTACCGCGACCACCTGACGGCGCAGGGGATCGACGTCCTCGGCGCCGTCCGGGAGTCCGACGTGAGCGGGTTCGTCGTCGCGCTGCGCAGTGGCGCGCCTCCGCTCGCCGCCTCGTCGGCCGCGCGGGCGCTGGCGGCCGTGCGCGGGCTGCACCGTTTCGCCGCGCTCGACGGGCTGGTCGCCGAGGACGTCGCCCGCGAGGTGGTGCCGCCCGCCCTGCCCGCGCGGCTGCCGCGCACGCTGAGCGTCGACGACGTCGACCAGCTGCTGGCCGGCTGTGTCGGGGACGGGCCGGTCGCGCTGCGGGACCGCGCGCTGCTGGAGCTGCTCTACTCCACCGGCGCCCGGATCTCCGAGGCGGTAGGCCTGGACGTCGACGACCTCGACGCCGCACACCGGACGGTCCTGCTGCGCGGCAAGGGTGGGAAGAACCGGATCGTGCCGGTGGGCCGTCCCGCGCTCGCCGCCGTCGACGCCTACCTGGTCCGGGCGCGCCCCGGCCTCGCGGCGAAGGGACGGGGAACGCCCGCGCTGCTGCTCAACGCCCGCGGGGCCCGGCTGTCACGACAGAGCGCCTGGCACGTGCTGGGGGCCGCCGCCGATGCGGCCGGGCTGACCGCGGACGTCTCACCGCATACGCTGCGGCACTGTTTCGCCACCCACCTGCTCGCCGGCGGCGCCGACGTCCGGGTGGTGCAGGAGCTGCTGGGCCACGCGAGCGTGACGACCACCCAGATCTACACCCACGTCACGGTCGACACGCTGCGCGAGGTCTATGCCACGAGCCACCCCCGAGCCCTGGCCTGAACCTCGTCCGCGGTCAGTGCCGCTGGATGCCGGGCCACTCCCCGGTGTACGCCTGCGCGCCACCGGCCGGTAACGTCCCGCGATCATCGGCCACATCCGGCCGATCGGACGGCAGCGACACGGCGGGGCGCGTTGCTGCTCGCCCGGGTGCCTCCTAGTCTGCGCTGGTCGGCCCTCGTCAGGGGGTTGCCCGTCACAGACCGGAGCCCGCATGGACACACCGCGGCCCTTCGCGCCCCGCCCGGAGCCGCACGACGAGGAGGAGCCGGTCCCCGAGACCGCCTCCGTGGGGAGACACCGCTTGAAGGTGCCCGATCCGGCTCCGCTCACCGAACACGGTCCCGCGCGGATCATCGCCGTCGCGAACCAGAAGGGCGGCGTCGGGAAGACGACGTCCACCATCAACCTGGGTGCGGCGCTGGCGGAGTACGGCCGGCGGGTCCTGCTCGTCGACTTCGACCCCCAGGGTGCGCTGTCGATCGGGTTGGGCGTGCAGGCCCACGAGCTCGACACCACGATCTACAACCTGCTGATGGAACGCGGCGTCGAGGTCGACGACGTCATCAAGCAGACCGGCGTCGAGGGTCTGGACCTGCTGCCCAGCAACATCGACCTGTCGGCCGCCGAGGTCCAGCTCGTCACCGAGGTCGGCCGCGAGCAGGCCCTCGGACGCGCTCTCAAGCCGGTGCTCGACCGCTACGACGTGATCCTCATCGACTGCCAGCCCTCGCTCGGCCTGCTGACGATCAACGCACTGGCCTGCGCCGACCAGATCCTCATCCCGCTGGCCTGCGAGTTCTTCAGCCTTCGCGGCGTCGCGCTGCTGATGGACACGATCGAGAAGGTGCAGGACCGGCTCAACCCGGACCTGAAGATCCTCGGCATCCTGGCCACGATGTTCGACCCCCGCACGCTGCACACCCGCGAGGTGCGCCAGCGCGTGATCGAGGCGTTCGGCGACCTGGTGTTCGAGGCGGTGATCAACCGGACCGTGCGCTTCCCGGAGACCACGGTGGCCGGCGAGCCGATCACGTCCTGGGCGCCGCACTCGAACGGGGCCGAGGCCTACCGGCTGGCCGCTCGCGAGGTCCTTGCCCGGTGACCCTGGTCGAGAACGACCCACCGCTGATCGGCACCCGGCCCCGGTTCCAGGTCCGGCTGCACAACTTCGAAGGCCCGTTCGACCTGCTGCTGCAGCTGATCGGCAAGCACGAGCTCGACATCACCGAGATGGCCCTGCACAGCGTCACCGACGACTTCATCGCGCACCTGAAGCTGCTCGGTGACGACGCGGATCTCAACGAGACCACCGAGTTCCTCGTCATCGCGGCCACCCTGCTCGACCTCAAGGCCGCGCGCCTGCTACCCGACGCCGAGGTCGAGGACGCCGAGGACCTCGCTCTCCTGGAGGCCCGCGATCTGCTGTTCGCCCGGTTGCTCCAGTACCGCGCCTACAAGCAGGTGGCCGGGCTGTTCGTCGAGCTGGAGAACGGCGCGATGCGCCGGTTCCCGCGGTCCGTCGCGCTGGAGGAGCGGTTCGCGGCGCTGCTGCCCGAGGTACTGCTCGGTGTCGACCCGGCGGCGTTCGCCGATCTGGCTGCCGCCGTGTTCCGTCCCGCGCCGCCTCCCACCGTCGGGATCGACCACCTGCACGCGCCCACGGTGTCGGTGGCCGAGCAGGCCCAGATCCTGCGGGAACGGCTTGCCGAGCTGGGCGTCGCCACGTTCGCGACGCTGACGGCCGACTGCGCGGGTCCGCTGGAGGTGGTGGCCCGGTTCCTGGCCGTGCTCGAGCTGTTCCGCGAGCGCAGCGTGGAGCTGGAGCAGCCGGAGTCGTTCGGGGAGCTGACCGTACGCTGGGCCCCATCGTGAGCGCCGAACCCCTGACCACCGAAGCCGTCCTCGACGAGATCGGGGCCGAGCTCGCCGACGACGAGCGCCTCGACGCCGCCCTCGAAGCGCTGCTGCTCGTCGTCGACGCCCCCACCGAGGACGAGGCGCTGGCGCTCGCCCTGGCCCAGCCGGTCGCCCGGGTACGGGAGGCCCTGCGCAGGCTCGCCGCCGGCTACGCCGCCGCGCAGCGGGGCATCGACCTGCGGCAGGTCGGTGGCGGCTGGCGCTTCTACACCCGGGACGCGTACGCGCCCTACGTCGAGCGCCTCCTGCTCGACGGCCAGCGGGCCCGCCTGACCAGGGCCGCGCTGGAGACGCTCGCCGTCGTGGCCTACCGGCAGCCGGTGACCCGCGCGCGGGTCTCGGCGGTGCGCGGGGTGAACTGCGACGGCGTGCTCCGCACGCTGCTGACCCGCGGCCTCGTGTACGAGGTGGGCGTCGACCACGCCACGCAGGGCACGCTGTTCTGCACCACCGAGCTGTTCCTGGAACGGCTCGGCCTGTCGTCGGTGGAGGAGCTGCCGCCACTGGCGCCGCTCCTGCCCGATGTCGACGCCATCGATGAAATGTGAACACATGACTGATACGAACAGCCACCCCGACGGCGTCCGCCTCCAGAAGGTCCTCGCCCAGGCCGGGGTCGCGTCCCGGCGCGCCGCCGAGGAGCTGATCGCCGCGGGCCGCGTCAGCGTGGACGGCAAGATCGTCCGGGAGATGGGCCGCCGCGTCGACCCGGAGACCGCCGTCGTGCACGTCGACGGTGCCCGGATCGTGCTGAGCGACGACCTCGTCTACTTCGCCCTGAACAAGCCGCGCGGGATCCTGTCCGCCATGTCCGACGACCAGGGCCGGCCGACGGTCGGCGACCTCGTCGTGGAGCGCGGGATCATGGACGAGCACTTCGACGGTGGGGCACGCAGCCGGCTGTTCCATGTGGGCCGGCTCGACGCCGAGACCGAGGGGCTGTTGCTGCTCACCAACGACGGCGACCTCGGCCACCGCCTCATGCACCCTTCCTACGAGGTGGAGAAGACCTACTTCGCCGAGGTCATGGGCCAGGTGCAGCGCGACCTGGGCAAGCGGCTCAAGGCAGGGGTCGAGCTCGAGGACGGCGTCGTGGCCGTCCACTCGTTCAAGCTGGTGGACTTCCACGCCGGCCGCTCGATGGTGGAGCTCGTGATCCATGAGGGCCGCAAGCACGTGGTGCGCCGCCTGCTCGAGGAGGTCGGGCACCCGGTGCAGCGCCTGGTGCGCACGGCCGTCGGCGAGGTGAAGCTGGGCAACCAGCGTCCGGGAAAGTTCCGGGCGCTCAACCATGCCGAGGTGGGGTCGCTCTACAAGTCCGTGGGGATGTGACGGTGGCGGTACGGGCCGTGCGCGGGGCTATCCAGGTCGGCGCCGACACGCGCGAGGAGATCCTGGGCGGCTCGGCGGAGCTGGTCACAGCCATGCTGGAGCGCAACGCGCTGACCGCCGATGACATCATCTCGATCGTCTTCACCGCCACCCCGGACCTGACGGCCGACTTCCCCGCCTATGCGGCGCGGCAGCTGGGTCTCGTCGACGTGCCGCTGCTGTGTACCGGAGAGATCGCCGTGCCCGGTGCCCTGCCGCGTACCGTGCGGCTGCTGGCACACGTCGAGACCGACCGCACCCGCGCCGAACTGCGCCACCCCTACCTGCGGGGCGCGGCCGCGCTGCGGCGGGACCTGCCGCAGTAGGGCCCACGGCCCGAACGCCCACGTCGTGACGCCCTCAACGACGAGCCGCAGCTCGTCGAGGTGTGCCAGGTGCCCGACAGGCCGGGATCGTGCCGATGTCCGTGCTCCGGACCTCGCACGGCATGATGGACGACGGCCGTTGACGCGGCGGTAGGGGCCGCAGGCCCGGAAGAGGGGTTGTTGAGGTGACCGGCAGGCTGCGCGGGGTCGTGGCGATGGACGGGCCGTCGGGCACCGGGAAGTCGACCGTCTCGCGGCGGCTGGCGCGGGAGTCCGGCGCCGCCTACCTCGATACGGGTGCCATGTACCGGGCGGTCACCCTCGCCGTGCTGCGCACCGGGCTCGACCCCGCCGGTGCCGAGGCGGAGGCCGTCGCCGTGGCGGCCGCGGCCACGCTGACCTCGATCACCGACCCGAGCGCCCCGGCTGCACTGCTCGGCGGCGAGGACGTCGAGGCCGAGATCCGCGGACCCGAGGTCACCGGGGCGGTGAGCGCCGTGTCGGCGCAGCCCGCGGTCCGCACCGCGCTGGTGGAGCACCAGCGGCGGTTGATCGCCGACGGCATCGAGGACCGCGGCGGCATCGTCGTGGAGGGCCGTGACATCGGCAGCGTGGTCGTACCCGACGCCCCGCTCAAGGTGTACCTCACCGCCTCGGAGGAGATCCGGGCGGCCCGGCGCGGGGCACAGGACCGCAAGGCGGGCCGCAGCGGCGACGTCGATGCCGTGCTGGCCGATGTGCGGCGCCGCGACCAGCTCGACTCCTCTCGCAAGACCTCCCCGCTGCACGCCGCGAAGGACGCGCTGGTGCTCGACACCGACCACCTGTCGGTCGACGACGTGCTCGCCGAGCTGCTGCGTCTCGCCCAGGAACGTGGACTCGTCCGGTGAGCACGGCCGACCTGCCCATCGGGTCGTGGCCCCGCCTGCACGACCTGGCCCGCTGGGTCGGCACGTGGCTGTTCGTCCCGCTCTTCCGGCTGCGTGTCCACCAGCGCGACCTCATCCCATCCGACGGCCCGGTGGTGCTGGTGGCCAACCACAGCGCGCTGGTCGACGGGCCGCTGCTGTTCGGACTATTGGGGCGCCGCGCGGTGTTCCTGGTGAAGCAGGAGCTGTTCACCGGCGTCGTCGGCTGGGCGCTGCCGCGGATCGGGCAGCTCGCGGTGCGCCGCGGGGAGCCCGACCGGCGGCCGCTGATCGCGGCCGTGGGAGTGCTGAAGGCCGGGGGACTGGTCGCGGTGTTCCCCGAGGGCACCCGCGGAACCGGGGACGTCGCGGCCGCCCAGCACGGCGCGGCGTGGCTGGCCCGCGCAGGCGGAGCGGTGGTGGTGCCGGTCGTGTGCCGGGGCACCCGCCGTCCCGACGGTGCGACGCGACGCTGGCGCCCGCGCGTCGACGTGCTCGTGGGAAAGCCATTGACCATCCCGGCGGGCGGGGGCCGCACCGGCCTCACCGCCGCCACCGAGACCGTCCGGGCCGAACTGGCCGGGATGGTCCGAGAACTCGACGATCTACGGAGTACACAGTGAGTGCAGGACCCGACGACCAGGCCGCGATGGCGCAGCTGGGGCTCGACGCGAGCGAGTTCGTCGCCGTCGACGAGGAAGGTGGCCTCGTCGACGGCGAGGACTTGGCCGTGCTGCCCCCGGCCCCGGTGCTCGCCGTGGTCGGACGGCCGAACGTGGGCAAGTCCACGCTGGTCAACCGGCTGATCGGGCGCCGCGAGGCGGTCGTCCAGGACATCCCCGGCGTCACCCGCGACCGCGTCTCCTACGACGCGTTGTGGAACGGCAAGCGCTTCACGCTCGTCGACACCGGCGGCTGGGAGCCCGATGCCCGCGGCTTGGCGGCCGCCGTCGCCGCGCAGGCGGAGATGGCGATCCGCTCCGCCGACGCCGTGATGCTGGTGGTGGACGCGAGCGTCGGCGCCACCACCACCGACGAAGCCGTCGCGCGGATCCTCCGCAAGGGCACCATCCCCGTGATCCTGGTGGCCACCAAGGTCGACGACGACCGGCTCACCTCCGACACCGCGGCTCTCTGGCGCCTCGGGCTCGGCGAGCCGTATCCGGTGTCGGGCCTGCACGGCCGCGGCTCCGGCGACCTGCTCGACGTCATCCTGGAGAAGCTGCCCGAGACCCCTCGCGACCTCTTCGGCGCCGGAGCAGGAGGGCCGCGGCGCGTGGCACTGATCGGCAAGCCCAACGTGGGCAAGTCGAGCCTGCTCAACAAGGTGTCGGGCGAGCTGCGATCCGTCGTGCACGACGTGGCCGGCACCACCGTCGACCCCGTCGACTCACTGGTGGAGCTCGACGGCGAGGTGTGGCGCTTCGTCGACACCGCGGGCCTGCGCAAGCGCGTCAAGACCGCCAGCGGCATGGAGTACTACGCCAGCCTGCGCACCCAGGCGGCCATCGAGGCGTCCGAGGTGGCGCTGGTGCTGATCGACGCGAGCGAGCCGATCGCCGAGCAGGACCAGCGCGTCATCACGATGGTGCAGGAGGCCGGGCGCGCGCTCGTGCTCGTGTTCAACAAGTGGGACCTCGTCGACGAGGACCGGCGGCTGGCCATGAAGCGCGAGCTGGAACGCGACCTCGTCAGCGTGCGGTGGGCCGAGCGCGTCAACGTCTCGGCGCTGACCGGTCGGTCGGTGGCGCGCATCGCCCCCGCCCTGCGCACCGCCCTGGACTCGTGGGACCGGCGCGTCCCCACGGGCAAGCTCAACGGCTGGCTGGCCGACATCGTCGCGTCCAACCCACCGCCGGTACGCGGCGGCAAGCAGCCGAAGATCCTCTTCGCCACCCAGGCCACCACCCGCCCGCCGACGTTCGTGCTCTTCAGCAGCGGCTTCCTGGAGGCCGGGTACCGGCGGTTCCTGGAGCGCAAGCTGCGTGAGGAGTTCGAGTTCACCGGCTCCCCGGTGCGCATCTCGGTCCGGGTTCGCGAGAAGCGCGGCCGCAAACCCTGACCGCCACCCGGTGGACCGGCGGGTGAACCTCGGCGGTGGTGCGATCCGGAGGGCCCAACGAGACCGTCGCGGCGCGGTCGACGTCGACAGCGGGCAGTGGGTGTTTCTCCCAGCTTGTGGATCCGCGACCGGCCGAAGGGCATCGGTACGCGTGTTGTAGGGTTGGTGAGCCCCCTCGGGGGTGGCCGGGACGTGGCGCAGCTTGGTAGCGCACTTGACTTGGGGTCAAGGGGTCGCAGGTTCAAATCCTGTCGTCCCGACGGCTGGAATGGGCGGTTCTCCCCAGCGGAGGATCGCCTTTTCAGCTTTCTACCTGCAGAAACTTGGCTCAGGCCTGGTGACGGCCGGGGGTTGTCCGTGATTGCTTGATCATCGCAATTGGGTCCCGGAGCCTGCTGAGTGACTAGCTGAGTGTCTATCCCTCGTCGCTTGTCGGGAACAGGGTGTCCATGGTCTCGGCGCCTTCCTCGAGCACCGGTCGGAGCTGGTGCCGGTAGACGCGCTCGGTGACGGCTGTGCCGCTGTGGCCGAGGAGCCGGGCGATCTGCTCAATGGGCACTCCGGAATCGGACAGGATCGACACGAAGCTGTGGCGCAGCTCGCGGGGGGTCCATGCTTCGGGTTCGAGCCCCGCTGTGCGCAGGACAACGCGGAAGGCGCGGCGGACGTTGTGGGCGTCCATCTCGGTGCCGGCGGACGTGGCGAACACGAGTGAGTTCGGGTCCGGTGTGCGACTCAGCCGGGCCTGGTGCGCGGTGAGGGCGTCGATGCAGCGCCGCGGCAGGGCGAACCGGCGGCGTGACGTGCGGGTCTTGGTGTCACTGCCGATGCGGACCGAGCGCAGGACGGAGATGGCCGGCGGTGTCGCATCGGGTTGCCCCGTGAGATCGACATCGGCCCAGCGCAGCGCCCGAACTTCCTCGGTGCGGGCGCCGGTGAGCAGCGAGAGCACGATGTAGGCGTTCAGTGGTGATCCGTTCGCGGCCGCGACGAGTCGTTCGGCCTGCTCCCAGGTCAGGGATTTGGACGGGCGCCCGGCCTGCCCGGTCGGGACGGTGCACAACGCTACGACGTTGCGCTTGACCTTGTCGCGGGCCATCGCCCGGATGACCGCGCGGTTCAGGATCGAGTGCATCAACCGCAAAGTTCGGGTGCTGACCTCCCGGGCCTGCACTCGCAACCAGCGGTCGACATCGTCGGCCGACAGATCACGAAGCTTGCGGCGCCCGAGCGCAGCGACGATGCGGGTCTCGGCGATCGTGGTGTAGGTCGCGACCGTCGAAGGTGACAGATTGGTCAGTCCGTAGGTGAGCCAGTCGCGCACGGCTTCGGCGACGGTGTAGTTCGACGGCGCGACAGCCACGCCGTCGTCGTGGTCCCTCAGCATCTCCTTGAGCTTGTTCTTGGCGTCAGTCTTGGTGGTGCCGCTGGCCTTGCGGGTGATTCGTTTCCCGCGGGCGTCGAAGCCGATGGTGACGGTGGCTATCCAGCGTTCCCGAGCGTCGTCCCAGTGCAGGCCGCCTTCTCCGCGGCTTCGGCGGGTGGTCACGACGCGGCTCCGAATGGAGCGTCTGCGGCTGCCTCCTTCTCCAGGAGCGCGATGTACTCGTTGATCGCGGTGGCGGTGATGAGGCGGGTCCTGCCGACGCGCACCGATCGCAGCCT
>JBBQEF010000217.1:0-10044 GCA_038320445.1 Mycobacteriales bacterium
CACACCGCCGGTCACCACACCGCCGGTCACCACACCGCCGGTCACCACACCCCCGGTCACCACACCCCCGGTCACCACGCCGCCCGAGACGACCCCGCCGGTCACGACACCGCCGGTCACGACACCGCCCGACACGACCCCGCCGGTGACGACCACCCCACTGGACACGACGACCCCCGACAGCGGGCCGACGACCGCCGCGGGGGACTCCGCGAGCTCGGCCGGCGCCTGACCGCCGTCAGCCGCCTGCGAGGCGGCGCTCTGCGTCGGCCCACCGCAGCGTCGTGATCACCGCGACGGCGTCCGCGACGATCGAGGCACCCGCACCCCGACCCGCGAGGCGCGTGCGTGCCGCCCGCTCACTGTCGGGACCGCCGGCCGGCCTTCCGGGGCGAACCGTTGGCGATGATCACTGCGACCCACGGCAGCAGCCCGGTGAGCAGCACCATCGCGGCACCGGCCCACGGCTGCCACAGGTAGAGCGGGTAGGAAACCGCGAAGCCGACGAGGTGCACCAGCATGATCACCACATAGGTGCGGCGCCTGCGTGCCTGTTCCTCGTCGAAGGACGGGGCGGCATCGGTGATGAGCGGTGGCTGTCCGGACATGGTGCACCTCCCGGCTCTGACAACGCCGGACCGGGTTCGTGCAGTCCCCGCAGATGGTGGAAGTTCGCCGGCCGCAGCCGCATCGCGTGCACGACGACGAGCGGCTCGCCGGGCACGACCACCACCTCGATCAGGTCCCGTCGGGACGTGAGGCCGATGTGCAGCACGGTGCCGTCCTGCGGAACCGTGCAAACGGGTGCCGCGAGGACCACGCGGATATCCTCGGACCCGATCCCGTGCTTGCGTGCACTGCGTGTCAACCGCACGGTTCCAGGTTAACCACCACCCGTGGTCATCGTCCGAGCACTGGGCGTGAGAAATGGCGGAATTCGCGCTGATCGGACTGTGAGAAGCGCTGAGCAACAGAGACGAATGGGGTACGGCGGGGTACTTTTCGGCTGAACAATCAGGAATGGTGGTGACGGGGATGGCGTGGTGGTCCAAGGCCGAGGCGCGGTCGGCGGCAGACGTCGCACAGCAGATGGCGCTCCAGCCCCTCGCCGAGCTCAACGCCAGGGCCGCCACCCATCTCGCGGAGGACCGCCCCGATCTCGCCGTCCCGCTTCTCGAGGAGGCACACGCCGGGTGCCTTGATCGGCTGGGCGCCACCCATCCCGACACCCTCACCGTCGCCGGCAACCTCGGCGTGGCGTTCATCCAGGCCGGCCGCTGGCGCCAGGGTCTGGGCATGCTCGACGAGAACCACGCGGCACGGACCCGCGCCTTCGGCGAGGAGGATCCCCGCACCCTCACGGCCGGTGACGCTCTGGCCACGGCCTACCGGTTGGCCGGCCGCAGCGACGACGCTCTGGAGCTCGCCGGCACCGTCACCGCCGAGCGCCGCCGGACGCTGGGCCCGATGCACCCGGACACCCTGACGTCGCGGATGGGCATGGCGCTCGCGCGGGCCGCCACGGGCGACGTGGAGTCGGCAGGCACGCTCCTGCGCGCCGCGCTCAACGACGCCGAGCAGGCGCTCGGGCCGCGGCACACCCACACCATCGCGCTGCGTACGGGGGTGGCGGCCTGCTACGCCCACCTCGACCGGCCGCAGGATGCGATCGCGATGTTCGAGCGGGCCCTCGCCGATTCGGCGACGCTGCTCGGCCGTGATCATCCCGACACCGTCGCGATCACCGAGGACCTCGACAACGTGCACAGTCCTGAACGATTCGGTCTCACCGCCTCCGTGGCCGCCTGATTTCGCGAGCCGGGGTCCCGGCAACCGGAATGCGCACCCGGCCGGCGAATGGTCGTCTCAGCCAGCGGCGTTCCACGGGATCACGAGGCGCTCGACGGCGTAGGTGAGCGCGAACAGCACCACCGACAGCGTTGCGGTGACGACCACCGCGGCCAGCACGAGGTCGGTGCGGAACGAGTTCTTCTGGAGGTTCATGAAGATCCCGAGCCCGGCCGTGGCGCCCACGTACTCGGCGAAGATCGCCCCGGTGACGGCGTAGGTGATGCCGATCCGCAGCGCCGTGAAGAAGCGCGGCAGCGCGCCCGGCACCCGCACGTGGCGGAACTGCTGCCAGCGCGACGCGCCCATGCTGCGCAGCAGGTCGGTGGCCTGGCGGTCGGTGGCGGCGAACCCCTCGATCAGCCCGACGGCGATCGGGAAGAACGTGACCAGCGCGATCACGACGACCTTGGGCAGCAGCCCGAACCCGAACCAGATGATCAGCAGCGGCGCGACGGCGGTGATCGGCAACGCCTGCGAGGCCACCAGCAGCGGTGTCAGTGCCCGCTTCAGCCAGGGCGAGAAGTCGACGGCCACCGCCAGCGCCCACCCGAGCGCCAGCGACACGGTGAACCCGACGACCGTGACCTGAAGGGTCGGGAGCGTGTTGGTCCAGAGCTGCCCCCGGTAGGCCCAGCCCTGCTCCGTCACCCGCAGCGGGGAGGGCAGCACCTGCGGTCGGACGTCGTACGCCACGACGTACCACTGCCACGCAGCGAGCCCGATGGCCACGACCACGAGCGGCGGCACCACCCGCCCGCGAGTCGGGCCCCGCGTGCGCGCGGGTCGGGGTCCCGCTGCGCGCGAGTCGGGGTCCCGAAGCGTGCGAGTCGGGGCGCTCATGTCACCAGGTAGCGGTTGGTGAACCAGGTCGCGAACTCCGGGCGGGCCGCCAGCGGCGTCGCGTCGGGTCCGACGAGGGTGCCGGAGTCGAACACGAACCCGGAGTAGCCGCCCCAGGTCGCCGCCGTCTGCCGGCCCACCTTCCCGGTCTGGTCCTTGAGATACCTCGACGCGAGCATGTCCTGGCTGCGGGTGACCAGCACGGGCTCGGTGAACGTGCCCGGGTTGGCGTCCATCAGCAGCTGTGCTGCGCGGCCCGGGTCGTCGGCGCCGAGCTGGTAGCCGCGCTGAGCGGCCTGCACGAACGCGGCGGCCTGGTCCGGGTGCGCCGCCAGCCAGGGCGAGTTGCCGATCAGCAGGACGGCGTAGGCGTCGGGGAAGCCGTACTCGGTGTAGGCGAAGGTCGTCAGGGGCTCGCCGCGCAGCTGCGCCTCGATGCCCTCCCACGCGACGAACGGCTCGGTGAAGTCGACCTTTCCCGAGTACAGCGCCTCGTATGCCGACGTGCCCAGCACGACGGTGCTGAACGTGCCCTTCCCGCCGGCGCCCTTGATCACGGCCGCCATCTTCGACTGCTCGCCCGGACCGCCGAAGCCGCCGAAGACCTTGCCGTCGAGGTCCTTCGGCGAGCGGATGTCGGGCCGCCCCGCCCTGATGCCGATCTCCGAGCCCCAGTGCTGGAGCACCGCCATGACCGACGTGATGTCGGCACCGGCGGCCTTGGAGTAGGTGAACGAGTCCTGGAACGAGATGCCGAACTCCGCCGAGCCGGACGACACGAGGGTGTCGGGCGAGGTGTCGGTGTAGGGCAGGAACTGCACGTCCAGCCCCGCCGCGGTGAACCAGCCCTGCTGCTGCGCCACGAAGAGGCCGGTGTGGTTCGTGTTGGGCGTCCAGTCCAGTGCGATGCGGACGGTCCGGGTCGTCCCGCCCCCGCCGCCGCACGCCGCCAGCACGGGGACCGCCGCGAGGGCGGCGAGGACGGACCGTCGGGACACCGCGGTCATGGGCGGTGCTCCTCGACCGGAGGCGCAGCGGTATCAGGCATCGTGGTATCGGTCGGCGCGGTCACGCCATTCCTCCCTACGCCGGTGCTAACCGGGTCAGGTTCGAACGGTCGACGGCCGGCCTGCCGCCCTCTCAGCCTCGGATCGTGGGCTCCCGCGGGTCAACGGCGACGGTACCTCAGAGCAGCGCCTGGTACGCGCCGCCGTCGACCGGCACTGCCGTTCCGGTCAGATAGCCGGCCTGCTCCGAGCACAGGAACGCGACCACGGCACCGAAGTCGGCCGCCGCGCCGATCCGGCGGGCCGGGACGGTGTCGAGCGGCGGCCCCGCCTCGCCGAACGTGCTGCGCACGCGGTCGGTGGCGTGGAAGCCCGGCAGCACCGAGTTGACGGTGACACCGTCGGCCGCCACCTCGCTGGAGAGCGTGCGCAGGAAGCCGGTGGCCCCCGCCCGCGCGGTGTTGGAGAGCACGAGGTTCGCGTACGGCTGGCGCACTCCCAGCGACGTGATCGCGACGATCCGCCCCCACCCGGCCGCGCGCATGGCGGGTACGGCGGCGAGGCACATGTGGACGACGGAGAGCAGGCTCCGGTCGAGCGCCGCGGGGTAGGCGTCGGCGGGTGTGCCGACCGCGGTGCCCGGCGCGGGCCCGGGACCGTTGGTGACGAGGATGTCGAGCGGGCCCGCCGTCTCGACGAACCGCGTGGCCTCCTCCGGGCGGCTCAGGTCGGCGACGACGTACGCGGCACCGATCCTCCCGGCGGCCTCCCTCGCGCGCTCCTCGTCGGAGCCGCAGATCGTGACCTGCACGCCCTCCGCCGCCAGCGCCGCCGCGCTCGCGAAGCCCAGCCCGCGGCTGGCCGCGGCCACCGCCGCCCGCCGTCCCGCTATCCCGAGGTCCACGGATGCATTCCATCACGGTCGGGGGATGCCACCCGCGCCCGTGGCAGCCGGCCACACCGGACCGGCGTGGTGGCGCCGTCAGACCGCGCCCAGCACCGGCTCGAACGCGAGCTCGGCCGCGCCCACCAGCTTGGCGTCGCGGCCGAGCGGGCTGATCTCGATCCGGGTACCACCGACGGCCCGACTCACCAGGCTGCGCTCGTGCACCTGCCCGCGGACGTGGGCGACGACGGCGGGCGGCAGTGCGGTGAACAGGTCGCCCAGCACCACGAGCTCAGGCGCCATCATGTTCACGACGGTGACGAGCCCGGTGGCCAGCCACTCCGCGAACTCGTCGAGCGGTCCGGGGAGCGGAGCGGTCGCCAGCGAGCGCAGCTCGGCCACCACCACACCGTGCGGGGCCGAGTCGGCCAGCCCGAGGGCACGGCACACCGCCGCCTCCCCCACCTCGGTCTCCCAGCACCCCCGGGACCCGCAGTAGCAGTGCCGTCCACCGGGACGGACGACGAGGTGCCCGAGCTCGCCGACGTACCCGCGGGTGCCGCGCAGCGGCCGGCCGTCGGAGATCACGCCGCCTCCGACGCCCTTGTCGGCCGAGATGTACACGAGGTCGGTGACGCCGCGTGCCACCCCGCGGACGTGCTCGGCGAGCGCGCCCAACTCGGCGTCGTTGGCCACCTGCGCCGGCATCCTCAGCACCGAGGCCAGGCGGGTGCCGAGCGCGACGTCGCGCCAGCCCAGGTTGGGGGCCTCGTGCACCCAGCCGTCGTCACGGCGGACGACACCGGGCACCGACACCCCGATCCCCTGCGGCGAGACGGCGAGCTCGTCCGAGAGCAGCTGCGCCGACTCGGCGACGTGCGTGATCACCTCACCCGGAGTGCGGGTGCGGCTGTGCAGGTTCCAGCTGTGCCGCCCGAGCACCTGTCCACCGATGCCGACCATCGACATCGCGACCTGTTCCACCCGGACGTCGACGGCCAGCACGACCGCGGCCTCCGGCGAGGGCAGCACCATCAGGGACGGCCGCCCGGCGCCGTTGCGCAGCGCCGGGACGGCCTCGGTGACGACGCCGGACTCGGCCAGCCCGTCCACCACCGACTTGATCGTGCTGCGGTTGAGGCCCAGTTCGGTGGCCAGCGTCGCCCGCGTGCACGGGCCGTCGACGTGCAGCCTGCGCAACAGTGCCGCGCGGTTGTGCCGGCGGGCCTCGTCCGGGCGTGCTCCCGAGGTGGTGGCCGGTCCCGCGCCGTCTCCCCCCCAGGTACGGCTCACCTGACCGAGACGGCCGATCGACGCCGGGACAGCACGTCCACGCCCGCGGCGAGGAGCAAGACGATGCCGTTGACGAGGAACACGACCGACGCCGGCTGGCCGAGCAGGCCGAGCCCGTTGTTCACGGTGGCCAGAACGGCACCACCGATCACGGCATTGCTGATGCGCCCGCGACCGCCGAACAGCGATGTGCCGCCGATCACCGCGCCGCCGACGGCGAACAGCAGCACGTTGCCGCCACCGGCGTCGGGCGAGACGGAGCCGACCTTCGAGGAGTAGACGATCGCACCGATCGCCGCGAGCGAGGACGAGACCACGAACACGGTGGCACGGATGTTCACCACGTCGATCCCGGCGCGACGCGCGGCCTCCCGGTTGCCACCGACCGCGTAGACGTGGCGGCCGAAGCGGGTGCGGTCGAGCAGGAACGTGCCCGCCACGAGCAGTACCAGCACGAGCGGCACCACGTAGGGCACGCCGGAGATCACCACGAGGGTGCTCTGGCTGCGGTTGACCGTCAGCAGGTAGGTGGCGATCGCGGCCAGCACGACCACCGCGGCGATCTTGATCAGTACCAGCCCCGTGGGCTGGGCCACGAGTCCCAGCTTGCGCCGCGAGAACTGCCGGTTCAGCAGCACCGCTGCGTACCCGCCCGCGCCGACGACGAACAGGATCCAGCTGCCGAGCGTCGAGAGGTTGCCGTTCGCCACGGCGTTGATCACGGGGTCGCGCAGGCCGAGCGTGCCGCCGTTGCCGATCAGCTGCAGGATGACGCCCTGCCAGGCGATGAACAGTGCGAGCGTCACGACGAACGACGGCATGCCGACCTTCGCCACGAGGAACCCGGTGAGGCAGCCGATGACGACGCCGACACAGACGGCCAGCAGCATCTCCAGCCACGGGTTCGGCGGGAAGCCGACCACCAGCAGCACCAGGCCGACCGCCGCGAAGGCGGCACCCGCCCAGATCCGCAGGAGGACCGCCAGCACGATCGCGGCCGCCACGATCACCGCGAACAGCACGAAGACCAGGGTGCCCATCCCGCCGAGCAGGTTCCCGTTGGACACGAGGTGCAGGGCCATGACCGCGGCGCACAGGCCGGACGCGGTGCCGGCAGCGAGGTCGATCTCGCCGGTGAGCAGGACGAACACCAGGCCCATCGCGATGATCGTCTGGCCGGCGCCCTGCTGGAGCAGGTTGGCCAGGTTGATCAGGCTCGGGAACGTGTCGCTCGCCAGCAGCGTGAACAGCACGAACAGGGCCAGCAGCCCGAGCAGCGCGGGCAGCGAGCCGAGGTCGCCGTTGCGCAGGTTGCTGAAGTAGGCGCGGATCGCCTCGCTCGTCGACTTGGCGGTGGTGTCGATGCCGAAGTCGGCCGAGCGTGGGGACGCGGGAGCAGCGCGGTCGGCGGCGGTGGTCCCGGCTTCCTTGTCGTCGGTCGGAGTGGCCATCAGATCGTCACACTCTCGGGTCGTTGCAGGCCCAGCTCACCCGAGCGGCCCGCGGTGATCAGTTCCACGGCCTGGCCGTGGGTCAGGTCCTTCGTCGGAACCTGGGCGACCATGCGCCCGAGGTACAGGGTGGCGATGCGGTCCGACACCTCGAACACGTCGGCCATGTTGTGGCTGATCAGCACCACGCCCAGGCCCTGCTCGGCCAGGCGGCGGATGAGGTCGAGCACCTGGCGGGTCTGGGCGACGCCGAGCGCGGCCGTCGGCTCGTCGAGCAGCACGACCTTGGAGTCCCACAGCACGGCCTTGGCGATCGCGACGGTCTGGCGCTGGCCGCCGGACAGGGCGGCGACGGGCATCCGCACCGAGGTGACGGTGCGCACCGACAGCGAGGCGAGGGTGCGCCGCGCGGCCTGCTCCATGTCGGCCTCGTCGAGCAGCCACGAGCGCCCGCGCTCGCGGCCGAGGAACATGTTCTGGACGATGTCGAGGTTGTCGGCGAGCGCGAGGTCCTGGTACACGACCTCGATGCCGAGCTTCGCCGCGTCGGTGGGCGCGTTGAGCGTCACCGGAACTCCGTCGAACAGTATTTCGCCGCTGTCGATCGGGTGGATGCCGGCCACGCACTTGACCAGCGTGGACTTGCCGGCTCCGTTGTCGCCGACGAGCGCGGTGACCTCGCCGGCCCGCACCGTGAGGTCCACGTCGTGCAACACCTGGATGGCGCCGAAGCTCTTGTTCACCCCGCGTAGCTGCAGGATCGGTTCACTCACAGGGGCACCTCCGTGCCCGCGGGTGCGGAGGTGGCAGACGCCACCTCCGCACTCGCGTCGGGTCGGTCGGCTACTTGACGCCGAGCTGGTCGCAGACCGACTGGGTGGCGGCGACGCAGATCTCCGAGGCCTTGACCTGACCGGAGTCGACGACGGTCTTGACGTTGTCCTTGGTGATCAGGACCGGCGTCAGCAGCACCGACTTGACGGTGCGGTTGCCCTTCGGGTCCTGCGAGGTCGCGGTGGCGACGGAGTCGGCAGCGGCGGTGTCACCCTTGGCCAGGTCGGCGGTGAGCTTGGCGGTGGCGTCGGCCTCCAGCTTGATCTCCTTGAACACCGTCATGTACTGGTCACCGCGAAGGACGGCCTGCAGGCCGTCCGGGGTGGCGTCCTGGCCGGTCACCGGCACCTTGCCGTTGAGGCCGTTCTTGGTCAGGACGGTGATGATCGCGCCCGCGAGGCCGTCGTTCGCCGCCGCGACGCCGTCGACCTTGCCGCCGTTCTTGGTGAGGATCTGCTCGAACGTCGTGCCGCCGACCTGGTTGTCCCACTTGGGGATGGCCTGCATCTCGACGAGCTTGAGGGTGCCGGCGTCGAACAGCGGCTTCAGCACGGTCTGCTGGCCGTTGTAGAACAGCGTGGCGTTGTTGTCGGTGGGCGCGCCCTCGATCTGGATCACCTGCGCGCCCGCCTTGGCCTTGAGCGCGTCGGCGAGGCCCTGGCCCTGCAGCGCACCGACCTTCACGTTGTCGAACGACACGTAGTAGTCGCTCGTGCCGCCGAGGTTGAGGCGGTCGTAGTCGATGACCGGGATGCCCTGGGCCTTGGCCTTCGCCGCAACGGCAGCGCCCGACTCGCTGCTGATCGAGGCGATGACCAGCACCTTCACGCCGCTGGCGATCATGCCGTCGGCGAGGGTGGCGAACTTCTGCTCGTCGCCCTGGGCGTTCTGGATGTCGGCCTGCAGGCCGGCGTCGGCCATGGCCTTCGTCAGCAGCGGCTTGTCGAAGCCCTCCCAGCGGGCCGAGCTGGCCGTCTCCGGGAGGATGACGCCGACCTTCGCTCCGGTCGCCGGTGCCGCGGCACTGGCTCCGCCGCTGGTGCTGGGAGCCGCGGCGTTCTGACCGCAGGCGGCGAGGGTGAGCGCGACGCCCAGCCCCGCGGCCGCCAGCGCAGTCTTCCTGAGACGCATTGAGGTGTCCTTCCACATCGTCGGGGACCCCGCCGGCGGCGGGTAAATGTTGTGACGGACAACGTATGTGCCCACCCGGTGTGGTGCCAAGCACACTGGATCGATTAAGTCATCGCGTTTCGGTCACGTTTGGGCAACTCCGGCTCGATTTTGTTGTGACGCGCGCGCCTGGTCTCGGGGCGGGCCCCACCGCGCCGGGGCACTCGCGCCTCCGCCGCGGCGGCGGACAGCTGCGTCGCCGCGGCGCGGGTGACGGCATGCCCCCGGTCGCGCGGGCGCGACGGCGGCGCGGCGGGCGGGAGCGGGACCGGCGAGGAGGCTCAGCCTCTCACCGTGCGGTGAACGGTCGATGGACCCCACGGAACACGATTCACCCGCCTGCCGTTCCGGCACTCGACCCGGGCCAAATCAATTACCGAGCGTGAGAATTCGTGCATAACTCTCCGTGATGTCATCACGGTCAGCCCACGGTCTCCGTGACATCACCGTCCCGCGACCGCAGCGCGACGGCCGCGACGACGGCCGCCGTCCCGATCGCCTCCCCCACCCCCGGGACCTGCCCCAACCCCGCGAACCCGACGATCGTGGCGGTGGCCGGCAGCAGCGCGAGGAGGACCGCGAACCGGGCCTGACCGAGCCGGCGCAGCACCACCTGGTCGATCACGTAGGGCACCACGCTCGACAACACCCCGACACCGACCGCGATCAGCAGCACGAGCGGGTCCGCCAGCGCCGCAGACGTGCCCGCGCC
>JBBQEF010000218.1:0-9913 GCA_038320445.1 Mycobacteriales bacterium
GCGACGTTCCTCGGCCTCGCCGGGCTGCCCCACGTGGCGGCGGTGATCACCAATCTGGCCGACGAGCTCACGCTGGTCGACCGGATGGCCGACGCGCTGGCGGGGGAGATCACGCGGCGACAGGAGATCCTGCGGGCAGCGGGCAACCTCAGCGGCGTCACCGAGTACGCGGCGGCACGGCGGGCTGGAGCGCCGCTCGCCCCGCTCCCGGCGCTGTTCGTGGTGGTCGACGAGTTCTCCGAGCTGCTGTCGCAACGCCCCGAGCTGATCGACCTGCTCGCTCAGATCGGCCGCCTCGGCCGCTCGTTGGGGCTGCACCTGCTGCTCGCCTCCCAACGGCTCGACGAGGGGCGGCTGCGCGGGTTGGAGTCGCACCTGTCCTACCGCATCGCGCTGCGCACGTTCTCCGCGTCCGAGTCGCGGGCGGTGCTCGGTGTACCCGATGCCCACCAGCTGCCGCCCGCGCCCGGATCGGCGTTCCTCGCGACGGGCACCGACGAGCTGGTGCGGTTCCGGGCGGCCTACGTGTCGGGCCCGCAGCCGGGCGCGGCGGGCGGCCCGGTTCCGGCGGCCCCCCGGCCGCGGGCCTACCCGTTCCGTGCCGGCCCGGTGCCCGTGACCGGCCCGCCGGATCCGGGACCGCCGCGGCGACACGATCCCGCCGGCGGCCCGGCCGTGATCGACACGGTGATAGCAGCCCTCGTCGGGCAGGGCCCGGCCGCGCACCGCGTGTGGCTGCCGCCCCTGGACACCCCGCCGCCCCTCGACGCGGTGCTCGGCCCGGTAGGGCCGGTCGACGGGCGCGGGCTCGCGGCGTCAGCCGCGCCCGCCGGCACCCTGAGCGCCGCCATCGGGCTGGTCGACCGGCCCTACCAGCAGCGGCGGGATCCGCTGGTGATCGATCTGGCCGGCGCGTGCGGGCATCTGGTGGTGGTGGGCGGGCCGCGGTCCGGCAAGTCGACGGCGCTCGCCTCCGCGGTGCTGAGCCTTGCGCTCACCCACACGCCCGATCAGCTCGGCGTGCACGTGCTCGATTTCGGTGGCGGCGCGCTCGGGCCACTGGCCGGGCTGCCCCACGTGGGCACGGTGGCCGATCGGCAGCAGGGCGATCTGGTCCGGCGGGTGGTCGCGGAGGTGTCGGCGGCGCTCGCGCGCCGGGAGCGGCTGTTCCGCGAGGCGGGTCTCGCGTCCGTCGATGCGTTCCGCGCCCGCCGTGCCGCCGGCGAGTTCGCCGAGGAACCCGCCACCGACCTGCTGCTGGTCCTGGACGGGTACCTGACGCTGCGCAGCGAGTTCGACGACCTGGAGGCACGTCTGCTGCCGCTGGCCGCACAGGGCCTGTCCTACGGGCTGCACCTCGCCGTCTCGGCCACCCGGTGGACCGAGCTGCGGCCCGCCGTCAAGGACCTGCTGGGCGGCCGCATCGAGCTGCGGCTGGGTGAGCCCGCGGAATCGGAGGTCGACCGGCGCCGGGCCGCCGACGTGCCCGTCCGGCCCGGCCACGGCCTGGCGGCCGACGGTGCCGCCACCGTCGTGGCCGCGCCGCGGCTGACGTCCGGGGCCTCCGACGCCGGCGCGCTCGCGGCACGCATCGCGGCGGCGTGGGCCGGGCCGCGGTTCGCGCCCGTGCGCCTGTTGCCGGCGCGGATCGAGCTCTCCGAGCTGCCACCGGGCGAGCCGGGCATCCCGATCGGGGTCGACGAGGAGCGGCTCGCGCGCGTCGTGATCGACCCGGGTGCCGAACCGCACCTGCTGTGCTTCGCCGATGCGGAGAGCGGCAAGACCAACCTGCTCCGGCTGGTGGCCCGAGGGGTCGTCGAGCGCTACTCGCGCGAGCAGGCGCGCGTCGTGGTCATCGACCACCGGCGGGGGCTGCTCGGGTTCGTGCCGGATTCGCACCTGATCGGCCACTCCAGCACGCCCGAGGACACCGCTGCCGCGGCCGGCCGGATCGCCGCGTCGCTGCGCAGCAGGCTGCCCGGCCCCGATGTCACGCCGCGCGCACTGCGCGAGCGGAGCTGGTGGACAGGACCGGAGGTGTTCGTGCTGGTGGACGACTACGACCTGGTGGTCACCGGCGGCGCCGCGGTGCATCCGCTGCTGGCGCTGGTGGAGTTCCTGCCGCAGGCCAAGGACGTGGGTCTGCACGTCGTGCTGGCGCGGCGCAGCGGGGGCTCGGGCCGCGCGATGTTCGATCCCCTGCTCGGGAGGCTGCACGAGCTGGCCACGCCGGGCCTCGTGATGAACGGCAGTGCCGACGAGGGCCCGCTCATCGAGGCGGTCAGGCCGTCACCGCAGCCCCCGGGTCGGGGCACCTTCGTCGACCGCAGGCGTGGGGCGCGGCGGGTGCAGCTGGCGTGGCTGCCGCCCGAGGGGGAGCAGGACGAGCCGGGGTGAGCACCACCGGCGTGGTCGTCCCAGCGGAGGCGGAGCCGTGATCTCGTCGGGGGAGCCGGTGCGGGTCGCCATCCAGGTCGGGGGGCCGACGGTCAGGCTCGCGCGCACCGGTGGGGAGCCCGAGCTGCTCGCCGAGCTGCCGGGCGGGGTCCTGCACGGCCCGGAGGATCTGCTCGGGCTGCTCGCGGCGGTCGTCGGACCGGCGCCGGTCGACGCGGTGCTGGTGCATCCCGCGGAGTGGCCGGCCGGGTGCGTCGCTGCGTGGCCGGGCCACCCGGTGCCGGCGCCGGTGGCGGCCGCGGGCCGCATCCGGCGGATCGTGGTGGACGCGGGCCGCTCCGGCACGGCCGTCACGCTGGTGCACGGCGGGCGGGTGATCCTCCACCGCCGGTCCCCGGTGGGCGGCGCCGCGCTGGACGCGGCCGTCGCGCCGCTGGTCGGCGGGGACGTGGAGCGTGCCCGTCAGGTGCGGGAGGCGCTGTCGCTGCAACCCGTCGCCGGCGAGGTCGACGCCGGGCGGCTCCGGGCCGCGCTCGCCCCGCTGCTGGGCCGGGTCGTGGAACTCGTGTCGGCCGTGCACGCGGCCGGCGCCGCGCCGGTGCTGCTCATCGGTGGGGTGGCCCGGTCGCCGCTGCTCGCGGAGCTGCTCGACGAGGTGGGGATTCCGGACGTCGAGGTCGCGCGGCGCCCTGATGCCGCGGCCGTCCTGGGGGCACTGGCGTTCCCGATCGCGAACCGGCCCGCGGGCCGCCGACCCGCGCCCGGCGGTGCCTCCCCCGTGGCGGAGGACGCGGTGGGCCGGGCCCGATCGCGCACCGCCACGGCACCGGCGCCGCCCGCCCGGTGGCTGCCCGCACCGCCGCCGCACCGAACCGCGGTCCGGGCCGCCGGGGGTGTGCTCGCCGCGGCCGCGACGGCGGCCGCGCTGCTGGCCGCGGGCTCGGTCCTGCCACCGCCCGGCGCGGACGCCGCGGCCGTGGCCGTCCCGGTCGGCGTGCTGGTGCAGTACGGCTACCGGTTCGACGTGCCGGCCGGTTGGGAGCACAGCGGAGGGCTTCCCGAGCGTCGGCGCAGCCTCCTCACGCCGGTCGCCACGCCGGAGGGCAGCGACCTCATCGCCGTCGAGCGCACCCCCCTCGGCTACGACACCGCGGCCGAGCCGGAGCGGGCCCGCGCCGAGCTGCGGGCCACCTACGACGCGGCGCTCGCCGCAGGTTCGGCCCTCTCGGGCTACGCCCCCGCCCGGGTGGCCGGCCGTGCGGTCACCGGCTACCGGCAACGCGACGGCACGGCGCTGGTCGACTGGTTCGTCGTGCTCGACGGGGATTCTCAGCTGTCGGTGGGCTGCCGGCACACCCCGGCGGGCGAGCAGGCGGTGCGCGCCGCCTGCGCGGCGGTGGTCGGCTCGGTGCGCCGGGCGTGAGCGGCGTTCGCACCTGCAAACCGTCGGTCCGAAACGCCACGGCGGGCGGGTCCCGGGTGTCACCGTCCACGGGCAACGTTCCACACGACGATCGGCAAGGGGTGAACCGGATGGCCGGGATCGACGGGTTCGGCACGACGACGGAGGAGATGGCGCGGGCCGGGCAGCACGTCCTGTCCGTGAACGCGGCGGTGCAGGCCGAGCTGGCGGCGCTGCGGGGGAAGCTCGGGCCGCTTGCCGGCGCGTGGAGCGGCAATGCGTCGGCGGCGTTCACCGCGCTGATGGTGCGGTGGGACACCGATGCGAAGGGGCTCAACGAGGCGCTGCGGGCCATCGGCGAGTCCATCCAGGGCTCCCGCATCACCTACCAGCAGCAGGAGGACGCGCAGGCCGCGCGCATGTCCTCGATCACCGCGGCACTGGGCTGAGGAGGCCACGATGTCCACATCCGAGATCAAGGTCACCTTCGGCGCGCTGGGCGCGGCCCAGAGCGATGTCGCCACCACCGCGTCCCGCATCACCGGGCAGCTGGAGGACCTCAGGCGGTTCCTGGCGCCCATGGTCGCCACCTGGCAGGGACAGGCGGCCGCGGAGTACCAGGTCAAGCAGCGGCAGTGGGACACCGCCGCCGCCGACATCGCCGCGGTGCTGGCCCAGATCGGGGTGGCGCTGGGCGCTGCGAACGACGGCTACCAGCAGGTCGAGCGGGCCAACGCAGCCCGTTGGCGGTAGCGGCAGCGGCCCGGGAGGCGAGGATGCCCGAAGGTAGGAGGGGGCGTTTTGACCCTGCTCCGGAGCGGCGGGTACCCTCGTTCTTCGATAGTGCGGCGGGTGGAAACCCCCCATCGGGATTGTCGTGGGCCAGTGTTGACGCGGGCCCGTGGCGGAGCCCTCCGCACCAGCCGCACCAGAGGAAACGTTCCCCGGGCGCATGAGAGCGCCCGGCGAGCACACGACAGTGACGAGGTAGGTCCGTGCCCACGTACAGCCCGAAGCCCGGCGATATCCAGCGCGCCTGGCACGTGATCGACGCTACGGATGTGGTGCTCGGCCGCCTCGCCACCCATGCCGCCACGCTGCTGCGCGGCAAGCACAAGCCGATCTTCGCCCCGCACATGGACACCGGTGACTTCGTGGTGATCATCAACGCCGAGAAGATCGCGGTGACGGGCAACAAGCTCACCGACAAGTTCGTGTACCGGCACTCCGGCTACCCGGGCGGCCTGCGCAAGCGCTCGGTCGGCGAGATGATCGAGAAGCACCCGGATCGCCTCGTCGAGAAGGCCATCACCGGCATGCTCCCGAAGAACAAGCTCGGCCGCGCCATGAGCAAGAAGCTCAAGGTCTACGCCGGCCCGCAACACCCGCACGCCGCGCAGAAGCCGGCCGCGTTCGAGATCACCCAGGTTGCTCAGTGAGTGAGCCGACCGGCACCGATTCTGTGGAAGAAGGACAGCCCGTGAGCACCCCCGAGCAGCCCGAGGTCGAGGCCGTCGAGGAGGCCCCGATCCAGGCCGAGGCCACCGGGCTCGAGGCCGCCGCCGACGACGCGCCCGCCGCCGAGACGATGGCCGACGAGAGCGTGGCCGACGAGAGCGTGGCCGACGAGACGATGGCCGACGAGAACGTGGCCGACGAGACGATGGCCGACGAGAACGTGGCCGACGAGACGATGGCCGACGACGATGCCGTGGGCGACGTCGAGATCGACGCCATCGCGGCCGTCGCCGCGGTCTTCTCCGACCGCCCCATCCAGACGGTCGGCCGCCGCAAGGAGGCCGTCGTCCGGGTCCGCCTGATGCCGGGCAGCGGCGAGTTCACGCTCAACGGCAAGTCGCTCGAGATGTACTTCCCCAACAAGCTCCACCAGCAGCTCATCCGCGAGCCGCTGGTCCTGCTGGAGAAGACCGAGCGGTTCGACATCTTCGCCAACCTGCACGGTGGCGGCATCTCGGGCCAGGCGGGCGCCCTGCGTCTGGCGATCGCCCGCGCTCTGATCGAAGCCGAGCCCGACGACCGCCCGCCGCTCAAGAAGGCCGGCTTCCTGACGCGTGACCCGCGCGTCATCGAGCGCAAGAAGTACGGCCTGAAGAAGGCCCGCAAGGCCCCCCAGTACAGCAAGCGCTGATCTCTTGCGCGGGCGACGTCTCTTCGGCACCGACGGCGTTCGCGGTCTGGCCAACGGCGAGCTCCTCACCGCGGAGCTCGCCGTCGCGCTGTCCGCGTCCGCCGCGCGGGTGCTCGGCGAACGCGACCGGTCGCACCGACCGGTCGCGGTGGTCGGCCGCGATCCCCGAGCCAGCGGTGAGATGCTCGAAGCCGCCGTGGTCGCCGGTCTCACCTCGGCCGGCGCGGATGCCATCCGGGTCGGAGTGGTGCCGACCCCGGCCGTCGCGTTCCTGGTGGGTGCGCTCGACGCCGACCTGGGAGTGATGATCTCCGCCTCCCACAACGCGATGCCGGACAACGGCATCAAGCTCTTCGCCGCCGGCGGGCACAAGCTCCCGGATGCGCTGGAACACGCGGTCGAGGACGGGATCGACGCCTCCGCGGCCCGCCCCACCGGGGCCGGCATCGGCCGGGTTCGGGATCGGGCCGACACCGTCGAGCTCTACGTCGAGCACCTGCTCGCCGCCACCCCCGTGCCCCTCACCGGGCTGCGGGTGGTCGTCGACTGCGCTCACGGCGCCGCGTCCACCGCCGCGCCGGAGGCCTACCGCAAGGCCGGCGCCGATGTCATCGCGTTGAACGCCGCCCCGGACGGTCTCAACATCAACGACGGGGTCGGGTCCACGTACCTGGCCCCGCTCCAGGCCGCGGTGCTCGAGCACGGTGCCGACCTGGGCGTGGCCCACGACGGAGACGCCGATCGCTGCCTGGCCGTCGACGCGTCGGGCGCGGTGGTCGACGGCGACCAGATCATGGCCGTGCTCGCCGTGGCCATGCGCGACGCCGGCGAGCTGGTCGACGACACGGTCGTCGCCACGGTCATGAGCAACCTGGGCCTGCACCTGGCGATGCGCGAAGCCGGCATCGCGATGCGCACCACGCAGGTCGGCGACCGGTACGTGCTCGAGGAGCTGCGGGCGCACGGGTTCAGCCTGGGTGGCGAGCAGTCCGGGCACGTCGTGCTGCCGCACCACTCCACCACGGGCGACGGCCTGCTGACGGCGCTGCGGCTGATGGCGCGCATGGCCGTCACCGGCTCGTCTCTGGCGGAGCTGGCCTCCATCGTCACGGCGCTGCCCCAGGTGCTGCACAACGTGGTCGTCGTGGACAAGGCGGCCGTTGCGGAGTCGGCCGCCGTGCGTGCGGCCGTGGCGGCCGCCGAGGCCGAGCTCGGTGAGACCGGCAGGGTGCTGCTGCGCCCGTCGGGCACGGAGCAGCTCGTGCGGGTCATGGTCGAGGCGCCCACCAGCGAGCTGGCCACGGCCATCGCCCTTCGGCTCGCCGAGGTCGTGGCCGCCGCACGGTAGACGCGGTCACGTCGCCCGGTGTGGTGATCACCGCGATCCGCACGTGTGCGCCCATGACCGGGCCGTGTCGTGCGGGGGCGCCCGGCTATGGGTTGCGAACCGCCGACCGCCGCGCCGGCGGCATCCGGTGAGCGCGGAGGAACCGGTCCGCTCGGGCCCCACCGACCGACCGGCTGTACCGACCGACCGGCTGCATCGACCGACCGGCTGCATCGACCGACCGGCTCCACCGGTGCAGCCCGGGCGCGAGAACCCGTCCCGGCACCCGAGTTCTCGCGTTCGCCCGCGAACCGGGTCCCTGTTGCGGCACCATCCAGGTATGCGTCCTGCCGTCCACCTGCGCCCCGACCGACTGCGTGCCCATGCCGCAGCGGCCGTCGAGCTCTCCGGGTCGCTGCAGGAGCAGCTCACCCGTCGGCCGCCGGAGGAGGCCGGAGCCGATCTCGGCGAGCTGGCGGAGCTCGACACCACGGTGCGCCGGGCGGCCCGCGAGCTGGCGGAGCTGGGTGCGGTTCTGGCTACGGTCGCCGCCGCGGCCGAATCGGCCGACCGTGCTGTGGCCCACGCCGTGCACCGGGTGGACCGGTCGTGACCGCGGAGACGGCAGCCGCCGCGGGCTGGTGCGGCGAGGTGGCGGCCGTGCTGGCCGCGGCGTCGGAGCGCACCGCCCGGCTGGCGGTGCAGATCGCCGAGGACTGGCTCGACGACCGCGGGCGAGAATGGGCCGAACGGGCCGCGCTGCTGCACCGCGAGCTGGAGCGGTCGGCCGCTGCGGCGGCGGCGCTGGGCACCCGGTTCACGGGCCCCGACCCGAGCTCGTCGGTACTGTGGCCGATCGGGCCGGTCATCGCCCGGCACCGCGGTCCCCGGCTCGGCGGAACCAGCGGTGCCCGCACCGGCGACGACACCGGAATGCAGATCGCCGAGCTCCCACCGGGCTGATCTCGTATGCAGGGCTCGGCCGTGTGCAGGGCTCAGTCGTGTGCAGGGCTCAGCCGTGTGCAGGGCTCAGCCGTGTGCAGGGCTCAGTCGTATGTAGGGCTCAGCGGCGGGCGCCGGGACCGGACGCCTGGTTGCGCTCGATCAGGACCGTGCCGGGGACCTTGCCGTCCACCAGCGGCTCCACGCGGTCCTCGTCGCACAGCTTGTCCAGCAGGAACGCCGTGACCAGCGCTCTCGTGATCCGACGGGTCTTCGCGTCGGGGCTGCCGGCGAGCAGCAGGTCGCTCCAGTGGCGGCCGTCGAGGAAGCCCGTGTGGGTGGCCTTCGGGAGCGTCCGCAGCCAGACCGGGCCGCCCGCGGCCGCGGCGATGGGCTCGGCGTGGCCGACCGCCGGAGCGATCGTGTCCTTGCCCGCGGCGATGTGCAGTGCCGGCACCGTGACGGCGCGGGACGCGTCGAGGGCGGACGGGCGGGTCTGCGCGACGGCGATCGTGATCACCGCGGCCACCCGTGGGTGCCCGACGGCCGCCACCAGGGCGGCACCGCCGCCGATGCCGTGCCCGGCCAGCGCGGTGCGGCGGGAGTCGACGCTGATGCGCCCGTCACCGAGCCGGACACCTGCGCAGACCTCGATGGTGGTGCGCAGGTCGGCCGCGAAGCCCGCGTGGCTGGGCAACGCGCCGCGATGGCTGGACGGGGCGGCCGCGACGATGCCCCACGACGCGAGATGCCGCAGCAGGTCGGCATAGCGCTCGGCGGGTTGCAGCCAGTCGTGCCCGAACGCGACCGCGGGCAGACCGAGGCCCTCCTCGGGTGCGAACACGACCCCCGGGATGCCGACCATGCCGAGGTCGCCGCGCAGCACCGGCAGCGGGCCGGGCCGTGACAGCACGTCGAGGCCCTCCTTGGCGTTGCTCAGCGCCGGTGGCCGCGGGGTCGGTCGGGTCCTGGTCACCCGCAGACCGTAGTACCGCGGGCCGGGTGGAGCCCAGCCGAGCGGCACCGGCTGTCTCCTTCCGGCACCTCGCAGGGCGGCCGGCTCGGGTGCGGCGGCGCGGGCGGACGGCGGCGTACCCACGGGACGGCGGCGCGGGCGGACGGCGGTGTACCCACGGGTCGGCGGCGCGGACGGACGGCGAGGTACCCACGGGTCGGCGGCGCAAACGGACGGCGGACCCACGGGACGGCAGCGTGGGCGGCCTACCGGGACTCCGCACTACGCTCGCCGGATGAGGGGCGTCTGGACGTCGGAGCAGATCCGCGACACCGAGAAGGTGTTGCTCGACCGGACGGCCGAGGGCGTGCTGATGCGCCGGGCCGCGTTCGGTCTGGCGGTGCACGCCCGGCGGATCCTCGGGCCGGGGCGGGTTGCCGGGGCCCGGGTCGTGCTGCTCGTCGGAGCCGGCAACAACGGCGGTGACGCGCTGTGGGCGGGGGTGGAGCTGCGCAGGCGCGGTGCCGGTGTGGCGGCCGTCCTGCTCGCCCCGGACCGTGCCCATCCGGCCGGCCTGGCGGCCCTGCGCCGCGCGGGCGGCCGGGTCCTCACCGCCACTGCGGAGCCGAACCCGGGCGCGTCCGACCCGGCCGGGATGGCGGCGGATCGGCACGCGGACGTCGGTGCGTCGCTGGCCGGTGCCGACATCGTCCTCGACGGGATCATCGGGATCTCCGGGCA
>JBBQEF010000219.1:0-9841 GCA_038320445.1 Mycobacteriales bacterium
GAGCCACCGGTCAGACCGACGAGGTCGTGCCCGACCTCGCTGGAGGAGCCGGACCCGAACTTCAGCGCCGGCGCGGAATAGGTGAAGACCGTCTCGCTCACCTGCTCACTGTAGGAGACGGCACCGACCCGGCGAGCGCGGCGGACGGATCCGTCCGCGGTGGAGACGCCGGTGCGGTGACGATCAGCCCTCGGGCCCGGCCTGCTGCTGGCGCCGGGTGTGGGCGGCCAGCGCGTCGCGCACCAGGTCGAGCACCTCGATCGAGCCGTCCCTGACGTCGTCGACCGGCACCCACGCCACCGCGTCGGTCGTGCCGTCCTGCTCAGCCAGGGTCGCCTCGGCCCCTTCGGGCACCCGGGCGCCGTAGACGATCCCGATGGAGTGGAACTCCTCGTCGCGCCCCGAAGGTGCGGTGCCGTGCACCGCCACGTCGCCGACGGCGAGCAGGTCGTCGACGACCGCCTCGAGCCCGGTCTCCTCCTTCACCTCGCGTACCACCGCGTCGACCGGCACCTCACCGTGCTCGACGCCCCCGCCGGGAAGCGCCCAGCGGCCGGTGTGGAAGCCCTGGGCGGAGATCCGGGTGAGCAGCACCTCCGCACCCGGTGACTCACGCAGGATGAGGGCGTAGGCGGCCACGCGCTGGAAGCGGTGCGGGCGGTAGCCGGCGAGTGCTTCCTTGACGAGCGAGACCGTCGGTACCGAGCCGTCCAGCACGGCCGACAGCGGCTGCCAGGCGGCCTCCACGGTCGAGCCGTCGACCTCGACAACGCGCGGCTCCGGCGAGTCGAGCGGCACCCACCCGTCGTAGACGATGCGCAGCGAGTGGGCGTCGACGCGACGTCCGCGGCGCCACGTGTCGGGCAGGTGCAGGGAGAAGGTGCGCGCGGTGTCGCCGATGGTGACGTCGAGGCCGGTCTCCTCGTGCACCTCGCGCACCACCGCGTCGCGCGGATCCTCGCCGTGGTCGAGGCCGCCGCCCGGCAGGGTCCACTGCTCGTGTCGCGAGACCCGCGGCGCGAGCCGGCTCAGCAGGATGCGTCCGTCGCGGACGATCACGGCGTACGCCGCCACCCGCTGCACCTGTTGCGCCATGCCCCCCACGCTATCCAACGCCGGTGGGGTGGGGCGTCAGGAGAGGGGTCCCCACGTCGGCGTGACGGCGCTGGACGGCATCGCGTCCAGGGCGAACGACGCCACCCGCTCGACGGCGTCGCCGCCGAGGTGGGCCGGGTGCCAGGGCGCGTACTCGCCGGGGCGAGGGCGATGCTCGGGCAGCCGCTGCAACTCCTCCTGCCCGGCGTGCAGCCGCTCCCCCAACGCACGGGTGGTGCGCACCAGGTCGGCGTCGGGCAGCACCTGGCGGGCGGATCCGATGCGGACGTCGACGGTGCGGCCGCGCGTGAGGAGCGGACGCGGCAGGGGGTCGTCGAGCGAGCGCTTCTGGCCCCACAGTCGCTGCCCGCCCCACACGTTGACCGGCAGCAGCGGGACGCCGGTCTCGCGGGCCAGCGCCACCGCGCCCGGCATCAACGCGCGCACGACGTACGCCGCCGAGATGCCGGCTTCGGGGAACAGGCAGACGACCTCCCCGGCGCGCAGGAGCCGCCGGGCCTCCAGGTAGGCGGCAGCGGGCGCCCGCCGGTCGACCGGCACGTGGTGCATCGCGTCCATCGCCAGGCCGACGGCCGGGTGGTTCCAGACGTCGCCGCGGGTCAGGAACCGCACCAGCCGACCGGTGGGCAGGAGTGCGTCGCCGATGAAGAGGAAGTCGGGGAACGACACGTGGGCGCTGGCGAGCAGGGCCGGCCCGGTGGCCGGGAGGTGCTCGGCGCCGGCGGAGCGGACGGTCAGTCCGGCGGTGGAGAAGACGGCCTTGCCGGCCGCGATCGCACCCAGGTAGACCGGCTCACGGAGCGCGGCGTGCCGGAGCCGGAGCCACCGGTCAGGAGAACGGCGGGCGGTGGTCACGGGCCAGCGAGCGTCGTCCGGCCCAGCGCCACACGCGCGCGGCGCGGTCCCGGTCGTCGTCGGTGACGAGGTTGCCCATCCAGCGCAGGGCGAGGGTCATCAGCAGGTCCGAGCGCATGCCGACCGGGCCCAGCGCCGGCAGCAGGCGGGGCACGGTGACGAGGCCGGCGAGACGACGCGCGACGGAGAACGACTCGCCGTAGTGGTGGCGGAGCAGGGCGGGCCAGGCCGACCCGAGCTGACCGTGCGCGCCGCGCTCCTGCATCATCTCGACGAGCAGCCGGCCCGTCTCCAGCCCGTAGTCGATGCCCTCGCCGTTGAGCGGGTTGACGCAGCCCGCGGCGTCGCCGATCAGTGCCCAGTTGGCCCCGGCCACGTTGGACACGGCGCCGCCCATCGGCAGCAGCGCCGAGGACGGCAGGCGGACCGGCCCGTCGAGCTGCCAGTCCTCGCGGCGGGCGTCCGCGTAGTGCTCGATGAGGCTGCGCAGGCGGATCTGCGCGGGCCGCTTGGCGGTGGCCAGCGTGCCGACGCCGATGTTGACCTCGCCGTCCGACAGCGGGAACACCCAGCCGTAGCCCGCCAGCACCTCGTTGTTCTCCCCGCGCAGCTCCAGGTGCGACGAGATCCACTCGTCGTCGCTGCGGCCGGACCTGATGTAACCGCGCGCGGCCACCCCGTACGCGGTGTCGCGGTGCCATTCGCGGCCCAACACCCGGCCCAGCGTCGAGCGCGCGCCGTCGGCCACGACGAGCCGCCGGCAGGAGACGACCTGGCCGCCGTCGAACACCACGCCCGATACGCGCGCCCCGTCGCGCACCACGTCGACGGCCTGCGCGCCCTCGACCGGCACTGCGCCGTCCTTCAGCGCCACCTCGCGGATGCGCGCGTCGAGCTCCATGCGGGGCACGGCACTCCCGTGCGACGGCAGCGACCCGCCGGGCCACGGCAGCATGAGCTCCTGGCCGAACCCGGCAGCGCGCAGGCCCCGGTTGGTGCCGTGGCCGTCGATCCACGCGCCCAGCCCCAGCTCGTCCAGCTCCGCGATCGCGCGCGGGGTGAGCCCGTCGCCACAGGCCTTGTCGCGGGGGAACGTGGCCGCGTCGGCGAGCACGACGTCGAGCCCGGCGCGGGCCGCCCACGCGGCGGCGGCGGATCCGGCCGGACCGGCGCCGACGACGAGGACGTCGGTGGACATGGGGTGCATACCTACCAGTATCCCGGCCGCCGCGGGCTCCCGCGCTGTGACGCCGCTGACGCAATCGTCCGATTCCCTCCGGAATGCGCATTCTCCGGTGACATCACAGTGTGGTGCGGAACGGGGTCGCCACCGGCGACGCAGCGGGAGCGTAGGTTCGTGAATGGCACAGACGAGGGGAAGCACCGTTGTACATGCGTCAGAAGGTCCACCGGGGGCGGCCGCTCGCCCTTCTGCTCGGGGCCTGCCTGCTGGCCGGCGTGCTGCTGGCCGGGCTGCTGTCCCCCGTCGTGGTCGGCGCCGGGATGCTGTCGAACCAGGTCAACGGCTCGGTCGACGACGCCGCATCCAACGTCGACACCTCGCAGCTCACGTCCACGCAGATGCCGCTGGTGACCACCGTGCTCGACCGCACCGGTGCCCCGCTGGCCACGCTGTTCGACCAGTACCGCCTTCCGGTCACCTACCAGCAGATATCCACCGCGATGGAGGCCGCGATCATCGCGATCGAGGACCGCCGGTTCTTCCAGGAAGCCGGCGTGGACCCGCGTGCCGTGCTCAGGGCCGCGCTCCACAACAGCTCCGGGGGCAGCACCCAGGGCGCCTCGACGATCACCCAGCAGTACGTCAAGAACTACCTCATCAACGTGGTCGACCGGCAGAACCCGGCCGCCCAGCAGCAGGACCGCGCCGACACGTTCTCCCGCAAGCTGAAGGAGGCCGAGCTCGCCCTGCAGATCGGCCAGAGCGTGCCCAAGCAGGACATCCTCACCGGATATCTCAATGTCGTCGAGTTCTCCGGAAACGTCTACGGAATCGGCGCGGCGGCCCAGGCGTACTTCGGCACCACGGCGACCAAGCTCACCATTCCGCAATCGGCACTGCTGTCGGGAATGGTGAACAACCCGAACCTCTACAACCCCTACACCCACCCCCAGCAGGCCCTGGCCCGCCGCAACACCGTGATCGACGCCATGGTGTCCGACGGGTCGCTCGCCGCCGACACCGCCGCCGCGGCGAAGGCGACCCCGCTGGGCGTGGTGCCGAACGGGCCGGTGGTGCCCGGCAGCACGTGCATGTCCGCTGCGCCCGACGCCGGGTTCTTCTGCGACTACGTCGTGAAGTACCTCAAGGCGGCGGGCTTCGGCGCCGACCGGATCCAGACCGGCGGATACACGATCAGGACGACCCTCGATCCTGCCGCCAGCGCGACGATCAAGGACGCGGTGGACCGGAACGTGCCCACGGCCCAGGACGGCGTGGCCAACACGTTCGCCCTGGTCCAGCCGGGCAGCAGCGGGCACCAGGTGCTCGCCATGGTGTCCAACCGCAACCTCGGCACCGACGCGGCGCAGGGGCAGCGCTCGACGAACGTCGTCGCGGACCCGAGCAACGTGTTCGGTGCCGGCTCGTCGTTCAAGATCTTCACGACCGCCGCTGCGCTGGAGACGGGCGACGTCGGGTTCGACACGGCGCTGCCGAACCCGGGCTCGGACTGCTTCACCCCGCCGGGCACCAACCGCTACACCCACTGCTACCCGGTGCAGAACGACGGCGTCGGCTACCCCGACCCGATCAGCCTGCAGGACGCGCTGGCCACCTCGCCGAACGTCGCGTTCGTGGGGCTCGAGGCGCGCACCGGGATGCCCGCGGTGCTGCAGATGGCCCAGCGCCTCGGGCTGCGCCACACGCTCGCGTCCAACGACGCCGGTGGCACGCCGATCACGGACCCTGCCGACCCGCTGTCGAAGAACCCGCAGTACAACCAGCCGCAATCGCGCTACTTCCAGGGTCTGCTGTCGTTCACGCTCGGCGACAGCCCGGTGAGTACGCTGGAGATGGCGAACGTCTCCGCGACGATCCTGTCGAACGGCGTGTGGTGCCCGCCCGATCCCATCCTCTCGGTCACCGATCGCGACGGGAAACCGGTCGACGTGGGCCGGGAACCCTGCCAGCAGGTGGTGACGCCGGGTCTCGCGCACACGCTGGCCGCCGGCCTGAGTGCCGACACGACGAAGGGCACCTCCGCCGCCGCGGCGGCGAACGCGGGCTGGCACCGGCCGGACATCGGCAAGACCGGCACGACCAACGAGAGCGAGTCGGTGGCCTTCGTCGGCGGGGTGGACGACTACGCGGCCGCGTCGATGGTGTTCGCGGACGGCCCCAAGCCGCAGGAGGTCTGTCCCGGCACGCCCGTGCACCTGGGCAACTGCGGGCACGGCGCGTTCGGCGGGACGGTGGCCGCGCCGCCGTACTTCGCGGCCATGAACCAGATCCTCGCCGGCCATCCGGACGTGCCGATCCCCGGCCCCGATCCCGCCTACCTGACCGAGGGCGACCACGGCCCGATCGCACCGATCGTGATCGGGCAGGCCGGACCGGCCGCGACAGAGGCGCTGCAGCAGGCCGGTTACGGGGCGACCACGCAGGTGATCGGGTCCACGGCTCCGGCCGGCACGGTGGTCGGGCAGAGCCCGCAGGGCAACGTCGCGCCCGGTACCGCCATCACGCTCTACACGAGCGCCGGCCCGGCGCGGTGAGCGAGCGGCCGGCGTTCGTGCTGCACGACCACCGCAAGCCCCGGCCCCACTTCGACCTGAGGCTCGAGGAGGCCGGGCTGTTGCGGTCGTGGGCGGTGCCCCGCGGGCTGCCGGTGGACCCGGGTCGCAACCGCCTCGCCGTCGCCGTGCCCGACCACGACCTGGACCACCTGACCTACACCGACGCCGACAAGTTCGTGGCCGACACGGGCTGGTGGGAGGAGCACGACCGCCGCTGCGATCCCTCCGACGGGACGGACCGCCGGATCCTGTTCACGCTGCACGGCCGGCACGACGCCGTCCGCTACGCGTTGATCCGGACCGATCGGGACTGGCTGCTGCACCGGACGAAGGATCAGTCCGAGCCGGCCGGCTGAGCGACCCGGGTGCGGCGGGCCGCCACCATGCGCTGCGCCACCAGCGCGGCGATTCCCAGCGCCACCACCGCGGTTCCGTAGACCTCGGCGGTGGGGCGCAGCCCGACCAGCCCGCTCGCGACGCCTGCCGCCACCGCCGGGACGCTGAAGGCCAGGTAGGCGATGGTGTAGGCCACCGCGAACAGCTCACCGCGCTCGGCGGGAGCGGCGATGCGCGCGTAGGTGCCGAAGCATCCCTGTGCGGCGGCGCCGAACCCGACCCCGGCGACGACGGTGCCGGCGGCCGCCGGCGCGACCGATCCGAGCTGGACTCCGACCAGCGTCACCAGCGTCCCGCCGGCCAGCAGGGCCGAGGAGATGGCCAGCACCCGGGAGACGGGCACGTTCTGCAGCGCCACGGCGGTGATCGCGCCGGTGCCGCACAGCAGCGTCACCACCAGCCCGCCGACGAGGTGGTCGTGCAACCCGAACAGTCCAGCGGCCACCGACGGCCCGAGGGAGAGGTAGAGCCCGCCGAGCGCCCAGCTGGCGACCAGGGTCGGGAGGACGGCCAGGAACTCCGGCCGCAGCCGTGGAGGCAGGCCGACGCGGGGCCGCAGCGAACTCCGTGCACCCGCGCGGAGGGTCGATGTCTCGGGCATGCGCCACACGACCAGCGCCGAGGCCGCCATCCCGGCCAGCAGCAACGCGTACACGAGGTGGGTCGGGGCGGGTGCGTACTCCACGAGCGCGCCGCAGCCGATCGCGCCGACGGCCAGCCCGCCGACCGCCGCGACGCCGTTCGTCGTACCCGCGTGCCGCGCGTCGAGATCCACGAGGGTGGCGCCCAGCGTCGTGATGGCCGCGCCGGTGGCGATGCCCTGGGCGAGCCGCGCGACCAGCAGGAGTGGCACCCCGTCCGCGACGAGGAACAGCACGAGCGACACGGCTTCCAGCGCGATCGCGGCGGCGAGCACGGGCCGGCGTCCGACGTGGTCGGAGAGCCCGCCGACCACCAGTACCGAGCCGAGCAGGCCCAGCACGTAGACGGCGAAGACGACGGTGAGGGTGGCGGCCGAGAAGCCCCAGTTCTGCTGGTAGACGACGTAGAGCGGCGATGGTGCGCTCGACGCGGCCATGAACGTCACGGTGACCGCGGTGACGGCCGCGAAGGCGACCGGACGGGACAGCATGAGTGCTCCCTCTTGATGCAGTGATCGTTGCTTTAGGACCGTACTCTTAGCGCAGCGATCAGTGCAATAATGGCGGGCGTGACCGCGAGTACTCCCACCCACACCCGCCCCGGTGGCCGTTCCGCCCGGGTGCGGGCTGCCGTGCACCGCGCGGTGGAGGAGTTGCTGGCGTCCGGATCGCCGGACACGCTGACGATCCCGGCGATCGCCGCATGCGCAGGTGTGCACGCCACCACCGTCTACCGCCGGTGGGGATCGGTCGGGGAGCTTCTCGCGTCCGTCGCGGCCAGCCGGTTCAGCGGCGACTTCGTCGTGCCGGACACGGGCACGTTGCGCGGCGACCTGGAGAAGTGGGTGGCAGACGTCGCCACGGACCTCGCCGACCCGGACACGCTGGCCCTGATCCGGGCCGCCATCGGGGCGGGGGAGAGCGGCGGCTGCGCGTGCGCGGCCGACCGGCACGACCAGCTCGTGGCCATGATCGAGCGGGAGGAGTCCCGCGGCGGAGCGGCGCCGACGGTCGAGCGGGCCGCCGATGCCCTGCTCGGGCCGCTGTACTACCGGGCGATCTTCACCGACCGTCCCGTCGAGCCCGGATGGGCGCGCGATCTCGTCGGTGCGCTGGTGGCGCGCTGACAGGAGAAGCCCGCCTCCCCGAAGGGAAGCGGGCTCCTGATGTGCTGTGGATCAGACGATGCGCACGCCGGTGGCCTGGGGGCCCTTGGCGCCCTGGCCGACCTCGAACTCCACGCGCTGCCCCTCGTCGAGGCTGCGGAACCCGCTCGCGTCGATTTCGGAGTAGTGAACGAAGACGTCAGCGCCGCCCCCGTCGACCGAGATGAAGCCGAAGCCCTTCTCGCCGTTGAACCACTTCACGGTGCCCTGTGCCATGCTCTTGTGCTCCTAGCAGATGGTGATGGGTTCCGCACTGTGCGGATCCCGGCCGACCCTGGTGGTTTCCGACCGGCGTCCTTGTGACGTCAACCCTCGCCCACCATCTCGTCCCTGCGGGCGTGCATGACACGACAACCGAAACTGACGACCTTGTTCTCTACCCTACGCGGTCCCCGCCGGGTGCTGTCGTCAGCCCCTCCCTGCGTTCGCATCCCGGCCGTCGCGGGCGGTCCGGTGGTCGGCCGGAGCCGGGACCCGGCCACGTTCGACACTCGCGGCGCCGGCTTGCGGAGGGTGGCATCGCCGCGATCAGGACCTTGCTCGGGATCCTTGACAACTGCAGGTCAGATGCCTAGTGTAGAACGTATGTTCGAGAGCGCGTTGGAGGATCTCCCGCCCTGGGAGATGTCCGACGCCGCCTGGGAAGCGCAGCTCGAGGACCTGATCCGCCGCGATCCCGGTCGCGATCCCGGTGACCCCGTGGTGTCGCTGCCCGACGATCCGCTGCCCGACGATCCGCTGCCCGGCGAGCCCTGGTTGCTCGACGACCCGTCGTGTGCAGCCCCGGCGGTGTGCCCGCTGGGCGGCGCCTCCGCCGATCCGGCCGCGTTGGCGGATGCGGCGCTGATCGACACGATCACCGCGTTGCAGCACCACCTGGACTGGGCCGGGGCGCGGCAGGCGCGGTTGCTGGCCGAGTTCACCCGCCGCCGCCCCGACCCCGCACCCAAGAACGCCGCACCTGGACGGCCACCGACGTTCAGCCGGTGGGCGCCCGATGAGATCGCGCTCGCGCTGTCGCTGTCGCGGGTGACCGCGCTGAGCAGGCTCGCCCAGGCCGTGCAACTGCGTGATGTGCTGCCCGCGGTGCTCGACGCCTGGGAACAGGGCCTGCTCGACGTGCTCAAGGTCCGCGCCATCTGTGACGGCTGCCTACGGGTCCCGGTCGATCTCGCAGCCGCGGTCGCGGACCGGGTGCTGCCACGCGCCCCGCAGCAGACCCTGGCCCAGCTCAAGCAGGCCGTGAAACGGGCGGTGATCGCGGTCGACCCCGACGGCGCCAACCAGCGCCACACCGAAGCACAAACCAAACGGCGGGTGGTGCTCAACCCCGACGAGGACGGCATGGCCACCCTGTGGGCGTACCTGTCCGCCCCGCAGGCCATGAGCGCCTACGGATGGCTCACCGCGCTGGCCCGCGGCCTGGGCAAGCACGACCCCCGGTCGATGGACCAACGCCGAACCGACCTGTTCGCCGCCCTGCTGACCGGCAACCTCACCATCACCCCGCCCACCGAGAGCCCTGACCGGCCCGGCGAGACCGTCACCGCCCACAGCGCAGCCCACGACAGCGCAGCCCACGACAGCGCGAACATAGCCAGCGAGCCGGCCGACGAGAGTGCCCGCCACAGCGCTGACCAGTTCGCCCACGGAAGTGGCGACGAGCCCGCCCGCGCGGAGACCCACGTGAGCGGTCTCGCCGACCGGTCTACCGCCACGGCCGGGCCGGGGGGTCGGGCGGGGATGCCGCAGCCGGTGCACCCCGGTAAACCGTTGGTGCACGTCCTGGTCCCGATCACCACCCTCTACGGCGCCGACCAGTCCCCGGTCGAACTGGTCGGGTACGGGCCCATCCCCGCCGCACTGGCCCGCGACATCGCCGCCGACGCCGTCTGGAAACGGCTGGTC
>JBBQEF010000220.1:0-9773 GCA_038320445.1 Mycobacteriales bacterium
GCCCTGAAGTGAGCGCGGGCACACCCGCCAGCCTGGTGATCAAGGGAGAGACCCCACCACCTGGGCCGGACGACACCCCGATCACGCAACCGGCTCATGCCGACGTGCGATCAGTACGCCGGCACCGAGGCGAGCGCGAGCCCGGCGACCGCGTCGAGGACCATGCGCAGCTGCGTCGGGTCGTGCGCGGCACCGGCCAGCAGCACGCCGCCCTCATAGACGGCCAGCAGAGCGGCAGCGACCGCATCGGGATCCGCGCCGGGCGCCAGTTCGTCGCACTGCTCGACCCGACGCAGCCCGGCCGCCAACTCGGCCCGCCACCGACCGAACCCCTCGGCCAGCACCGCCCGCGCCGGCCCGTCCTGCCCGGTGAGCTCGTGCACCAACGAGCCCAACGGGCACCGGATCGGATCGTCCACGCCGTACTGCCGGGCCGCCACGTCGCACCACTCCCGAACGTCAGCCGCGGTGGCGATCGTGCCCAGCAACGGCTGTTGGGCATCGAGCACCCGCTGCACCTGCTGGGCGATCACCGCGGCCACCAGGCCGGGCTTGCCGGTGAAGTAGAGGTAGAGCTGGCCGCGCCCGGTGCGCGACAGGGCGCCGACCTGGTCGAGTGTCGTGGCCCGGATCCCCTGCCGGGCGAACAGCTCGCACGCCGCGTCGAGCACCCGTGCCACAGTGGCCCGGCCCTTGGCCGTCGTCGGTTCGGTCCGCACCCGGAAATCCTCTCGACACGTTTGTACTGCACAGTACATTCACGGCATGATCCGATCTGTCACCCAGCACGACACACCCGCGGTCCGAGCGCTGACCGTCGCCTCCGAGCTGTTCACCGCCGAGGAGTCCACCGTCGTCGAGGCGATGCTCGAGGAGTACTTCGCTGGTCGGGCCGCTGAGGGCCACACGTGCATCGTCGACGAGGTCGAGGGCGACCTGCTCGCCGTCGCCTACTACGAGCCGGTCACCGCGACCGACCGCACCTGGGAGCTGACCATGATCGGAGTGCGGCAAGTCGTCCATCGCCGAGGCCGTGGACGAGCACTGCTCGCTCACGTCGAGCAGGACCTGCGCGCCCGCGACCAGAGGCTGCTCGTGATCGAGACCTCAGCGCTGCCGGCCTTTGCCCGTGCTCGCGCGTTCTACCTCGCCTGCGGCTACGACGAGGAAGCCCGAGTGCGCGACTACTTCGAGACGGGCGACGACATGGTCCTGTTCCGCAAGGCACTCCAGATCTGAGGCCGCTTCGCGCCGAGGGTTGACACAGGGCTCCAAGGCCACCGGCCTGCGGAACCTGCCCTGCCGGTCCGCTCGTCGCAGCTGCGGATCGCGACGACCAGCGCAACCGGTCTGCCTCGATCGTCGCCGCCGGGCCTGAGTGCGGGCCGTGTTCGCATTCTCCGGCAGTCCACGGGGAAGGGGTTCGAACCGCGCCGCTCGTCAGGCCGGGCCGCGGACGCTCGCGCGGACCACGAGTTCCGGGACGACCTCGCGGTGGGCAGGGCTGGCGTCACCGTCGAGCTGGTCGAGCAGCACCGCGAGGCTCTCCCGCGCGACCGCGTCGAACTCCTGCCGCACGGTGGTGAGCGGCGGGATGTAGTGGGCAGCCTCCGGCACGTCGTCGAAGCCGACGACGTTGACGTCCTGCGGCACCCGCCTGCCCAGCTCGTGCAGGGCGTGCAGGACCCCGAGCGCCATCGTGTCGTTCGCTGCGAAGATGGCCGACACCTCGGGCATGCGGCCCGGGAGCTGGCCCGCCGAATAGCCCGACGCCGCCGTCCAGTCCCCCCGCAGGAGCGGGACCACCTCGATGTCGCGAGCCTGCAGCTCCGCGCTCCACCCGGCGATGCGGCCGGCCGCGTCGAACCAGTCCTCCGGCCCGGCCACGTGCCAGACCGCGGGGTGCCCGGCATCGAGCAGGTGCGCGGTGGCCAGGCGCGCGCCACCCACCTGGTCGACCGTGATCGAGGCGGCCGACTGGATCGTCTGGCGGCTGTGCGGAACCTATCTCCGCAACGCGTGCACCGCCGGGTACAAGGGGATCCTCCAGGACGGTCGGTACCCGAGCCCGGGGTACCTCGCCGCCCTCAACCCCCGGTTCGCCGGGTTCGTCGCCGACAAGCTGGAGCACCCGATCGGGCAGCTCGGGGATCGCGCGGGCGGGCTGACCGCCGAAGCGGCGGCATGGACCGGGCTGCCCGCAGGGATCGCCGTCGCCGTCGGCAACGTCGACGCGCACCGGTGGACCACGAGCTGTCGGCGCTGGTCGTCGGCCAGACGCTCGCCACCCGTCCCGAGGACACCTACCGGGCGCTGCTGGAGGCCACCGCCTTCGGCACCCGCACGATCATCGCCGCGTTCGAGCGGGCGGGGGTGCCGGTCACCGAGCTGGTGGTGGCCGGGGGGTTGATGAAGAACGCGCTGCTGATGCAGATCTACGCCGACGTGTGCGACCGTCCGCTCTCGGTCATCGCCTCGGCCCAGGGGCCCGCCCTCGGGTCGGCCATCCACGCTGCAACATGGCCGAGGTCGGCGGCGTGGTCCACACCCATTCGACGCCGGGCACCGAGGAGGTCGCCGACCTCGCCGAGCTCGCCCGCACCGAGCTGCTGGTCATCGACGACGACACCACGACCCGCCGGTTCCAGTGCGAACTGCGGTGGAACGCCGCCAACTACCGCCTCGCCGGATCGCTGTGACCGAAGCGACGGCAGGGGGTCTGCGCGGCTGAGGCGAGGTCGCGGGCCGCAACGGCCTCGACCGGACACCCGCCCTCGACGTCCACCTCTCGTGCGTTCCTGCCGGCGATCTCCGGAACCGGGGCGAGGCGACTGCTGAGATCCACAAGTGGTCCTCTCCAGAGGGCCGACGGTCTGTGGTGACACCTCGCCAGCATTCGGCCGCTCGGTCTGCTCGTGCACCCGCTCGGACCAGACCATGACGGAGCGCTGACGAACCGCCGGGACCGACGTCGCCGAACCCGCCACCGCCTAAGCTGAGCGCCGCTGTGCGGGTCCGGCCCGCCCACTTCCTGACGAGGGGCCAGAAACCGATGACCGACACCGCCCGTGGCACCGACCCGGCGGTCGGCGCCCCCAGCAACACCCGCGTCATGACCCGCGCGTTCGTGGCGCTGCGGATCTTCACCGGCCTGGTCTGGTTCAGCAACGCGCTGGCCAAGGTCGTCGACAAGGGCAACTACGACTGGGGCTTCATCTCGTTCAACCTCGTCACTCGCGGTTCGGCGCAGTTCATCGCCAACGACGCCTCGACGAAGACCTACATCACCCCGCTGGGCGCGTTCTACCAGAGCGTCGTGCTGCCGAACTGGGGGTTCTTCGGAACCTTTCTCACCCTTGCCGAGCTCGCCGTCGGCCTCGGGCTGCTCTTCGGTGTCGCGACGCGGCTCGCGGCCGTCGGCGGCCTGCTCCTGATCGGGCCGATCTGGCTGATGCTGCTGCATACCGGTGGCTACCTGTGGGAGTACCCGGCCGAGGACCTCTTCCCGTTGGTCCTGCTGGCGATCGTGCCCGCCGGGCGGCTCGCCGGGATCGACAGGATCCTGGCCCCGCGATTCGGGTATCGCTGGCCGTTCTGACCGGCGGTCCCGGGGTGACGCTGCCGGACGGGGCGTCTCGTGGGCGGGCTCAGTGATCTGTGGCGTAGGCCGCCATGCGTTGGGCGGCGCCGCGCAGGTACCGGGCGATGGCGTCCTGTTCCTGCGGGTCGAATGTCGCGGCGAGGTCGTCGAGCTCGTGCAACAGGGGGCGGAGCTCGGCGAGGATGCGGCCGACGGCCGACGGGGACGGTTGCAGGGTGCGGCGGCGGCGGTCGGTCGGGTGCGGGTGCCGTTCGAGGTGTCCGGCGGTCTCCAGGCGGTCGACCACCTCGGTGCCTGATCCGGTGGAGATGGCCAGCCGCGCGCTGAGCTCGGCGGGGCCGAGCGGTTCGCGCGCGGTCATCACCTGGCTGAGCGCCTGGTAGTCGGTCGGGCGCAGGCCCATCAGATGGGCGAGGTGCCGGTCGACGTCGGCCTGGGCGCGCTGCATCTCGCGCAGCGCCCAGGACAGCTCGGGGGCACTCAGGCGGGCGCGTTCCCGGACTTCCACGTCGTCGGGTTGCGGCAGCTCGGTCACGGGTTCACGATAGCTCCTGCGTCTAATAACTCCGATACGGAGCTACTCGAAAACGGAGACATCTGATGATGACGGGTGGCTGCCGGAGGCGTTGCGCCCGCAGCACACCCCACGCCAGCTCCCGCGCCCGACAACGCACACTCGCGCCTCGCCCGCGGTGCCCAGTGCGGCGAGAAGGTCCAGCGCGAGCGCATCGGTTCCGCGGCCGGCCTGGTCTGGGATGACACACCACCACACCCGCGCCCGTGGGCAGGGCTTGCTTCCTCGGCGCGGCGCTGCTAGACCGCGGGAGTCCAGCCGTCCGTGCGGTCCGCCATCACCGGCGCGACCTGCACCTGGGGCCCGCGCGTCATCGACGAGGGAGGGATGACGTGTACTGGAACACGAAGGAGCATCCGACCGAAGATCAGTTCAGCTATTGGACCGACGTCGTCTGTCAGGCCTTCACCCCCTTGGCACCCGCACGGACCAGACGACATCTCGCGCGCAGCCGACACACTCGCGGGATGCAGGGCTGGGTGTGCTCGGCGCCGCTCACCACGACCAACTGCGCAGAGATCGCATCCTGCACGCAGCGCTTGACCCACGGCGATGCCGAGGTCCGTCGCTCGCAGACCGAGGCGGTGTTCGTGAACTTGCAGTTGGTCGGGAGCTGCCGTGGCGAGCAGGACGGCCGTCAGTGCGCGGTCACACCCGGAACGTTCGCGCTCTTCGACACAACCCGGCCCTACCGTCTGGAATTCGAGGAGTCGGCGGCGGGCGAGCCCTGGCGCGTGCTGTCGTTCCGGGTGCCCCGACCGCAGTTGACGACGTTCCTGTCCCAGGATCTGGCGGTGACCGCGATGACGGTCGACGGTCGTCGTGGACCCGGCGCGGTGGCCGCCACCATGATGGCGTCGCTCTGGATGTCCCGGGACCTCCTCACCGTGGCATCCCGCCTGGCACTCGACCACGCTTACACCCAGGTCCTGGCTACCGCACTGGGCGCGTTCGAGCTGCCGGCCCACCTCGACCGGGCCGGGTACGACGCCGCAGTACGAGCCACCCTCACGCGGTTCGTCGCGGAACGGCTCCCGCTCGGTGCGGTGCGGGTCGAGGACGCAGCCGCTCACGTCGGTGTGTCAGTGCGCAAACTGCACCAGCTCTACGCCGAAACCGGCATCACGTTCGCCACCGTCGTTCGCGAGATGCGACTGCGAGAGGTGGTACGTGAGTTGATCGACCCCGAGGTGGACACGCCGATCATCGAGATCGCCGCGCGCTGGGGATTCTGCGACGGCGCGCACCTGAGCAGAGTGTTCCGTCGGCACTACGACTGCGCTCCCAGCGAGTACCGGGTACGGGAGCGCGCCCGTGCGGAGGCAGCTGAGCATGAGGAGCAAACGACAACTCACCCGCCGTTCGTTGCGACTGCTGGGCTCTGGCCGTGCAGCACATCGGGATAGCGGGCCGCCTCGACGGCTCGCACTGCTGTCCGGCGAACCGCGCTGGGCACCGACTGAGCTGTGCATGACCGTCCAAGTCCTGATGCGCAGATGTCCATGCGCGAGATGGCGTGGTCATCCGAGACTGTGCGGACAGCACACCTCTTCGGGACGGGAGCGGACACGTGGCGATCGATTTCAGCCTGAGTGACGGCCAGCAGGAGCTGCGCAAGAACGCGCAGGCGTTCGCCGAGGGGGTGCTTCGGCCGGTCGCCGAGAACATCGACCGCGCCTCGGATGGCTGGGCGGCGTTCCTGGAAGGTCGCGAGGCCTACCGTCAGATGGCCAAGGCGGGGTTCACCACCGCCTTCATCCCGACGGAGTACGGCGGCGGCGGCTTTTCCATGGTGGATTTCGCGATCGCCGCCGAGGAGCTCAGCAGGGTCGATATCAACGTGCCGACCACGCTGCTGGCCTCCGGGCTCGGGTTGCAGCCGATCATCCAGTACGGCACCCCGGAGCAGAAGGAACGGCTGCTGCGGCCTTTCGTCGAGGATTCGGAGGGCGACCTGCTCGCCTCCTATGCCTTCACCGACGTCGCCGGTGGCGCCAACTTCGACTCACCGGACCCTGCCGGCGGGATACAGACACGTGCCCGCCGCGACGGCGACGAGTGGGTCATCACCGGGCAGAAGCACTACACGACGAACGGCACCGGCTGGGAAAAGAAGGGGTGCCACCTCTACACCGTCGTCTGCCGGACCGATCCGGCGGCGGGGGCCGACGAGTCGTTGGCGGTGATCGCGGTACCGGGTGACGTCGCCGGGATCAGCGTCACCGATGTGTACGACAAGATCGGTAACCGCGGGGTCGTCACCCCCCGGGTGCACTTCGATGCGGTCCGGGTGCCAGCCGAGAACCTCATCGGTGAGCCTGGGCGGCATGGCCGACGCATCGTGTCCGGTGCGTTCAGCTGGACCGCCGCCCTGATCGGGGCGGCCTGCGTCGGGACCATGCGCGCCGCGTTCGAGTACGCCCTCGACTTCGCCCGCACCGAGAAGCGCTTGGGCACCTCACCGGTGATCGAGCACCAGAACGTCGGATTCATGCTGGCGGATATCAAGATGCGGATCGAGGCGTGCCGCTACCTGACGTGGAAGGCCTGCCACAATTTCGAACAGACCGGCGGTTTGGCCGAAGAGCTGCCCATCATGACGAAGGTGTTCTGTTCGGAAACCGCGGTGTCGACGGTCTACGACTGCATGCGGGTGGTCGGAATCGCCAGCTACACCCGCGATCTCGCGCCGCTCGAGCGGATGATGCGTGACGCCATGGTCTTCCCGCTCTACGACGGTGGCAACCAGGGCGTTCGCCGGCGGCAACTCCACGACATCTTCCGTCAGCCCGGCTACGACTCCATGCTCGCCGCGCGGGGAGAGGTGCCTCCCTGGTTGCAGTAGATCCGAAGGGCTCCTCGAGGCGAGGGGCGCCGCCGGTCGTCGGCACACAGCTTCCGACGGGCTGCCGGCTCGTCGACGCGCTGGCAGGGCGCGGTGTGCGCGTCGACGTCCCGCACGACGGCCGACCGGTGCACGGCGTCCGACCCCCGCGGTGGCCTGCACAACCCGGCCCAACGCGAGGCGCTGCATCGGCTCGCGCACGCCGATCAGGCCCTCGGGGTGGATGCTGGTGGTGCTGCACGGGCACCGTGCATCCGATGTAAGTTGCAGTTGACGCAAGTTGCATCGGGTGCAAGACTTGAGTGGTGACGACCTCGGTACCTCGGCTGGACGGGCGGGAGCGCCGCAAGCGCGTCACCCGGCGGGCGCTGCGCGCGGCAACCCTCGAGCTCGGCCTGGAGCGCGGGCTCGGTGACGTCCGGATCGAGGAGATCGCGGCGCGGGCGGGGGTGTCGGCCCGCACGTTCTTCAACTACTTCGACACCAAGGAGGACGCCGCCCTCCTCGACGTGTTCACCGTGTCCGATGAGGAGCTGGCGGCGCTGCCCGGCCCTGCCGACGTCCTGTGGGGACAGCTCGCTGCCCTCTTCGGCCGTGACGCGGAGCGGGTCGGCGACGACGGTGCGGACCTGCCTCGGCTGATGGAGCTGCAGCGGCGTCATCCGGTGCTGGCGAGCCGGCAGATGGGCCAGTTCAGCCGGTTCGAGGCCCGGCTGGCCGCGGCCATCGGCGCCCGGCTCCCCGACGACGCCGCGGGCGTTCTGCGGGCCGAGGCGATGTCGGGGTCGTGCATCACCGCCGTCCGGGTCGGCCTGCAGGCCTGGGCGCGCGCGGGCTGGGAGGGCTCCGCCTGCCCGCACGTCGAGACGGCGTTCGCCGTGTTCGATCCGGCCTTCACCGGCTGAGCCGACCCGCCTGCACCTGATCGTCGAGACCCACCGGGGTACCCCCGTGCCCGCCTGCACCTGTGCCGAACCCGATCTCCCATCCGCAGAGGATCCGCGATGACCGCCTCCCGCCCGCTCGACCTGCCCGGATCGCACCCGTCGATCGACATCACGGACCCGCTGTTCAAGGCCGACCCCTTCCCCACCTACGCGCGACTGCGTGCTGATCACCCGGTGTTCCCGGTGCGCCTCCCGCGCGGCGAGACCGCCTACCTGATCACCCGCTACGACGACGTGACCGCCGCCGTCCGCGACGAGCGGCTGCTCAAGAACCGGCGCACCGCGCTGACCCCGGAGCAGTTCCGGCGGGGACCGCGGATCCCCGGCTTCCTCTCGGCGCTGGAGCGCGGTCTGCTGTCCCTCGACGGCGACGAGCACGACCGGCTCCGCGCGCTCGTGCACCAGGCGTTCACCCCGCGCCGGATCGAGGCGATGCGCGAGCAGGCCCAGCAGGTGGCCGACGGGCTGCTCGACCGCGCCCTCGCCCGGGCCGAGCGGGACGGCCGGTTCGACCTCCTCGCCGACTACGCGCTGCCGCTGCCCCTCACGCTGATCGCGCGGATCCTGGGCGTGCCCGAGCGGGACAACGACCGCTTCCGCCGGTGGACCACCGCGCTGTTCTCGATCGCCGGGGGCAACCCGCTGCGCACGGTGCCGTCGGTGCTGCGGTTCCTGCGCTACCTGCGCGCGCTGATCGCCGACCGCGCCGCGCACCCCATCGACGACCTCGTCTCCGGGCTGGTCGCCGCCCGCGACAGCGACGACCGGCTCACGACCGACGAGATCCTCGCGATGATCGTGCTGCTGCTCACCGCCGGCCACGAGACCACCGCCAACCTCATCGGCACCGGCGCGCTGGCCCTGCTGCAGCACCCCGACCAGATGGCCCTGCTGCGCGACGATCCCGCTGTCGTCCGCACGGCCGTCGAGGAGCTGGTGCGCTACGTCGTTCCCGCCGAGACCGCCACCCAGCGCTACGCCCGCGAGGACCTCGTTCTCGCCGGTGTCACCGTTCCCCGGGGCGCGACCGTGCTCGCCGTCATCGCCTCGGCCAACCGGGACCCCGCCCACTTCACCGACCCGGACTCCCTCGACCTGCGCCGCAGCCCCAACCGGCACCTGTCCTTCGGCCAGGGAGCGCACTACTGCCTCGGTGCGTCCCTGGCCCGGCTGGAGGCATCGGTCGCGCTGCCGACCCTGGTACGCCGCGTCCCCGGCCTGCGGCTGGCCGTCCGCCCCGACCAGTTGACGTGGCGGGGCGGGATCATCCTGCGCGGCCTGCGTGCGCTTCCGGTGAGTGCCGGTTGACCTCTGCCGCGCGGCCCGGCTACGGCTCTGGCGGCAACCCTCCGGGCCCGCCGCGCTCGGTGACGACAGCGGCGAACCGGCTCAGGAGCCGGGCGAACGTGGCGACGTCGTCGGGTGGCCAGCCGTCGAGCATCCCGCCGAGCCATGCCATCCGGAATCCGACGGCGCGGTCCCGCAGCTGGTGGCCGCTGGAGGTCAGGGTGAGCACGATGCGCCGGGCGTCCCGGGCGGAGTGAGCCCGGTCGACGAGCCCGGCCCGCACGGCGCGGTCGACCAGCCGGCTGGCGGTGGAGTGCTCGACGTCGGCGAAGCGGGCGACGTCGCCGACCGTCACCTCGGCGGCACCGCCTCGTGCGCACGCTTCCACGACCAGCACGCTCGACATGTCCACCGACGGCACACCTACCTGCCGCGGGGCGGTGGTCCACAGCCGGCGCAGCCGTACCAGCGCGTCGTCCACCGCGAGCAGGTCGTCAGACATGTATGTACTGTACATGT
>JBBQEF010000221.1:0-9742 GCA_038320445.1 Mycobacteriales bacterium
GTACCGGCTCGACCAGCTGATCCGGGCGAGCATCGGCTACTTCTGGGGATTCCCCCGGTCGCAGCTGTACTCCGAGGCGGAGCGGCTGGTGCGCCGCGGCCTGGTGGCCGAGGAACGGGAGGCCGACGGGCGGCGGCGCCGCTCGATGACGATCACCGAATCCGGGCGTGACGAGCTGCGCCGCTGGCTGGAGGTGCCGGCCACGGACCCGACCGAGATCCGCGACATCGGCCTGCTCCAGCTGTTCTTCGCCGACGGCGGGGACGACCCCGGCGCGGCGGTCGAACGGCTGGCCGCCGCGCAGTCCCGCGCCCACCGCGAGCAGCTCAGGATCTACGAGGAGCTCCTCCGCGCGGGCGTCGTGGTGGACGGTTCCCCGCAGCGGGCCACGCTGGAGTTCGGGCTGCGCTTCGAGCAGCTCGCCCTCCGGTTCTGGGCCGAGATCGGACCGGCACCGGGCGGCACGGACGACGGGTGAGCCCGGGTGCCGGGCCTGCTCACAGCCAGCCCTTCCGCTTGAACATGGCGTAGAGGCTCCCGGCGATGACTGCGATGATCGCCACGCTGGACACGACGCCCCAGGTCTGGCCGAAGCCGGGGTAGGGGACGTTCTGGCCGTAGAAGCCGGTCACCGCGGTCGGGATGGCGATGATCGCCGCCCATCCGGTCAGCTTCTTCATGATCTCGTTGAGCCGGTTGCCCTGGATCGTGAGGCGGGTCTCGAGGATCGTGGTGACGAGGTCGCGGAGGCTCTCGGTCCACTCGGTGGCGCGCAGCACGTGGTCGTAGACGTCCTGGTAGTAGTGGGTCATCTCCTCGTCGAGGAGGTGGATGTCGCGGCGCATCAGCGAGTTGACGACCTCCCGCATCGGCAGGACGACGCGGCGCAGCAGCACGAGGCTCTTGCGGAGCTGGAAGCTGCGCCGCTGCACCTCGATGCCGGCCCCGGCCTCGGCGAACAGGTCTTCCTGGAGTTGCTCGATCTGGTCGTCGAGCGACTGCACGGCGGCGAAGTGGCTGTCCACGACGTCGTCGAGCAGCCCGTGCAGCAGGTAGCCGACGCCGTGCACGGCCAGGTCCGGGTTGTCGTCCCACCGCTTCACCAGGCCGTCGACGCTGAACCCGTCGTCCTTGCGGACGGTGATGAGCGCGGTGGCGGTGACGAAGGCGGCGAGCTCGCTGCTGACCAGCTCGGCGGTGGTGTCGTCGAGCCGCACGGAGTAGGCGGAGAGGAACAGGTGGTCGGGGTAGCGGTCCAGTTTGGGTCGCTCGTGACGCTGGACGGCGTCCTCGACGGCGAGCGGGTGCAACCCGAACTCCTCGGTCAGGACGGTCAGGTCGGCGGCGTCGGGGTCGTGCAGGTCGAGCCAGACCGTCACGCCCTCCTGCTGGAGGAGCTCGCTGATCTCGGCGATGGGGAAGCCTTCGGCCTGCAGCGTTCCCTTGCGGTAGAGCCGGGTGCGCGTCTCTCCGCGCAACGGCTGCCGGGCGCACAGCGTGGCGTCGGCGTGTCCGCGTGGGGTCATCCCCGCGGCACGTCGTCCGCGGCGCCGACCGTCGAGGAGCTGCGGCGCCCGTCGGCCGGCGGGGGCGGCGTGTCGCGACGGACCCGGGTGGCCACCGCGTCGACGCTGGCCGCGACCGCGGTGGAGATGCCCGCGGACGAGCGGCGGGCCCGGTCGCGGACCTCGGGGTCGCGCAGCCGGTCGCCCAGCGATGTGAGCGCGGCGTCGATCGCCGCTGTCCGGGAGGCTTCCCGCGCGGCGTCGGGCTCCGGCTCCGGCGCCGGCCGGGGACGCCGCAGCTCGGCGCCGAGCGACCGCACCTCGCTACCGGCCGCGCTCCACGTGTCGCGGAGCCGCTCGTCGGCGGCTCGGGTGGCGATCGGCGCGGGCCGGCGATCCGCCGGGCGCGCGGTGCCGTCCGGGACGACGATCCACGCGATCACGTAGGCGACGACCGCGGCACCGCCCGAGACCAGTGCACACGCCACGGCCACGAGCCGGACGACCGCGGGGTCGAGGTCGAGTCGGTCGGCGATCCCGGCGCAGACCCCACCGAGGACGCGATCGGTGCGGCTGCGCTGCAGTCCGCGCCCGGCGCCGCGTTGTTCGTCTGTCATGACCACCAGGGTTCGCCGGTCGCCCGCGCCGCCAACAGGGGCGAACGTCCCGCCGAGCGTCCCGGACGGCCCGACCGCGGCCGCCGGCGGCGTCGACTCGTCATGTGATCGGCCTGCGATGGTCACCCGCCGGGGTGCGGGCGGACAGACGGGCACGGCAGAACGTGCCTGTGGTCCTCGAACAGGCGGTCCCGGAGCGGTTCGCGGCGTTCTGCGACGGTGTGGCGAGGCGGGTGCCGCGCCGCCTGGCCGGCGTCGTCACCGCGCGTGTCGTGGGCTATGCGTTGATCAACGGCTGCACCTTCGGACTCGACCTCCTCGTCCTCACCGTGCTGCACGGCGTGGTCGGGTGGCCGACCGCGGCGGCGATCACGGTGGGGTACGTGACCGCGTTCGGGGTGAGCTTCTGGCTGAACCGGTGGCTGAACTTCCGGTCGCACGCCCCTGTCGGCGGCCAGGTCGTGCGGTACGCCCTCGTGGTCGTCGCCAACTTCGTCGTGGTGCTGCTGGGCGTGGGCGCCGGCCTCGCGGCCGTGGGTGTGCCCTACCAGCTCGCCCGGATCGTGGCCGGGGCGGGCGAGAGCGTGGTGATGTACTGCGGGCTGCGCTGGTTCGTGTTCGGGCCGGGGACTCCTCCCGCCGGACCGGCCGTGTGACGCGGTCAGCGGCTCGACGCGCGGCGGACCGCCCGCCCGAGCTCCCGCCGGGCCGATGCCCACACGGGCTCGGCCAGGGCGGCCTGCTCGCGCTGGTGGAGCACGCCGAAGGTGAAGCCGTTCCCGCCGTCGAGGTGGGCGGCCGCCCCCAGCTCGCGCAGCACGGGAAGCGCCACGATGGCGTCCTGACGCTCCCCGAGCAGCTCCTGGAGCTGCTTGACCTGCGCGATGAGCGCCCCGGCCGGCTTGCCCAGTGCCGGTGCGGCGGCCTCGGTGGCGTAGCGCAGCCGCTTCGCGGCCTTCCGGGCGTCGTGGAGCTGGACGTCGCGGTCCGTGCCGGGAGGAAGCTGTTGCGCCGCCCGCAGATGGGTGTCCACCCGCCGGTAGGACCGTTCGACGAGGGCACCGAGGCGGGACCGGGCCTTCCTGCGGGCGGCCGAGGTCAGTGGCGGATCCGCGAGGAGGCGGTCGACGGCGTCGAGCAGGGCCAGGTGGCGGTCGCTGTCGAGGGCGGCGAGGACGTCGTCCTGCGCGACGGCGCGCCGAGCGGCGAAGTAGCGTGCCACCTGGGCCCGGACGGGGCCCAGCACGAGATCGTCGGGCAGCGCGGCGACGGCGTCGAGGATGCGGGTCTCGAGGACCTCCAGGTCGCGTGCCACACCGAGCACGGCGCCGAGCCACTGCAGCTCCGTGGTGAGGTCGCCGGTGACGTTCCGGTCGACGACCGTGCCGTAGGCCTGGAGCGCGCTGCGCATCCGGCGGGTCGCGACCCGCATCCGGTGGACGGCGTCGGGCAGTCCGCGGCGCACGGCCGGGTCACCCGCGTGGATCGCGGCGGCCTGCTCCTCGAGGTAGCCGAGCACGACCGCACCGAGCGTCGACGAGCCGTCCACGCCGCCGTGGCGGGCCGCGGGGATCCGGTCGCCGAGCACGCGGGCGAGTTTCGACGGGGCGTCGGAGCGCCGGATGCCGGTGGCGCGCAGGCGGCGCTCGAACCGGTCGAGGAGCTTCTCGTCGCCGGCGCCGCCCAGCTCGACCTCCACCTCGCGCCACGAGCTCGCCTCGGTCGAGGTGCCCATCGTCCGTGCGGTGACGTGGTCGTCGACGACCGTGACCAGCGTGTGGCCGGCGTCGTCGGTCAGCCGCCACTCCCGTCGCAGGGTGGTGAGCTCGGCGACCGGCTCCAGCGCCGCGCCGCGGGTGAACCCGCGGACCAGCCCGACGAGCTCCTCCGGTGGCCGTGGGTTGCGGCGACGCGCCTCACCGCGGGCGAATCCCACCCTGACCTCGTCGCGGCTGTCGGCGGCGACGGGGAGCTTGAGGTGCCATCCGCTGTCGCTGCCGCCGCGGCGCCGCCGCAAGGTCACACCGCCCGCGGCGAGCCGCAGGTCCTCGGTGTCGAAGTAGATGGCTTCCAGCAGGTGCTCCTGCGGCCCGTCACCACCGGTGGACCCGGCCAGCTCGGACCAGGGCGGGAGCGCGGTGTCCTCGTCGAGGTCGTACTTGCGCTCGGTCTCACGCACGGTCACAGCCATCCGACCTGCCTACCCCACGGACGACCCTCGGCGCCAGCCGGACCCGACCGCCCGGGTCGGCTGTCGCGCAGCCGACCCGGGCATCCGGGACATCAGGCGATGTCGTACCGGTCGAGCATCATGACCTTGTCCCACGCCGCCACGAAGTCCTGCACGAACCTCGCGCCCGCGTCGTCGCTCGCGTAGACCTCCGCGAGCGCGCGCAGCTCGGAGTTCGAGCCGAAGACGAGGTCGACGCGGCTGCCCGTCCACACGACCTTGCCCGAGGCGTCACGGCCCTCGAACGTCTCCGCGTCGTCGGCCGTCGGCGACCACGTCGTGCCCATGTCGAGCAGGTTCGCGAAGAAGTCGTTGGTGAGCGACCCGGGCGTCGAGGTGAGGACGCCCAGCGGGGACTGCGCGCTGTTCGCCCCGAGCACCCGCAGGCCACCCACGAGCACCGTCATCTCCGGCGCGCTGAGGTTCAGCAGGTTCGCGCGGTCGATGAGCAGGTACTCCGACGGCAGCCGGTTGCCCTTGCCGCGGTAGTTGCGGAACCCGTCCGCACCCGGCTCCAGCGCGGCGAAGGACTCGACGTCGGTCTGCTCCTGCGACGCGTCGGTGCGGCCCGGGGTGAACGGGACGGTGACGTCGTGGCCGGCGGCCCTGGCCGCCTGCTCCACGGCGGCGCACCCGCCGAGCACGATGAGGTCGGCGAGCGAGACCGACCCGCTGAAGGACTCCTTGATGCCCTCCAGCGTGCGCAGCACCTGGGCGAGCGTGTCCGGGTCGTTGACCTCCCAGCCGTGCTGCGGCTCCAGCCGGATGCGGGCACCGTTCGCGCCGCCGCGCTTGTCGCTGCCGCGGAACGTGGCGGCCGACGCCCACGCCGTCGCGACGAGCTGCGAGACCGACAGGCCGGAGGCGAGGATCTGCTCCTTGAGCGCGGCGATGTCCGCCGCCCCGACCAGCTCGTGGTCCACCGCGGGGACCGGGTCCTGCCACAGCAGCGTCTCCCGGGGCACCAGCGGGCCGAGGTAGCGCTGGATCGGGCCCATGTCGCGGTGCGTCAGCTTGTACCAGGCGCGGGCGAACGCGTCCGCGAACTCGGCCGGGTTCTCGTGGAAGCGGCGCGAGATCGGCTCGTAGACCGGGTCGAACCGGAGTGCGAGGTCGGTGGTGAGCATCGTCGGGGGCCGGCTCAGCGAGCCGTCCTCGGGGTCGGGCACCGTGTTGGCCCCGCCGCCGTCCTTGGGCTGCCACTGGTTGGCCCCGGCGGGGCTCTTCGTCAGCTCCCACTCGAAGCCGAACAGGTTGTCGAAGTAGCTGTTGCTCCACTGCGTCGGCGTGGCCGTCCAGGTGACCTCGAGGCCGCTGGTGATGGCGTCACGGCCCTTGCCGCTCCCGAAGCTGTTCTTCCAGCCGAAGCCCTGCTCCTCCAGCGGCGCGCCCTCGGGCTCGCTGCCGACGTACCGGTCGGGGTCGGCTGCGCCGTGGGTCTTGCCGAAGGTGTGGCCACCGGCGATCAGCGCGACGGTCTCCTCGTCGTTCATCGCCATCCGCAGGAACGTCTCGCGGATGTCGCGGGCCGAGCCGAGCGGGTCGGGGACGCCGTTGGGACCCTCCGGGTTGACGTAGATGAGTCCCATCTGGACCGCCGCCAGCGGGTTCTCCAGCTCCCGGTCGCCGGTGTAGCGCTCGTCACCGAGCCAGGTCTCCTCCGGGCCCCAGTAGACGTCCTCGTCGGGCTCCCAGACGTCGGCCCGGCCGCCGGCGAAGCCGAAGGTGGTGAAGCCCATCGTCTCCAGCGCGCGGTTGCCCGTGAAGACCATCAGGTCGGCCCACGAGACCGAGGCGCCGTACTTCTTCTTCACCGGCCACAGCAGCCGGCGCGCCTTGTCGAGGTTGCCGTTGTCGGGCCAGCTGTTGAGCGGCGCGAAGCGCTGCATGCCGGCGCCGGCCCCGCCGCGTCCGTCGTTGATGCGGTAGGTGCCCGCGCTGTGCCACGCCATCCGGATCATGAAGCCGCCGTAGTGGCCGAAGTCGGCCGGCCACCACTCCTGCGACGTCGTCAGCACGGCGTCCACGTCGGCGGCCAGCGCGTCGAGGTCGACGGCGGTGAACGCGGCGGCGTAGTCGAAGTCCCCACCCATGGGGTTGGAGACGGCGGTGTGCTTGCGGAGGATCTTCAGGTTGAGCTGGTTGGGCCACCAATCGGTGTTGCTCCCACCCTCGGTCGGGTGCGGGCGGCGTCCGGTCGCGACCGGGCACACGGCTTCCTGCTGGTCGTTCATCTCGCCGACTTCGGCGTCAGGACCTTCAGACACGGGAATCCTTCCGGGAACTGGGTGTTGTGGAGCATTCGGGGCACCGGCCCCAGTAGACGACCTCGGCCTCGTCGATCACGAAGCCGTGGTCGTCCGAGGCGGTCAGGCACGGTGTGGTGTCCGTGGCGCAGTCGACGTCGGCGATGGCGCCGCACGACCGGCACACGACGTGGTGGTGGTTGTCCCCGACCCGCGACTCGTAACGCGCCACCGAGCCCGCCGGCTGGATGCGCCGCACCAGCCGGGCGACCGTCAGCGCCCGCAGCACGTCGTAGACGGCCTGGTGGGACACGTCGCCGAGAACCTCGCGCACGACACGGAGGATGGAGTCCGTGTCGGCGTGCGGGCGGTCGTGCACCGCCGCGAGCACCGCGACCCGCGGGCGCGTCACGCGCAGGGAGGCCCCGCGCAGCGTGCGCTCGAAGTCCGATGTCGTGGGCACACCCCGAGTCTGGCCCACTTTCTGGAATCAATCAAGAATCAATGTGAGACACCGTCCGCGTCCCCCGTCGCCCGGTTGCCGCCCCACCACCGTCAGTGGCACGCTTTTCGGTGCCGGGCAGTGCACCGCCCGGCATCCGCCCGACGGGGGGCACGCGATGACGACTGCTCCGCAGCGCACGGTGCCCCTCGACGCGTCGGCCCGGTTCCGGGCCCCGGCCTACGTCTGCAACGTCATCGAGCGGGGCCGCCTGCTCGACCTCCTCCGCGACGGGTCCGGCCGGCAGCTGACGGTGATCCACGCGCCGGCGGGGTACGGCAAGACGACGCTGGCGGTGCAGTGGCTGCGCGTGCTCCAGGACGAGGGCGCCACGGTGGCCTGGCTGGGCCTGCACCGCGACGACAACGATCCGCACTGGTTCCTCTCGCACCTGCTGGGTGCCGTCCGGCAGGTGCTCCCGTCGGCCGACGACGCGATCGGCGACCTCGTCCGGCTGATCGAGCAGAACGCCGAGGGCATGCAGAGCTACACCCTGTCGGTGCTGCTCGAACGGATCGCCGAGCACGACGGCCGGTTCGTGATGACCTTCGACGACTGGCACCTGATCGACGACCCGGCGGTGCACCGGGCGCTGGTGCACCTGCTCGACTTCGCGCCGCCGAACCTCTCGCTGATCCTCACCAGCCGGACCCGGCCCGGCCTGCCGCTGAGCCGGCTGCGGGTCCGCCGCCAGCTCACCGAGGTCGACGCCGAGAGGCTCCGGTTCGACGTCGAGGAGACCCGCGCCTTCCTGGTCGACCTGAACGGCCTGCAGCTCGGGTGCGACGACGTCGCGCGGCTCTCGGACGGCACGGACGGCTGGGTCGCGGCCCTGCAGCTCGTCTCGCTGTCGCTGCGGGACTGTGCCGATCCGGGGGCGCTGATCCGGGGGTTCTCCGGGCGGCACCACTCGGTGGGTGAGTACCTCGCCGAGAACGTGCTGAGCGCCCTGCCCGCCGAGGTACTGGAGTTCCTGCTGGCCACCTCGGTCTGCGACCGGCTGTGCGGCGACCTGGCCGGTGCGATGAGCGGGCGGCCGGACGGCCAGGCGATGCTGGAGGAGCTCGAACGCCGCGACCTGTTCCTGCGCCCGCTCGACACGGAGCGCGAGTGGTTCCGCTACCACCACCTGTTCGCCGACCACCTGCGCCGCCGGCTGGACCGCGACCGTCCCGGTTCGGCGCCCGGGCTGCACCGCCGGGCCAGCGCCTGGTTCGCCGGGCACGACCTGGTCTCCGAGGCCGTCACCCACGCGCTCGCCGCCGGGGACGTCGGGCTCGCCACCGACCTCGTCGAACGGCACGCCATGCCGCTGGTGGAGCACAGCCGCATGGTCAGCCTGCTCGGGTTGACCGGGCGCTTGCCCGCCGACGCCGCGGACGACCGGCCGGGCCTGCTGATGGCCGTGGCCTGGGCGAACTGCCTCCTCCAGCGCAGCGTGGCCGCCCAGGTCGCGCTCGACCGTCTCCGCCATGCCCTCCCGGCCGGTGAGGAACACGAGGAGATGCGCAGCGAGGCCGACGTCGTGCAGGCGTGCATCGACGTCTACGGCGACCGGACGGACCGGGCCGAGGACCTGGTCCGGCGGAGCCTGGAGCGGTCCGGGAGCTACCGCCCGTGGATCGTGGCGGTCGCGGCCAACATCCAGAGCTTCTGCGACATCCACGCCGCGCGGTACGAGGCCGCGCGGGACCGGCAGCGCTGGGCCCGGACGTTCCACGACCGCACGACCGGGCCGTTCGCCGGCGTCTACGGGCGCTGCTTCGCCGGGATCGCCGCGCTCGCGCAGCTGGATCTCCCGGCCGCGGAGGACCACCTGCAGGACGCCGTGGCGATGGCCAGGGATTCGGCAGGCCGGCGGTCGCACGCCGCGCAGCTGGCCGGGGCGCTGCTCGGTGAGCTGCACTACGAGCGCGGGGAGCCGGCCGAGGCCGAGCGGCTGCTCGACGAGAGCGGCGAGCTCGGCGCGGAGAGCGGCGTCGTCGATTTCATGATCGTCAGCTACGCCCTGCTGGCCCGGATCAAGGCCCGTCGCGGGGCCACGACCGAGGCGGCGGAGCTGCTCGCCGAAGGGGCGGAGGTCGCCCGGCGGCTGGGCCTCACCCGGCTGCGGGCCGCCGTCGCGGCCGAACGGATCTCCCACCTGCTCGACGCCCGCCGGGTGCGCGAGGCGCGGCGGGTCGCGCAGGACCTGCCCCACGGCTCGGATCGGCACGGCGGCATCGCGGTGGCGATCGACCACATCCGAACGCGCTCGCTGGCCGCCGTCCTGTCGGCGGAGGGGGATCACGAGGGGGCGACCGCGCTGCTCGAGGAGCTCGTCGCCGACCTGGCGCGGCGCGGGCAGCGCCGGGCCGAGGTCGCGGCGACGGTGCAGCTGGCCGTCGTGCACGAACGGGCCGCGCGCCGCCGCGCCGCCGATCGGGCCCTCGCGGCGGCGCTCGCCCAGGCGGTTCCGGCCGGCCTGCGCCGGACCGTGCTCGACGGCGGACCGGAGGTCGCCGCCGTGCTGAACCGCCTGGTCGGCCACGCCCGTGCCGACACCTGGCCGGCCGGGTTCGAGCCGATCCCGGCCGGCCGGCTGGCGCCGCTGGTGACCGCGCCCGCGGGCGCGGTGGCCGAACTGCTGGACCAGGGCGGCC
>JBBQEF010000222.1:0-9741 GCA_038320445.1 Mycobacteriales bacterium
GGCCGCCCGGGTCGGCTTCGGGGCCGGGCGGGTGGCCGCGCGGTGACGCGGGAACCAGCCGCGCCGCAGCCCGACGACGGCGCACAGACCGGCGACGCCGAAGGCCAGGCCGCCCCACCCGAGGAGGAGGTTGCCGAACCCCAGGTTCGCCGCGCCGAGCAGGATCATGATCGCGGCACCGGCGATCACCCGCCGGACGTCACCCACGGGTCCCAGCCTCCTGCGGGACGACTGCCGCGCGTCGACGGTGCAGGAGCACCATCGCCCCGCCCGCCAGCAGCCCCCAGAACGCCGAGCCCAGGCCGAGGAAGCCGATGCCCGCGGCGGTCACCACGAACGCGACGGCCGCGGCCTGCCGCCCGTCCGGCTCCGCCACCGCCGACGCGATCGACGCCGCGAGCGCCCCGAGCAGCGCCAGCCCGGCCACGGCCGCCACCAGCACCGGCGGCGACCGGGCCAGCACCGCCGTCGCGACGCCCGCGGCCAGCCCGAGCGCCGCCAGCCCGACGCCCGCCGTCACCGACGCGATCCAGCGCCGGTGGGCGGGCCCGGCGTCGGGCCCGGCCGCGAGGGCCGCGCTGATCGCGGCGAGGTTCACCGCGTGCCCGCCGAACGGCGCGCCGGCCAGCGTGGCGAGGCCGGTCGCGGCCAGGATCGGGCGCAGCGGCGGGTGGTAGCCGTACTGGGCGAGCACCGCCATGCCCGGCACGTTCTGCGACGCCATCGTGACGAGGTACAGCGGCAGCCCGATGCCGATCAGCGCGGCCGGCTCGAACACCGGCGGGGTCCACACCAGCGCGGGAGCGAGGTCCGTGCCGGGCAGACCCGGTCCGGTGGCGAGGATCAGCGCCACCGCGACGGCGAGCGCGGACGGCACCGCCCAGGCACGCGCGAACCGCCCGACCACCGCCCACACGACGATCACCGGCGCGGCCAGCAGCGGCACCTCCGCCATGGCCTTCACCGGCGCCAGGCACAGCTCCAACAGCACCCCGGCCAGCATCGCCCCGGCGATGTGGGGCGGGATCGCCGCGATCAGCCGGGCCAGCGCCGGCACCAGCCCCGTCACGACGACGAGCGCCCCGCACAGCAGGAAGGCCCCCACCGCCGCGCCGAATCCCCCCGCCGGGGTGCCCGCGGAGATCAGCAGCGCCGCTCCGGGCGTCGACCACGCGATGCTGACCGGCATCCGCGTCCGCAGTCCCAGCACGAGCGCGACCAGGCCGGACCCGAGGCACACCGCGAGCAGCCCCGATGCCGCCTGCGCCCCGTCGGCGCCGGCGGCGCGCAGGCCGGTGAGCACCACCGCGAACGCACCGGCGAAGCCGACGAGTGCCGTGACCGCGCCGGCGAGCACGGGTTGCAGCAAACGTTCCATTTACGGAACGATACCGCGGGTGACGGCGGACGGAGAGCGACCCGCGCTCCCCGCGGGCGCGGCGCAGGTCGGGCCGCGGGTGACGGCGCTGCGCGTCGAGCGCGGCTGGTCGCTGTCCGAGCTGGCGCGTCGGGCGTCGCTGGGGAAGGCGACGCTCTCCGGCCTGGAGTCCGGCTCCCGCAACCCCACCCTCGACACCCTGCACGCCGTCGCCGCCGCTCTGGGCGTGCCGCTGACGGCGATCCTGACAGCCGATCCCGGGCCGGTGCGCGGCGTCGCGGTCGACATGACCCTGCTGCGCGTGTTCGACGACGGCCCGGCCACGTACGAGCTCTGCCGGATGCGGATCCCGGCCGGTGCCGCGCAGGTGTCGCCGGCGCACCACGCCGGCGTCACCGAGCACGCGACCGTCTTCGCCGGCGTGCTGGAGGCCGGCCCGGTCGGGCAGCCCGAGCGGGCCGGTGCGGGGGAGTACCTCGAGTGGACGGCGGACGTGCCGCACCGCTACGCGGCACCCGGGCCCACGGACGTGGCGGCGAGCCTGCTGATCCGCTACCCGCGACCGCTGAGCTGATCGTCGAGCACCGGCTCGGCCTCCCGGCGGCAGCCGAATCCCGCGCGACCGCGCTCGGCCGGCGCGGCTACGCTCGGCAGGTGACCCTCTGAGCTCTCCCGCCGTCCGCCGCACCCGTCCTCTCGGAGGTCCGCATGTCCCAGCCCACCCCGTCCACCAGCCCCGAGCAGCCCGAGGGCGCCGTCGACGAGCTGGAGCCCGAGCTCGACGAGGCCGCGGAGGCGGAGGTCCCCCTCAACCGCGCCGCGCGCCGGGCGAAGGCGAAGGGGAACGACCCGTCGCACGTCGGCCCGCAGTCCGGGCGCACGGATCAGGGCAAGGGCCCGCGCAGCCACACGAAGCGACAGATCAGCTAGCCGCTCCGATCCCGTGGACCAGCCGGTGTTCTGGGGCGTGCTGCTCGGTGTGGCGGTGCTGGGCGCCGTGGTGCGCGTGTGGCGCGGCCCGCTGTGGCCCCGCCGCGCCACGGTGATCCCACCGTCGGCACTCGTGATCGCGGCCGCCGCCGCGCTCGCGTTGGTCTTCCACTGCGCCGCGATGTTCTTCGCGCCCTGGACCGACGCCATCCCCGGCGCCCGCATCCCCGGCGACGCGATCCGGGCCATGGGCGACGCGAGCAGGTGGGCCTACGCGGTGCCCGCCGCGCTGCTCGTGCTGGCCGTCAGGAACCTCTGGTGGCCGGCGCTGCTGGCGCTCGCCGTCGCCCTGCTCGGCGTCGGGATCACGATGTACGGACCGTTCTCGCTGGGCACGCACCTGGCCTGGCTGGCGGCGCTGATCGTCGTCGGCACGGTGGTGTCGGCCGGGGTGGTGGGTCAGGGCGCCCCGAACGCGGTGGTCTGACCGTTCGGCGGCGGTGGGCACCCCGTGCGTGGAAAACGTCGCCAGGGCGACGTTTTCCACGCACAGGCGGCGTCAGCCGCTGCAGTGCCCGCTGCGCGTGGGCGGGACGTCGAGCGCCGGGTTGCGGTCGAAGAAGCCGACCGGCTTGAGCGTGAAGCCCGTGTGGTCGACGGGCATCACCGGCCAGTCCTCCGGGCGCGGGAAGTGCGTGGTGCCGAACGTGTGCCAGACGACCACGTCCTCCCCGTCGAGCGGGCGGTCGGCGGCCACCCACGCGGGCAGGCCGGCGCCGCCCGGGTTCTGGTTGACGAAGTCGCCGGCCGGGTAGCGCTCGGCGGCGTCGTAGCGCGTCACCCACAGGTGCTTGGTCGCGAACGTCGCCCGCGCGTGGATCGAGGAGGCGTCGTCGGCGAGCATCGTCGCCTTGTTCTCCGGCAGCAGCGCGTAGCCCACGTTCTGGCCCAGCGCGTTCTGCACCGACGGGTTGACGATGTGCCAGGCCCGCGTCACCGACCCGTCGGCGCTGCGCTGCGCCTCCGACTCCCGCGAGAGCCGCGTGCGCTTCTGCCGGAACGCGTTGCCGTAGGGGTTCCCCTCACCCATCGGCACGCGCTGCGCCTCCACCTCCTCGACGGCGTTGCGCACGCCGTCGACCGTCATGTCCAGGCGCGCCGAGAACAGGTGCTGGTGGTAGGGCGCCTGCAGTCCGGGGGCGACCTCCGTGGCGTACTCCGACGGCGCGGCCGCGGTGAACACGATCCCGGTGGCCTTCACCTCCAGCTGGATGGTGCCGTCGAGGTAGAGGTACCAGTAGAAGCCGTAGTCGTAGTTGCCGATCGGGGTGAAGAACGAGAACACCATCCGGCGCTGGCGGCGGGTCTCGGCGCTGCCGGTGAACATGTCGGAGTGCTTCCACAGCACGCCCGTGTCCTCCTCGTGCATGCAGATCGCGTTCGTGATCGTCTTCGGGTTCCCGAGGTCGTCGGCGATCACGGCGTCGAGGTAGTGGATCTCGCCGAGGCAGTCGCAGCCCAGCTGCAGCGAGTCGGCGTAGCGCGCGAACATGTACTCGCCGCAGTCGAAGTAGTTCTGCCAGAACCGCACCGGCGACGGGTCGGCGTAGGGCACCACCATCTCGGCCACCGACGCCCGGTAGACGATCGGGCGGCCGTCGAAGTTGATCTGATGCAGGGTCAGGCCCTCACGCTCGTTGAACCCGATGCGCAGGTCCCACTTCTCCCACCGGACGTGGTTGCCCGAGACGGTGAACGACGGCCCCTCGGGCTGGGTGATCTCGATCGGCTTCAGCGTCTCGCGCAGCGGCCCGACGAACGCGGGGTCGTCGAAGTTGCCCGACGTCGCGGGCACCGGGACCGCGCCGGAGTCGATCACCTGGTCGACGCTGCGGGTGGTCAGGTCGACGTAGGCGACGAGCCCGTCGATCGGGTGCGCCCAGGGGTGGTCCTTCGCGTGGTCCTGCCGGAACCCGAACGCGCGCACGACCCGGCGTCCGACCTCGCCCGGGTAGTCGTAGACGCCGGCCGAGAGCGGCACGGCCCGCACCGACGCGGGTTCGATCCCGCGCGCCTCGAGCGCGGCGAGCCACTCGGGGGAGCCGTTCAGGACGTCCTCGATCATCGCGAACTCGGTGTCGATGATCGGCGGCTGGCCGTCCACCGGCGGGTCCAGCTCGCGCGAGCTCACCACGTCGCCGCGGGTGGCCGACACGACGTTGTCGGTGGAGCGGCCGGTGGCGAGGTCCAGCAGGACGGCACGGAACCGGCGGTCGACCGGTGCGCCGGCCAGGACGTCGTCCTTCGGCGGCTCCTCGGGCGCGAAGAACGCGAAGCGGACGGTCTCGGTGAGCAGCCCGGCGGCGGCGAGCGCGGCGCGGACGGCGTCCACCTCGTCGGCCGAGGTCATCTCCAGCGCGTGGGTGCGGGATTCGAGCGTGGTCAACGGGATTCCTCTCTCGATGGGGTCGTGCGCGGAAACGGCTGCCCCAGCAGCCGTTTCCGCGCACGGGCGGCGGAGCCGCTCACACGGTCACCGGAATGACGGCGGCCGGGCGGTTGAGCGACCACAGGGCGCCCGCGGCGAAGAACACCACGAGCACGGCCCCGATGGCCGTCGCGAGCCCCGCGGAGCCGCCGATCAGGGTCGGGAAGTTGGTGATGGTCAGCCACAGGAACACCAGCAGACCCGCGAGCCCGAGCGCGGGCGCGATCGCGGTCTGCCAGGGGCGCGAATCGACCCGCGTGCGGCGGAAGTAGACGAGAACGGCCAGGCAGGTCAGCGCCATCAGCGCGAGCACGCCGAGCGTCGCGGTGCCGGCCATCCAGGCGAACACCTGCGTGACCGGGTCGAGCCCGGCGAGGGCGAACACCGCCACGAGCGCCAGCGCGCTCACCGACTGCACGAGCGAGCCCATGTGCGGCGAACCGTGCCGCGGGTGGCTGCGTCCCCAGGCCACCGGCAGTGCCCCGCTGCCGCCGAGCGCGAAGAAGTAGCGGGCCAGCACGTTGTGGAACGACAGGATCGCGGCGAACAGGCTCGTCACCAGCAGCACCTGGGCCAGGTCGCCGCCGACGGCGCCGAGGTAGTTCGCGATCGTCGTGATGAGCATGCCGCCCGGGTCGGCACCCGCGGCCTCGACGGCGCCCGCGTCGCCCCACGCGGTGACCACGGCCCAGCCCGACACCGTGTAGAACACGCCGATCAGGACCAGCGCGGTGTAGGTGGCGCGCGGGATCGTCCGGGACGGGTCGCGGGCCTCGTCGCGGAACACGGCCGTGGCCTCGAACCCGATGAACCCGGCCACCGCGAACATCAGCGCGACGCCGAGCGAGCCCGAGCCGATCTGTGACGGCACCAGCAACGCCGTCGACGGGCCCTGCGCGCCTCCGGTGCCGGCGACGACGGCGTCGAACACGAGCACGATCGCCACCTCGCACACCAGCAGCACGCCGAGCACCCGCGACGAGAGCTCGATGCGCCGGTAGCCGAGCAGCCCGACGACGGCCAGCACGATCACCGACCACAGCCACCACGGCAGGGCCGGGCCGCCGTAGTTCTGCACCAGACCGTCGATCACCGCCCCGATGTAGCCGTACACGGCCAGCTGCACCGCCGTGTACGTGGCGAGTGCGAGGAAGGCCGTGCCGAGCCCGGTGACCCGCCCCAGCCCCCGCTCGACGTAGGCGTAGAACGCGCCGGCGTTCGGGACGTGCGGGCTCATCGCGCAGAACCCGACGGCGAACAGCAGCAGCACCACCGCGGAGAGCGCGAACGTCGCGGGGAACGCGGGGCCGTTGCCGATCGCGATGCCCAGCGGCACGGTGCCGGCGATCACGGTCAGCGGTGCCGCCGCGGCGACGACCATGAAGACGATGGATCCGACGCCGAGCGAGCCGGACAGCTTCTGTGTGGTCAAGTGGACCTCCGAGAGGGGACGGGGCCGCACGACCGTCCGCCGACCCGCCGCGACAGGCAACGACCCGTCCCCGGTGCCGCGAAAGCCCGCTGTGACGGCTCTCACCTCACGGGAATCGCGGGGCGACGTTTTCTCATTCGGGACGCACGCTCCGTCGTCGAAGTCGCCACCGCGGGTTAGCGTTCCCGTCCTACGCTGCCCGAGCAGCGGCGGGGAGGAGGATCGCATGCGCCACGGGGCACTCGCCGGCCTCCGCCACCGCTCCCCGGTGCACGGCCTCGACCGCAGGCACCTCGGCCCGCTGGAGGTGCTCGCGCAGTCGGTGTCCAGCGCGGCGCCCGCGGCGGCGATGGCTGTCGCGCCGGTGATCGCCGCGACCACGGCCGGCTCCGGCACGGTCTGGTCGTTCGTCGTCGCGATGGCGGTGGCGCTGCTCATCGGCTCCTGCATCGGCCGCTTCACCAGCCGGATGGCGGTGGCCGGGTCGCTCTACAGCCTGACGGCGCGGGGCCTCGGCCCGGCCGCGGCGTTCACGTCCGGGGTGGCGCTGCTCGTGGGCTACGGGGTTCTGGTGATGGGCGCGCTCACCGGCGCCGCGCTCTACGTCGACGCGCTGCTCGGCCGGGTGGGGCTGTCCCTGCCCGGCGTGCCGGTCGCCGCCGCCGTCGTGCTGGGCGTGCTGATGACCGCCGGGGTGCTGGCGCGCGTGCGGCTCTCGGCGCGGGTGGTGCTCCTCGTCGAGACGATCTCGATCAGCCTCATGGTCGTCGTGTTCGTGGTGTTGCTGAGCGTGACACCGGCCCTGCCCGCTGCGGTGCCGGCCGCCCCGTCGCCCGGCCTCGGCGGCATCGCCGCGGGAGTCCTGCCCGCGTTGAGCGCGTTCATCGGCTTCGAGGCGGCCACGGCGCTGGGCGTCGAGGCGCGGCGCCCGTTCCGCACGATCCCGAGGGTCGTGATGTGGACGGCGGGGGTCGCCGGGGTGCTGTACCTGTTCGCCACGTTCACCCAGGTGGCCGGGTTCGCAGGCACGTCGGCCGGGCTCGCCGCCGTCGCGGAGCCGGTGCCCGCACTGGCGGTCGCGCTGGGCCAGCCGTGGCTGGCGACCGTGCTGGACGTGGGCATCGCGATGTCGTTCGCGGCGTGCGCGCTGGCCACGCTCAACGCGCTGGTGCGGGTGGTGTTCTCGATGGCCCGCGACGGCATCGCGCCCGCCGCGCTCGGGGCGACGCACCCCAGGCGGCACGTCCCGCACGTCGCCATCGCGGTGGTGGTGCCGGTCGTGGTGCTCGTCCCCGTCGGGCTGCTCGCCGCCGGGGGGCCCGCTCCCCGGGTGCTGGCCGACCTGCTCACGATCTCCACGGTCGGCTACCTGGTGGCCTACCTGCTGGTCTGCCTCGCCGCGCCGTTCTTCCTGCGCCGGATCGGCGAGCTCACCGCGGTTCCCGTGGTGATCACGGCGGTGCTGGTGCCGGTGCTGCTCGTGGTGCTGGTCGCCTACGTCGTGTCGGCCTGGGGCGGGCTGATCCCGGCCGTCGTCGGGATCCTCGTGCTGGCCGGAGTCGCCTGGCTGGCGTGGCTGCGGTGGAAGCGGCCGGACCGCCTTGCCGCCATCGGCGTCTACGACGAGACGGTGACGGCGGACGTGCTGGGAGCGGGCTCGTGATCCGTGCGGGTCTCCGGTCGAGGAGCAGCCGTGACCTCCCTTGACCCGCTACCGCTGTCCGGGCGTCAACCGCGCGCGGTGCGCAGCGCGCTCGCGGTGCTGGAGGAGGTGGTCGCGGCCGGGCCGGGCGTCACCGCCAAGGAGATCTCCGCCGCGCTCAAGCTGCCGCAGGCCACCACCTACCGCCTGCTGAACCTGCTGGTCGGCGAGGAGTACCTGGTGCGGCTCCCCGACCTGCGCGGCTTCGCGTTAGGCAGGCGCGCCGCGCGGCTCGCACTGCCGGTCGACCTGCGGCCGCCTGCGGCCGCTCGCGCCGTGGTCGAGCACCTGCGCGGCCTCGTCCGCTGGGGCGTGCACCTAGCGTCCTACCGCACCGGGCAGGTGACGCTCGTCGACCGCGACCAGGACCACCCGCCCAGTGACGACGTGGTGCTGGCGCGCCCCCCGCCCGCGTCGGCGCTGGGTCTCCTGCTCCACGCCGACCAGCCCGACTGGCGGGCGGTGACCCGCGACCTGCGGCCGCTCACCGAGCTGAGCGTGACCGATCCGTCCGAGCTGGACGCCCGGATCAAGGTCGTCGCCGCCGACGACCTCGCCCGGCAGTGCGGCCAGGTCCGTGCCGACCGCGGCTGCCTCGCGGTGCCGGTGCGCGATCCTGCGTCCGGGACGCTGGTGGCCGGGCTGGCACTGTGCGGCCCGGCCCACCGGGTCGCCGAGCCCAACGACGAGCTGATCCGGCTGTTGCGCGAGCACGCCGAGCGGCTCGTCCCGCTGCTCGCCTGAGCGGGCACACCTCCGGAAAATGCCCGTCCCGCCCGGTGGGGAGCGCCGGGCGGGACGGGATCGTGCGGGAGGAGCGGTTCGGGTTACTTGTAGATCCGCATGTAGTCGACCTGCATCTCGGTCGGCTGCGGAGAGCCCCCGTCGGGGAAGTAGTCGAGCTGGATCGTGGGGTGCATCTCCCCGGGGGGCAACGTGCTGTCGTCGGTGCTCTGGAACCACTGCTGGCCGTCGACGTAACCGGTGATGCGGCCGTCGACCCATTCCACGGCGTAGTTGTGCCACTGGGTGAGGTCGAGCTTCCTGGTGGCCGACTTCTGCTGGTTGCTGGAGCTGTAGTGCAGGAAGAAGCTGACGTCGTCGGCGGAACTGTCGGTCTCGGCGAAGTCGACCTCGCCGCCCTTCGGCCACTCGCCCTGCGGCCAGAGGATCAGCACGGGGTGGTACTGCACGTCGCCCCGGGGGAACCGGGCCCGGATCTCCCACTTGCCGAAGCGCTGGTCGGCGTTCCACGCCATGCCGCCGGTGTTGCCGTTCCGGTCACCCTTGATCGTGAGGACGCCGCCCGCGACGCTGATGGCGCCGGCGACACGCTTGCCTGCGCCGCCGTTGCCGGCGCCCTCGTAGACGCCCCAGGTGGAGCTCTTGCCGTTGGTGAACTCGTCGCCGCCGACCGGCGTCCACCCCTTCGCGACGGCGGCCTGGGTGCCGTCGCCGGCCGACGGGGCGGTGCGGACCGTGGCCGGCGCGGGCTTCGGGACGGCCCGGGCGACGGTCGACGGTCTCGGCGCGGCGGTCGCGGTGGTGGTGGGCACGGCGCTGGGCGTGCCGCCCTCGGTGGGGCTGGCCGGCGACAGGACGAGCGGCGCCGGGTTGTCGTGCACCAGCGCCGAGCTGAGCTCCGGTCCGGCCTGTGCCTGCTGGTCGACCGGCTGGACGAGGGCGGCGACCGTGGCCGCCACGAGCATCACGGCGGCGCCGACGGCGACGGGGGCCAGCCGCCGGGCCAGCACCCGGCTCGGCGGCGCTGCGACGGGCGCGCCATGGGAGACGACGACGGCGGGCCGGCG
>JBBQEF010000223.1:0-9713 GCA_038320445.1 Mycobacteriales bacterium
GACGAGGTCGAGCACCCGCGCCGACTCGCGCAGCCCCAGGGCCGCGGTGGGTTCGTCCAGGATGACCAGCCTGGAGGAGAAGGCCGCGGCCCGGGCCACGGCGACGGCCTGGCGCTGGCCACCGGACATCAGGGCGACCGGCGCGTCGAGGTCGGGCAGGGTGATCTGCAGCCGGTCGAGCAGGTCGCGGGTGCGGTCGCTCATCTCGCGATGGCGCAGGAGGCGGAGCCAGCGGGGCAGCCAGCCCGGTCCCGCCGACTCCCGGCCGGCGAAGAAGTTGGCCGCCGGCCCGAGGTTGTCGAACAGCGCGAGGTCCTGGTAGACGGTCTCGATGCCCGCAGCCCGGGCCGCCGTCGGGCTCGCGCCGGACATCGGCATCCCGTCCAGGGTGATGCTGCCCTCGTCCAGGCGGTGCACGCCGCTGATGCACTTGATCAGTGTCGACTTGCCGGCGCCGTTGTCGCCGAGCAGCGCGACGACCTCGCCGGCCCCCACGTCCAGGTCGACGCCGGCCAGTGCCACCACCGCCCCGAACCGCTTGGCGGCACCGCGCACGCACAGCACCGGGGCGGTGGTCACAGCTCACCTACGGCGGCGAGGCTGCGGAAGCGCCGTTCCAGCTGACCGCGCAGCACGTCGAGCTCGACCGCGACGACGATCACGACACCGGTCGCCATGTACTGCCAGTTCGGGTCGATGCCCAGCAGGTTCAGCCCGTTGCGCAGCACCGCGATCACCAGCGCGCCGGTCAGGGCGTTGACGACCGTGCCCCGGCCGCCGACGAAGCTGGCGCCGCCGATGATCACCGCGGCGATCGCGTCCAGCTCGGCGAGGCTGCCCGAGGTCGGCGAGGCCGCGTCACCCTTGCCCACGGTGAGCAGTGCGGCGATACCGGCCGCGAGCCCGCTGATCGCGTAGACCGAGATCAGGACGCCACCCACCGGGATGCCGGTGCGCAGGGCCGCGTCCGGATTGCCGCCGACGGCGTAGATCCAGCGGCCCCACACCATGCCGCGCGTGATCAGCAGCACGAGGAGCGCCACGACGGCGACCACCACCGTCGCCACAGGGAACCAGCCCACGTCCCCACCGCCGGGGATCCACGCGATCCGCCCGGCGCCGACCGCGCCCACGATCTCCGGAGCGCCCTGGATCGTCCGGCTGTCGGAGAGGTAGAGGGCGAGGCCGCTCGCCGCGGCCAGCATGGCCAGGGTCGGGATGAACGGGTGCGGCAGCCGGCCCTTGACGTAGAGCAGCCCGTTGACCAGCCCGACCGCCAGCCCCGTCGCCAGTGTGGCCGCGACCGACAGCGTCGCCGAGCCCAGGTCGCGCCAGACGAGCGCGCCGACCACCGCCGCCAGCGACAGGCACGACCCCACGGACAGGTCGATCCCGCGGGTGATGATCACGAGCAGCTGCCCGAGCGCGAGCACGCAGATCACCGCCGACTGCTTGAGGACGTTCCCGACGTTCTCCAGCGTCAGGAACACGTCCGACAGAGCAGCGACCGTGATGACGAGCATGACCAGGATCGCGAGCGGACCGAGTTTCAGGGCCGCAAGCGAGGTCGTGAGCAAGCGGTCCGTGCGTCGCTGGTACACGGTCCACCTCTCCGGTCCCGCGCCTCGTGGCGCACCGTGACAGTACGGTTCGACCGGAAATAGTCAACAGGAAAAATCCTATTTGATATTCCGATCGACTACTGTGTGTCGAGACGGAGGGGGTGCGGTGGAGTCCAGTGGAAACATCGACGACCTGATCAGGTCGTCGACGGCCGGGCGGCGGTTCGCGGCGAGACAGCCGCTCGCCGGCGACGTCTACGACATCGTGATCGACATGCTGATGGACCACTCCCTCGGCCCCGGCGCCCGCCTCAACATCGACGAGCTGTCACGCACGCTCGGGCTCTCGCCGACGCCGGTCCGGGAGGCGCTGGCCCGGGTGGAGTCCGAGGGACTGATCGTGAAGGAGCCACGGCGGGGTTACTCCGTTGCGCCCCTGATCGGCCTCGACGAGCTCCGTGAGCTGATCGAGCTGCGCCTGCTCGTCGAGCCGGCCGCGGCCGCCGACGCCGCCCGTGCCGTCACCGCCGCGCAGGCCACCGCACTGCGGGCCTTCGCACGCACCGGGGGAGCGGGCAACAACGACCGCGCCGCCAACCGCCTCGACATGACCTACGACGCGACCTTCCACGACATGATCGCGGAGCTGGGGGGCAACCGGCTGCGGCGCGAGACCCTCGCCCGGCTGCGCAGCCATCTGCACATGTACCGGCTCTACCACCACGCCCACCAGGCCGCGGCCACCAAACCCGAGCACGTGGCGATCGCGAAATCCATCGGCAACCGTGACCCCGATGCCGCCCACGCCGCCATGACCATCCATCTCGAGACAGCCCTGCACCGGCTCAACGCCGTCTTCGCCTCGGGGAGCCTGGCCGGCGACGGGACAGCATGATGGCCACGGACGTGGTGGACGCTCATGTCCATGTCTGGGACGCCGACCGCGCCGGCTACCCATGGCTGGCCGCGACCCCGCAGCTGCACCGGGCGTACGAGCTGGCCGACGTGGCCGGCGAGCATGCCGCGCTGGGCGTCGGCGACGTGGTGCTCGTCCAGGCGGCCGACAACGTCGAGGACAGCGAGAACATGTTGCGGGCCGCCACCGACCCGAGGGTCGCGGGAGTCGTCGTCTGGGCGCCCCTGCACGACGTCCCCGCCATGACGCGCCTGCTGGACGGCTGGCGCGGGCACCCGGTGGTCGGTGTGCGACACCTGGTACACCGCGAACCCGACCCCGACTGGTTGCTGCGCCCGGCGGTGCAGGACGGGCTGGCCGCGCTGGCCGACCGGAACCTGACGTTCGACGTCTGCGCCGAGTCCGAGCACCTGCTCGGACTGGTTCCGGAGCTGGCCCGCCGGCATCCCGGTCTCTCGCTGGTGGTCGACCATCTCGGAAAGCCGCCGATCGCGCAGGCCGGATGGCAGCCGTGGGCCGATCTGCTGGCTGCAGCCGCGTCCTGTCCCCGCGTCACGGCGAAGGTGTCCGGCCTCAACACGGCCGCCGCTGCGGACTGGTCGGCGCGAGATCTCCGCCCGTACGTCGAACATGCGCTCCGGGTGTTCGAGTCGGATCGGTTGATGTACGGCGGTGACTGGCCTTTCGCGTTGCAGGCGGCCGAGTCCTACGGCCGGATCTGGCGCGGTATCCGCCTCTGCCTCGACGGGCTCACGACCTCGGATCTGGGGCAGGTGCTGAGCGGTACCGCGCGTCGGGTGTACGGGCTGCGGCCCGCATCGGGTGCTTGAGGCCGACGCGTCCGCGCGACGTCAAGTGGTGCCGGACAATTGCGTGAGGTCGATGATGGTGTGTTGTACCGCGGCGGTATCCCAGGCGTCGGCAGGTCTCGGGGCGAAGTCACCACCCTCGGGTGGCGGCGTCGGCGGACAAGGAGGCCTGCAGCTCGTCGATCGTGACGCACCCCCTGGACCAGGTGGGTGCCGAGCGCCCGAGCGGCCGTGAGGGGTCTGGTCAGGGCGCTGGGGTGGTAGTTGTCACCGCGCGGTGTTGGTTGCCGGATTCCACCGGGCCGCGAACTCGCGGGGCGCCGGGGGCGGCCCGGACAATTCACGGTGTTGCGCGGGGGAGCGGATCGCGTCGAGCAGCAGGTCCAGGTATCGGGTTCGTAGTTCGCGGGTGCGGGCGTCGTCGCCGCCGTGGACCGAGGCGAGCTGGTCGAAGAGCACGCTGAGGTCGGCGGCCACGACGTCGTTGCGCAGCACCCCGGCCGCGTGGGCCCGCTCGACGAGTTCGCTGACGAGCTCGCCCGCCAGCACAGCGCTGGAGTGCAGCTGCTCGTCGGGGGTGAACCGTCCGGCCAGGCCGACGGTGAGACTGTGCGTGTCGGCCTCGACCACATGCCGCAGGAATCCCGCCAAGGCCGCCCACGGGTCGCCGTCCCGGGCCAGAGCGGTGCGGGCCGCGCCGATGTAGAGGTTGAGCCCGTCGGAGCACAGGCGGTGCAGCAGGTCCTCCTTGCTGCCGTAGCGGCGGTAGAGGGCGCTGAGCCCGTCGTCGGCCCGCTCGCCGACCGCGGCGATGGGCGCCTGGGGGTCGGCGAGGAAGACCTCCCGGGCGGACTGGAGGATCCGCTCGTCGTTGCGCGCGGCCTGTGCCCGGCGGCCGCTGAGAGGCGTAGACATGCCGCCACACTATCAGTAGACCGGAACGATCCGTTCTGGTAGCTTAACGGAACAGTACATTCCGTTCTGCTGATAGAGGAGGCCGCTGTGGCCGAGATGGCCGACGTCCAACCCTTCCGGATCGACATCCCCCAAGCCCAACTCGACGACCTCGCGGCCCGGCTGGACGCCGTGCGGTGGCCGGGCGAGGTGATCGAGGGCGACTGGAGCCGCGGCGTACCGCTCGGCTATCTGCGGGGGCTGGTCGAGCACTGGCGCTGCGGCTACGACTGGCGCGTGCAGGAGCGGCGGCTCAACGCGTTCCCGCAGTACGTCACCGAGATCGACGGGCAGCAAGTCCATTTCCTGCACGTCCGCTCGACCGAGCCGGGCGCCCTGCCGCTGGTACTCACCCACGGGTGGCCGGGCTCGGTCGCGGAGTTCCTCGACGTCATCGGGCCGCTCACCGATCCGGCTGCCCACGGCGGTCGCGCCCAGGACGCGTTTCACCTGGTGATCCCCTCCATCCCGGGCTTCGGGTTCTCCGGGCCGGTGCACGGCCCGGGATGGACCGAGGCCCGGGTCGCCGCGGCGTGGGCGGAACTGATGAGCCGGCTGGGCTACGAACGCTACGGCGCGCAGGGCGGCGACCTCGGCGCGGGAATCAGCCCCGCTCTTGCCCGCCTGGTCCCCGACCGGGTCGTCGGGGTGCACGTCAACGCCGCCACCGTCGGGTTCATGCCCTTCGGCCCGGTCGACCGGGACGAGCAGGCGACCATGACCGACATCGAGCGCTCCCGCGTCGAGCGCATCGCCCACTTCATGAACGACCAGTTCGGCTACGCGCAGATCCAGAGCACCCGCCCGCAGACGCTGTCCTACGGCCTGACCGACTCCGCCGTGGGCCAGCTGGCCTGGATCGTGGAGAAGTTCGCCGAGTGGACCGACGCCGCACACCCGCTACCGGACCAGGCCATCGACCGCGACCACCTGCTCACCAACGTGATGATCTATTGGCTGACCGGCACCGCTGGATCGGCGGCGAACATCTACTGGGAGGGCGCCCACGACCCCGCCGGCTGGGCCCCCACCCCGTCCTCCGGTGTGCCCACCGCTGTCGCCGTGTTCGGCCAGGACATCGCGATCCGCCGCTACGCCGAACCGAACCACCACATCACCCACTGGACCGACTTCGAGCACGGCGGCCACTTCGCGGCCATGGAAACCCCTCACGAGCTCGTCGACGACATCCGGTCCTTCTTCGCCACGGTCCGCTGACCGAGCTCCTCGGCCCCGGTGGTGTCCGCTCCTGGTGGATGACCCCCGGCGGGAGGGCGTGGAGCAGCAGGTCGTGGACGTCGTGGCGGTGGGTGGAGTAGGCCTGCCACCGACTCGGTCACCGGAGATCACGGCGGTCAGGTCTCGGACCCTGTCCGGGTCGACCTTGCACCGGGCCTGTCGGGTCAGCTCGTGTCCCCTCCGGCCGCCTCGCGGTCGCACCAGCGTCGAACAGCTCTACGCACGCGGTCCACGAGCGGTTCTGTTCACTGCGGCGGCATCGGGGACGGGCCGTGCGCGGGCAGGTCTACGCCGGGCCTGCGGGGAGTCGATCGCGGGACACAGTGCGCATATCTACCTCCTCGGGGTGCCCGACGACCTCGGTGCTCACGCCGAACTCGTCCGGACCCCGAGGGACAGCGCCCGCCGCTACGCCGACGTCCGTCGCAGCGACGCACCGTCCCCGGGGTGATCTCTCTGTGCCGCCGCGCGGTGTTGCCGTGCGCGATCGCGCCCCGCGACCTTCGCGATCGCGCGCAGCGTCCGTCGAGGCAGCTCCAGAGTGCCGACGACGCTCCGATAGACCCAGCCGGGCGTGGACAGAGAGCGGCCCCGGGCGAGATCGTGCAGGCAGACGTCCACCACCGTGGCCGGGTCGAGCCACATCCGCGACCGGCCCGCGGGACCGGCCTTCTTCTCGGTCCGGACGTTGCCGACACACACCGCGATCATGCCGACGCCGGTGCCGGCCAGTGACGCCGCGACGGTGTCGGTGAAGGCGAGTTCCCACGCCTTGGTGGCCGCAAAGGCATCGCCGCTGGCGGACAGGTATCCCGCGAAGCTGGCGACGTTTATCACCGAGCCGTGGCCACGGTCGATCATGCCCGGAAGGGCGGCGTGGCTGAGCACCATGACCGTGGTGACGTTGAGATCGATCTCGGCCTGCAGCTCGTGCACATCGGCACCGGTGAAGCGCTGCGTGGCCTCCGCGGCTGCGTTGTTGACCAGCATGTCGACGGGCCTGTCCGGGTCGGACAGGCGGTGCTCGACCTCGCGCCGGGCCGCGGGCTCGGTGAGGTCGGCCACCAGTACCTCCACCGCCACCCCCGACCGTCGCGCCGTCGCGACGACACCCTCCAGGCGGGCCCGTTCCCGGGCCACCAGAACAAGATCGAACCCATCGGCGGCGAGCCGGTTGGCGAACGCGGCGCCGAGGCTCTGACTGGCCCCGGTGATCAATGCAGTCGGCACACGTGACGGTAACACCGGCACCGCATCCGGCTGGCAGGGCCCGTGAGGTCCGGTAGGCGTCGGACCGCGGCGATCACGGCGTGAGCGCGACACGTTCTCTCAAGGTGCGCTGCGCATCGCGTGCCGGCGTGCCGACCAGGCTCACGTAGCTGACCGCCGACACCACCTCTTCTGCGCCGGAGCCGCTCAGCTGACAGTCCCTCGGGCGACGCAGGGGAACGCGTCCCTCACGGAACGGGCGTTGTCTGCGCCGCCTGTTCGCCGCATTCCGTTCTGCACGGGCGCTTCCCGCGCGTGCTGTACCAGGTGTCGAACGCCTCGGCAGCCAGCGGGCGAGACAGGTGGTAGCCCTGAGCGGTGTCACAGTGGAACGAGGCCAGCATGTCGAGGGTCGGACGGTCCTCGACCCCTTCCGCGACGATGCTCAGCTTCAGGTTGTGACCCAGGTCGATGACACTGTGGACGATGAGCGCGTTGCTTCGGTCGTGCGCCATGGTGGACACGAACGATCGGTCGATCTTGAGCTCGTCGACGGGCAGTGTTCTGAGCTGGCCGAGGCTGGTGTAGCCGGCACCGAAATCGTCGATGGAGATGCGGACCCCGATGGAGGACAGGCGAGCGAGCAGGTGCTGGGCCCGTAGCGGCTCGGTCACGATGGCAGACTCGGTCACCTCGAGCGTGAGCAGCTCGGGAGGGACTCCGTGGGCGGCCAGGAGCTCGGCGACCTGCTCGGGCAGGCGCTCGTCGAGAAGGTTGCGCGCTGACAGGTTCACCGAGATGTTCAGCAGGCGTCCCTGGTCACTCCAGATCCGGGTCTGTGCGAGGGCGGCGCCGAGGATGTAGCGCGTCAGGGCACCGATGAGTCCGGTGTGCTCGGCGACCGGCATGAACGTGTCGGGCATGAGGAGACCGCGATCGGGATGGCACCACCGCACGAGTGCCTCCACGCTGGTGACTTCGCCACTGGCGACGTCGACCTCGGGTTGGTAGTGCAGGAGGAGCTCGCCGCGCTGCAGCGCCCGGCGCAGGTCACCGAGCATGGCGAGCTTGGTCGGGTTGTGCCCGTCGGTGGCCGGGTCATACACGGCTTCGCCGAGCCCCTGCCGCTTCGCCACGTACATCGCCACGTCGACGCGCTGCAGCAGGGTCGTGGGGTCGTCGCCGTGGTCTCCGGACATCACGACTCCCACGCTCGCCTCGATGTCGAGCTCGATGCCGTCGACGTGGAACGGAGCGGCGAGCGCCGAGCGAAGCGCGGCGGCCGCGGCGACGGCGTCCTGCACCTCTCCCAGACCGGGCAGCACCACGGCGAACTCGTCACCGCCGAGGCGGGCGACGGTGTCCCGGGCGCGGACGCATTGCGTCAACCGCGTCGCCACCACCTTGAGCAACTGGTCGCCGGCCGCGTGCCCCTGGACGTCGTTGACCGCCTTGAAGCCGTCGAGGTCACAGAACAGCAGGGCGACACCGGTGCCGGTGGTCGGCCGCTCCCGCAGCGCCTGCTCCACCCGCGCCTGGAACAACACGCGGTTCGGCAGGCCAGTCAGTGCATCGCAGTACGCCTGCCGGGTGAGCGCCTGCTCCAAGCGCTTGCGCTCACCCACGTCCCGGGCGGTGACGACGAACCCGCGGACGTGCGGGTCGTGGAGCAGGACCGTGACGGTGACCTCGACGGGAACCCAGAATCCGGCGGAATGCCGCAGCGTCGCCTCCAACCGGCACGCCTTCTCCGGGTCCCGCGAGGCCGACCGCAACGTCTGACGCATCGCGGCGGCGTCGACGGATGAGAGCAGTTCGAACAGCGGCCGGTCCGCCAGCTCCCGGACCGACCAGCCGAGGACCGCCCGCGCCGACGGAGAGACATAACCGAGCCGGCCCTGGTCGTCCACCACCAGCAACAGGTCGCTCGAGTTCTCGACGATGGCACGGAACAGCTGCGACTGGCTCGCCTGCGCCAAGGCGTCCCGTGGGGTGGAGTTGAGGAAATCCCACCACGCGGATCGACGGCGCAGGCGATCGGTGCGAGTTCCGGGCACCCTTGCCGTTCGACGCGTCAGGAGCGTTTCCGAATGGCCCCAATGGCTGAAAAAACCGAATGAAGGATGTGGCGATGTGGTGTCCCGGTGGTTTCGGCTCCGTGTGCCGACGTCAGGAGACGGCGACCCCGTCCGACGGCTCCGTCACCTCGGCGGCGTTCGCGAGGTCGATCTCCAGCGGCGGGGCCCCCGGCTGGCAGCAGACGGCCAGCGTGACACCGGGTACCCGCAAGGTGGCGGCGACGAGGCGCCGCACCCCACGGTCGTCGTCACCGTCGGTGACGACCCGGGCGACGACGTCGTAAGCGCCACCGGTGTGCTCGGCCAACTCCACCCCGGGGATCGTGGCGAGCGTGTCGGCGACGCGGGGGCCGGCTCCCTGGTGGGTCTGCACGAGAACCCAGCCTGCGCTCACGAGCCGCTCCCCATGTGTCTCGTCGACCTCGGCCGGGCCATCGCTTCTGGACCACCATCCCCAGGCCGGGTTACATCGGCGTTACCGGGATGTTCGGTCCACATTCCGTCACATGTGGCGAGAGGGTGTTATTCACCTGTCGGGGGATCAACACGAGGCTGACAGGGGTACACCCCCGGAGCCGCGGCCCCCCGGCTCGCGGCACACCTGCTCGAGAGGGAGTGCCATGCACATCCTGTACGCCATCGTCGCCGGCCTGATCATCGGACTATTGGCGAAGCTGCTGATCAGCGGCCGACAGCCGATCCCGATCTGGCTGACCATCATCCTCGGCATCATCGGTGGCCTCATCGGCGACTTCCTCGCCACCAAGTTGAACGTGCGGCACACCTCCGGCATCGACTGGATCCGCCATGCGCTCCAGATCGGCTCCGCGGCGGTTCTGATCGCCCTCATCAGCCCGCTCTGGGTCAGCCGCGGTGCGCGGCGCAGCGAGGTCCGGTACTGATCGCGTGCGCCACGGCACCGTTCCACCGACGGATCTGACGTCGC
>JBBQEF010000224.1:0-9712 GCA_038320445.1 Mycobacteriales bacterium
CGGTCGGGTTCGCGATGCAGCCTGTGCGGCATGTCGGGCGGTGGGGATGCGACGAGGTCGCGGGTGGCATCGACGAAGGCCTGGGCGCTCGGATTCGCGGCCAGCCGGTGGGGATCCCAGGCCAGGGCGACGACGGAGGGCACGGCGTCGACCACGTCGCGGTAGCAGATGCCGGGCCGGTTGTAGAAGCGTGTCGCGGATCGGGGCGCCAGCGGTAGCCGCAGCAGGGCCAGGTCGACCTCGCCGGTGTCCGGGCCGGCAGTGGTGGCCTCGAGCGGATACTGGTGCAGGATCACCTCGACGTCGGGCCGTCGCACGCGGAACGCGGTGATCAGCTCGCGGGTGAGCTCGTTCGCGGCCTGCGCCCGGAAACCGATCACCAGTCGCCGTGGTCCGCCGGCCAGTGACTGTGCGTGCCGGGTGAAGGTCTCGGCTGAGGTCACGACCTCGCGGGCCGGTTCCAGCAGCTCGCGGCCTTGGGGGGTCAGGTCGTTGCCCCGCGCGCGGCGCGCGAACAGCGGGAACCCCAACTCGGTCTCGAGCTTGCAGATCTGCTGGGAGAGCGCGGGTTCGGATACGTGCAGCTGGTCGGCAGCACGGGTGAAACTGGTGGTGTCGGCCACCGCGAGGAAGTAGCGCCGCTGGTGTCGGTGCAGACGGCGACGAACAAGGCCTACGCGGCGGTCGCCATCGGGATGCCGTCCGACGACTTCTACCAGGCGATTTCCGGTGATCCAGCTGCGGTGGCGTCCTTCGCGACGCGTCCCGGGCTCGCGTTGATCGCCGGTGGGCTGCCTGTGGTGGTCGGCGGTGTCGTGGTCGGTGGCGTGGGGGTGGCCGGGGCCATGGCCGGTGCGGAGGACCGCCGCATCGCTGAAAGCGGTGTCGAGGCCCTCACCACTGACGGTGCCCTTCGTGAGTGTGGTGAATCTTGTCCGGCCACCCGCCGGTCGACTGCTCTCGACGACGGTTCCTCCGGGCCCTTCAACGGCTCAGGACCGAGGCCGGAGGCCGCTGGGTCACGTCGCGCTTGATGGGCGGGGTGATGCGGGCGTCGCGGCGGAGGGCGAGGCGGGTGGCGAGGGCGATCCCATAGGCCGAGGGGAGCAGGCCGGCGATCTTTTCGAAGACGCCGCCCGGGCCACCGTGGGAGATCAGGATCCCGAATGTGGCGAGGCATGCCGTCATCAGCAGGGCCGCGGCGAGCGCACCGGCGCCCCAGCCGCGCCAGGTGGGCTCGCGCCGCAGGCGCAGCGCGAGCAGGATCAGCTCGGCGACGGTGGTGGTGAGGCTGATGACAGAGACGACGTTGTGGATCTGCTGGTGCAAGGTCGGGGTGAGCAGGGGTGCCACGCCGACCGGATAGCCGCCGGCAGGGTCCTGGGGGAACAAGCCGGCGCCGATGAGGGTGAGCCCGGCCAGCACGCGCAACCGTGGATACCAGGTCGCTGCCCGGCCCGGGGCGAGCATGGGGCGGGAGGCGAACGCGGCGACGCAGCTCAGTACGCCGAACACGATGAAGTTGGCGACCTGGACGCTGCCGCCGGGGCCGAGGCTCAGGGCGCTGATCGGTTGCGCCCAGGGGTCGTAGCCGAGACGGGTGAGGCCGTCGACGAACCACGTGCCGTTGAACAGTACGGAGGCGCCGACGCCGACGCCCAACAACGTCCAGTGCAGGCGGGAATTGGGGGTGACGACGCCCAGCGGGCCCCGAGGGTTCGACGAAGCGACGGCCGCCGGGCGCACGCGGCCGGCTGTGCCCGTGCGGCTCACGACGACGAGGAGGATCGGTGGAGCAGGGCCAGCCCGAGCAGCAACCCGTAGCCGGTGTGGCCGGCGACCGACGCCCACCAGGGGACGGCGTCGAGCAGAGCGGGAAGCGTGGCCGGCAGGATCGTGTGAAGGACCGCCCAGATCGCGACCGCGGTCTCGACCATCGAGAACGCGACGGCGCCGATGACCAGGCGGGCACCCGATAGCCGCAGGCGCCGGGCGATGGCGGCGTACAGGACGCCCAGACCGGCCGAGACCAGCAGGTGCATCACCACTCCGAGCAGCAGCGGCCAGGGTTGCAGCGCGTAACCCGGTGTGCCGACGCCGAGGGTGTGGGCGATGCCCTCGGGGAACGCCCAGGGTGTCGCGCCGGCGGCGGCCTCGACGAGCAGGAAGGCCGTCCCGGCGAGCAGACCCGGCCCGGCGCCTCGTCGCGCCGTCATGCCGCCGGGGGTGGCGGGGTGGGAGTTTCGGCTGAGGGAACGTCGGACGCGAGTCCGGAGCATCGGCGTGTGCTGTGTCATGAGGACGACGTTAGGAAGCCACCAGGGCTGTTGTTAGTGCCGTCGACTCCCCGAACACCGGTGACTTCGGTCAGTACTGACGCTTGTCACTACTGACATCTGTCAGCGGTTGCCGGTGACGGCAGGGCACTACCCGCGCCTGCCCGCCGCTCGTATCGTCGATCACGTCGTGTGCGTCGGGAGGTGGGTCGGTGCGTTCCCGGTTCCGGGCTGGTCATCCCGCGAGCGCTGACTCGATCTTCGGCGCGATGGGCAAGTCCGGGGAGGCCCCTGGCCCCTGGCGGCGGGCGCGGTGGCTGCTGTGGGGGGTGGCCATGTGGGGGTTTTTGATCTACCCGATCGCGGAGCTCGGGCGTCTCGGACTTCCGTCGGCCGCGACCGCCGCCGTCGTCGCCGGCCTGGCTGCGTTCGCCGGCTGCTGGCTGCGCACCATCTGGTTGGCGTTGGCCACGACGGCGCCTTTCCGGGCGGTGGCCCCCACCCTGGCGAGCTGCATCGTCGTGGGGACCGTGCTGGCGTTCGCCGGCGGCACCCCGGCGTTCCTGGGACTGTTCATCTACCTGAGCATCGCTGCCGCCGTGGCGTTGCCGCTGCGGTTCACCCTGCCGGCCGTTGCCGCGGCCACCGGCGCGGCGGCGCTGCTGCTGTGGCGGGCGCCGCAGCCGGTCACCGGGGACACCGTGTTCGCGCAGCTCTCGCTGGTGTTCTGGCTGGGCATCATGATGTGGTCCTACCGTCGGATCATGCTGCAGGCTCGGGAGCTGCGTCACGCGCGCGACGAACTGGCGCGGCTCGCCGTGACCGAGGAGCGGCTGCGGTTCGCCCGCGACCTGCACGACCTGCTCGGCCACAGCCTGTCGGTGATCTCACTCAAAGCCCAGCTCGCACGGCGCCTGACCGGCGACCCGGCCGTCGCCGCCGAGATCGCCGACATCGAGGCAGTCACCGGGCACGCTCTCGTCGAGGTCCGCGAGGCCGTCACCGGCTACCGCGCCACCTCGTTGCTCGACGAGCTGGACACCGCCCGCGCCGCGCTGGGCGCCGCGGGCATCACCATGACGACCGACCTGACCGGGATCCCCCTCGACCCCCGCGCTGATGCCCTGTTCAGTTGGGTGGTGCGGGAGGCGGTCACCAACACCGTGCGCCACAGCAAGGCGGCCGCGTGTCGCGTCGCACTGTCCGCCACCCGGGAGACGGCGGTGCTGGTCATCAGCGACGACGGGGTCGGTGCGAGCGCGTCGGTCCCGACCGGCAACGGCCTCACCGGGCTCGAGGAACGGGTCGGCGCCGCTGGTGGCCGCCTGCACGCCGGGCCTGACGGCGGGCCCGGGTTCCGGCTCACCGCCAGCCTGCCCCTGGGCGGAGCCGGGAGGTGAGGTCGTGATCCGGCTGCTGCTCGCCGAGGACCAGGGAATGGTCCGGGGAGCGCTCGCGCACCTGCTGAACCTGGAGCCCGACATGGATGTCGTCGCGCAGGTCGTCCGCGGCGACGAGGTCGTGACGGCCGCACTGCGCACCCGTCCCGACGTCGCGCTCCTCGACATCCAGATGCCGGGCACGGACGGCATCACCGCCGCGGCGGCGCTGCGTGAAGCCGTTCCGGAGTGCAAGGTGCTGATGGTGACCACCTTCGGCCGCCCCGGCCACCTGCACCGCGCCCTGCAGGCCGGGGCCGCCGGGTTCCTGGTCAAGGACGGTCCGGTCGACGCTCTCGCCATCGCCATCCGGGATGTTCTCGCCGGCCGTCGTGTGATCGACCCGGCGCTGGCGGTGGCCGCCCTGTCGGCCCGACCCAGCCCGCTCTCGCCCCGCGAGCGGGACGTTCTGGTCGCGGCCACCGACGGTGCCACCGTCGCTGACATCGCCCGGAACCTCCACCTGTCGCCCGGCACCGTCCGCAACTATCTGTCCTCCGCCATCGGCAAGACCGGCACCCGCAACCGGGCCGAGGCAGCCCACACGGCCACCGTCAACGGCTGGTTGTGACAGCGATCTCTGGGTAGCGTGATCTCCCGGGGCGTCTCCATCTACAGGTGTAGTCATCGTGGATCGACGCGCTCGATGTCGTAGGTCCTGCGCGCTGCTGGTGCGACGACAGGTGATCGGGTCCGGGGGACTCTTCCGGCGTGCCCACTGACCTGCTTGCCCCTCCGTCCTCGCCGCAGCCGCTGCCGAGGGCGTACGGTCCGGTTGCTCTGACCGGTGCCGTATTTCTCGTCGCAGGACCGGCCGGCGATGACCAGCTTCTGGTGGTGCGATCCAGCGCGGCGCACCCCCTGATCCAGCACGACCTCGCCGCCGGCGTCGTTGACCTCGTCCCCGAGATGACGGTTCTCCGTCTCGCTGTAGGCCAGCTCGTCGGAATGCGACCGGCTCCCAGGGCCAGCACCGTGTCGACGAGTCGACCGAAGTACGCGCTCCCGCCGGGGCGGCGACGAGTTCGGCATCGTCGCCGTCGGCGCCACCACCACCACAGCTCAGGATCTGGTCATGCGCATGGAACGAGCACTGCAGGAAGCGGGCGTGTCCGGATCGTTCGGTCACGCCCCTACAGCGTCGTCACCGGATACCCGGGAGCCCTGCAGGGAGCCGACAAGGCCATGTACGCCCAGAAGAGATCACGTCGCAGCACCACCGCGTGGTCGGTCGACGGCAGCGGGGTCGGTGTCGTTCGGGTGGTGTGTGCCGCTCGCCCTCAGGCTCGGCGCGCGCGCCGTCATCGTGCCGTGCTGATGGCGGGTGAACCGTCGGGGGAGCGCAGCGGGCGATTCCCCGCGCGGGGACGGGATGTCCGGTGGCCGGTCGGGCGTGCGACCGGTGTGCGCCGAGGGCCTGCGGTTCGGCACCGTGGTGTCGTGGAGGGGGAGAAGCTGCACCGGACGTCGTGCCGCAACGTCCTCGATCCATCCGAACACGACGACCCCCACCACGACGAGAGCCGCGGCGAGGAGCGGGCGCGCGGTCCCACCTGCGACCGTGGTGGCCAGGGCGACCGCGATCGGGGTGGTGAGGTAGATCGTCGCGGCGCGGATCGTCGTGATCGTGACGGTCCGGTCGAACAGCGGTGACCGGTCGAGCCAAGCCAGGTGGGGAGAGACCCGGAACAGGAGCAGAACGACGCCCGCTGAAACCAGGCCCTGTGCGAGCGGGATGGCGCCGAGGTCGAGGCCGCCGGCGTGCGGTCGGGACCAGGCCCACCCGCCGCCGAGGATGATGGCGGTCGACGCGACCGTGACGAGCACGACCGGGTGCAGCCGACGCAGCGTGCCGTCGCGATGCGCGAAGCCCACCATCCAGCAGGTGGCGAAGGTGCAGAAGTCGATGAGCTCCGTGCCCATGGCCCCCGCGGACTGGACGTTCCAGCCCAGCACCGCGTCCAGGCCGACGACGACCAGCGGCGTCAGCGCGGCGCGCAGCGGCCAGCGCCGGAACGCCGCGAGCAGGAACGGTGTGAGCACCACGAACCACAGGCAGGCGCGGACGTACCAGAGCCCGCTGGTGAGCGGGACGGCCCAGGTGCTGGTGGGTGGATCGGCCAGCGGGAGGAGCCAGTAGAGCAGGTTGGCCCAGTAGAGGGTGTTGTCGTCGGTGGCGGCAGCTCAGCCCTGCCACAGCATCGCGGGCACGAGCGCGATTCCCAGCGCCCAGAGCGGCACGAGCAGGCGGCGCAGCCGGTGCCCGATCACGTCGATCGCGGGGGTTGTGTGCATCGACCGTGCCATCAGCGAGCCGCCGGCCGCGAAAAGCACCCCGACGGAGGGGGACAGGAGGCTGGTCCAGCCCGCACCCAGGGTCTCGTAGGCGAGGAGACCGATCAGGGCCACGACCCGCAGCAGGTCGAGCCAGCGTTCGTGACGGGGTAACCGGCCGGCCGCCGGAGGTTCGCGGCGGCGCCCGCGAGGGGAGACGGGCGGTGGTGCGGGAGCGGGAGCGCCGAGCATCAGGTCGTTCAATACGCCGACGCGGTGCATGCGTTGCCAGCGGACCCGGGCCCCCGTGACGGCGCTGGTGATCGACTGGATCAGCACCAGGTACATCAGCTGCCGGTACATGATCTGCTGAACGGGCAGCACCCACAGCGCTCCCCGGGCCTCTCCTTCCAGGTGGAAGGCGTAGAGCGCGCCGGCCAGCTGCACGCCGAGCATGGACCCCCAGAGCAGCAGCGTCACCGCGGGATCACCGAAGATCAGGCCGTAGACGAAGAAGATGTCCACCAGTGGTGCGGTGACCGGCAGCAGGATGTGGAAGACGGCGACGTGGGCGAGCCCGCGGCGGCCGAGCTTGCCTGCGGAGCCACTCTCCCGGACGGCGCGGCGGTGCTTCCAGATGGCCTGCATGGTGCCGTAGCTCCAACGGAACCGCTGTCGCCACAGTTGCGAGGCGGTGGCGGGGGCCTCGGTCCAGGCCCGGGCGCGGTCCTCGAACACGACCCGCCAGCCGGCGCGGCCGAGCGCGATGGTGATGTCGGTGTCCTCGGCCAGTGTGTCGGTGGTGAGCCCGCCGACGTCGAGCAGGGCGCGTCGTCGGAACGCACCGGCAGCGCCCGGGATCGTGGCGATGGAGCCCAGGGCGTCCTGCACGCGGCGGTCGATGTTGAACCCGACGACGTACTCGATGTGCTGCAGCCGGCCGATGAGCTCGTCCCGGTTGGCGATCTTCACGTTGCCGGCGACGGCACCGACCAACGGGTCGGCGAAGGGTTGGACGAGCAGCCGCACGGTGTCGGGTTCGAAGATGGTGTCGCCGTCGATCATGATGATGATCTGGTGGCGGGCGGCGTGGACGCCGCGGTTGAGTGCCACCGGCTTGCCCGCGTTGGACTGGCGGATCACCCGGACGCCGCTCAGTCCGAGCGACTCGACCAGCTCGGCGGTGCCGTCCGTGGAACCGTCGTCGACGACGATCACTTCGAGGGGGTGGTCGTTGGCGAGGATGGAGCGGACCGTGGCCTCGATGTTCTTGGTCTCGTTGTAGGCGGGGACGATGACCGAGACCGGCCAGTCGACCGGCGGGCCCCACGTCCAGTCCGGGCTGCGCCGCTGCCGGGCGTGGCGGCGCGCGACCACCACCATCAGGAGCAGGCGGAGCACGACGAGGATGCCCACCACGAGCAGGACCCAGCTCAGCGCCGACTCGATGGTCGTCGCCACCGCAAGCGTGCCGAGCAGGACGCCGCCCATGAACTGGTCGCGTGGTGTGGCGGCGACATCGGCCGGGGCCCGGCCGAGCCCGCCGGTGACGGTGGTGAACCGGTAGCCCTCGGCCTTCATCAGGGGGATGTACCGGTCGAGGGCGGCGATGGTTTCGGCGCGGTCGCCACCGGCGTCGTGCATGAGGACCACCGAGCCGGCGGCGGCGCCGGCGGCCGGGGTGGCGTTGCGGAGGATCGCGGGGATGCCCGGGCGTTGCCAGTCCTCGCTGTCGGCGGTGGTGAACACGCTGACGTAGCCGTCCTGGGCGGCGGCCAGCACCGTCCCGTATCCGATGTCGTCCACCGCGGCAGCGCTCCCGGAGTACGGGGGCCGCAGCAGGTAGGTCGTGACGCCGGCACTGCCCGCGATGGCCAGCTGTGTCTCCGCGAGCTCCCGGTCCAGCCGCCACCGCGACACCCGGCCCAGGTCGGGGTGGGAGAACGAGTGCACGCCCAGCTCGGAGCCGGAGTCGCGGATGGCCCGCACGATGTCGGGGTGTCGGGTGACGTTGGAGCCGACCACGAAGAACGTGGCGGGGACGTCGTACTTCTTGAGGATCGCCAGCACCTGTGGCGTCCAGACCGGGTCGGGGCCGTCGTCGAAGGTCAGCGCGATGACCCTGGCCGGCAGGCTCCTCGACGTCACCGGCAGCTTCGTGGCGTCGACCAGCGGGCCGCCGGACTGGACCGACTCCGGCACGGAGTCCCGGCCGACGGATGGCTGCGCTCCGGCTGCGTCGTTCCCGCCACGGGCGGAGGCGAACCCGGCCACGACCAGGACGGTGGCGATCATCAGGAGCAGCGCGGCGGGAAGGAGCCAGGACCGGGTCGCGTCCTGCGGCGATCGTGAGCGACTCACCGAGCGGCCGTGGCTGTTGCTGTGGTTGTTGTCGGATGTGTCGTGGCGGGTGACGGTGGGCTCCTGGTGACGACAGCCGCGTTCGACGTCGTCGTGGGTCTCCCGTCGGTGTCGCGCGGCCGCCGCGACGGTGCCACCGCACGATCGGGGGGTGCCAGGCTCGCGGACGTGCGCACGCGGCGGATCGGCGCCGGAGCGGCCAGAAGCCGCACAGCAGCCGGTGTCGGGGCGACGACGGGGGCGGCGTCAGGGTCGGCGGCGGCCGCTCGCCGCTTCGTCGGTGCAGCGCCGGAGACGGAGCTGGGGGTGGAGCTGTGCGTCGGCGGCGCGCCGACGGTGAACGAGCCGGTGCCGTCAAGCGGGCCCGACGGCCGCTCGATGAGGCTGAGGCCGATGACCACCAGGTAGGCGACGAAGGACGCCACGGCGAGGTAGCCGGCGCGAACCATCAGCCGCTTGCGGCGGCCGTCGTCATCCACGAACACGGGCCGGATCGGCATCCCGCCGGTATCCGCCTGCGAGGGGACGGGGGGCAGCGTCTCGGTCACTGCTGCAGCTGCAGTGAGAGTCATGGGCGACCTTCCGGACAAACGCGTTCAGCGGCACGACCTGGTCGCGCAATCGTCGTGAACCGTCGAAAGAGCGGCAGACGTACCAGCGGCGGGGAGCCATGTGCGTGGGCCGACCGGACCATCGGCGCACAATGAGGAATTGTAGCGCGGCAGGTCCGTCGAACATCACAGCGCGGCGCAGATGTGAAAGCGATGAGAAACCGATGGCAATCAGCATCAATCGCCTGGCCGAGAGTTCAGCCCGGGGATCGCGGCACTCTACGCATTTGCCGCGCCCCGCCCGTACGAATCGACCACGACACTCCTCGTCTCGGGGAACGATCCGCAGTCCATCGGGGATGTGCAGCGCGGGGCCGATTTCTCGGCCAGGTCGGCCGCGTAGTCGACGCCCCACTTCACCAGTGAGGCGAACGCAGAGCCGGGGTGGTGGCCGACGTGGTTCGGGTAGCCGCGTGACGGACGAGGAATACGGGGACGACGCGTCCCGGTAGCAGGATGCACGAGAACAATGAACCAGCACCCACGGACGACAATCTCCAACTCGGATGAACGTGCATGATCGATCCAATACGCGCAATCACCCCGAACCCAACGCCGACAGCAAGGCCGTGAGTGCCGCCTTCTCCGTCGCCGGATGCGGGCTGGACGACCGGAGCTCACGGAGAACTGTGTCGATCCTGCCGTCGATCGTGGTCCACGCGGCGCCGTTCCTGGGCTTCAGGCGCGCCTGGGCGTTGTCCCACTCGGTCTCGAGATCGGCGATGCGGGTGGTGGCGCCCGACTGGTCACC
>JBBQEF010000225.1:0-9430 GCA_038320445.1 Mycobacteriales bacterium
GGTGGGGGTCGAGGCACGCGGGTTCCTGATCGGTGCGGCGGTGGCACTCGTCGCCGGCACCGGGGTCGTGCCGGTGCGCAAGGCCGGCAAGCTGCCGCGCGTCGCGGGGTCGCGCACCTACGAGCTGGAGTACGGCACGGCCACCCTGGAGCTGCCCGCCGGGGTGCTGGCCCCGGGTGCGCGCGTGTTCGTCGTCGACGACGTGCTCGCCACCGGTGGCACGGGCGCCGCGGCGTGCGCGCTGCTCGCCGATGCGGGGGCCGACGTGGTCGGGTTCGGCGTGCTGATGGAGCTCACCGCGCTGGGTGGGCGCGATCGGCTGGCCCCCGTTCCGGTGCATGCGCTGCTGACCGCCTGACCCACACCGGGGACTATCGTGGTGGGGGTGACCGACGTGCAGCCCGCGCCCCCGGCGTCCGACGCCGACACCTCGGTCTCCCGCCCGTCGGCCACCCGGCGCGTCCGGGCGCGCATCGCCCGACGCATGACCCCGCAGCGGGTCGGAGCGGTCACGCCGGTGCTCGAACCGCTCGCCAGCGTCCACCGGGCGATGCACCCGAAGGCCGATCTGGCCCTGCTGCAGAGCGCCTACGACGTGGCCGAGGAGAAGCACGAGGGCCAGAAGCGCAAGTCCGGCGACCCCTACATCACCCACCCGCTCGCGGTGGCCACGATCCTCGCCGGGCTGGGGATGGACACCACCACGCTGGTGGCGGCGCTGCTGCACGACACCGTCGAGGACACCGACTACTCGCTGGACCGGCTGCGCGAGGAGTTCGGCGAGGAGGTGGCGCAGCTCGTCGACGGCGTCACCAAGCTGGACCGGGTCGAGCTGGGGAATGCCGCCGAGGCCGAGACGATCCGCAAGATGGTCGTCGCGATGGCGCAGGACCCCCGCGTCCTGGTGATCAAGCTGTCGGACCGGCTGCACAACATGCGCACGATGCGCTTCCTGTCGCCGGAGAAGCAGGCCAAGAAGGCGCGCGAGACCCTGGAGGTGCTCGCGCCGCTGGCGCACCGCCTGGGCATGGCCACGGTGAAGTGGGAGCTGGAGGACCTGTCCTTCGCGATCCTGCACCCGAAGAAGTACTCGGAGATCGTGCGGCTGGTGGCCACCCGCGCCCCGTCCCGCGACACCTACCTCAAGCAGGTGATCGACGAGGTGCAGGTGCAGCTGGACTCCGCACGGATCACCGCGAAGGTCGAGGGCCGGCCCAAGCACTACTACTCGATCTACCAGAAGATGATCGTCAAGGGTAAGGACTTCGACGACATCCACGACCTCGTCGGCGTGCGCGTGCTCGTCGACGAGGTGCGCGACTGCTACGCGGCGATGGGCATGGTGCACGCGCTGTGGCAGCCGATGCCCGGCCGGTTCAAGGACTACATCGCGCAGCCCCGGTTCGGCGTCTACCAGTCGCTGCACACCACCGTCATCGGGCCGGACGGCAAGCCGCTGGAGGTGCAGATCCGCACGCAGGACATGCACTACACCGCGGAGTACGGCATCGCGGCGCACTGGCGGTACAAGGAGACCCGCAGCGCGCAGGCCGCCGGTGTCGAGGTCGACGAGATGTCGTGGATGCGCCAGCTGCTGGACTGGCAGCGGGAGGCGGCCGATCCCGGTGACTTCCTGGAGTCGCTGCGCTTCGACCTCGGCGCCCGGCAGATCTTCGTGTTCACCCCCAAGGGCGACGTCATGACGCTCCCGGCGGGCTCGACCCCCGTCGACCTCGCGTACGCGGTGCACACCGAGGTCGGCAACCGGTGCATCGGGTCGCGGGTCAACGGGCGGCTGGTGGCGCTGGAGCGGAAGTTGGAGTCCGGCGACGTCGTCGAGATCTTCACCTCCAAGGCGGAGACGGCGGGCCCCAGCCGTGACTGGCTCGCGTTCGTCGCCTCTCCGCGGGCCAAGACGAAGATCCGGCAGTGGTTCGCCAAGGAGCGGCGCGAGGAGGCCATCGAGGCGGGCAAGGAGGCCATCACCCGCGAAGCGCGGCGCACGTCGATGCCGCTGCAGCGGCTGGTCTCCACCGACGCGATGGCGGCGCTGTCCCACGAGCTGCACTTCCCCGATCTCTCGGGCCTGTACGCCGCGGTCGGGGAGGGGCACGCGAGCGCGCGGCACGTCGTCCAGCGGCTCACGGCGCTGCTCGGCGGTGTCGAGCAGGCCGAGGAGGACCTCGCCGAGCGCGCCACCCCGTCCACGGTCCGGCTGCGGCGCGCGGCCGGGGAGGCGGGCGTCGTCGTCCGCGACGGCGACGCCGAGATCGGTGAGCTGTACACCAAGCTGGCGCGGTGCTGCACGCCCGTCCCCGGTGACGACATCCTCGGCTTCGTCACCCGCGGCGGCGGCATCTCCGTGCACCGCACCGACTGCACCAACGCCAAGGACCTGCAGCGCCGCGAGGAGCGGCTCGTCGAGGTCGCGTGGTCGGTGTCGCCGGGCTCGGTGTTCCTCGTTGCGATCCAGGCCGAGGCCCTCGACCGGCACCGGCTGCTCTCCGACATCACGAAGGTGCTGGCCGACGAGAAGGTCAACATCCTGTCGGCGTCGGTGACGACGTCACGCGACCGCGTCGCGATCTCCCGCTTCAGCTTCGAGATGGGCGACCCGAAGCACCTCGGGCACGTGCTGGGCGCGGTGCGTAACGTCGAGGGCGTCTACGACGTGTACCGGGTCACCAGCGCGAGCTGAACGGTCGGTGGTCGCTGCCGCTCTGCGGCTGCGCGACGCGGCGCGATCAGCCGCCCCAGAGCCCGCAGTGGTGCTCGGCGGAGAAGCCGGCGGCCGACACCGCCGTGGCGCCGGTACCTGTGATCGACAGCACCTGGCCGCCTCCCGACCAGCGCGGCCAGGTGCCCGTCCCGTCGTCGGGGCTGCCCGTGGCGACGAACCGCGCCCACGCGTCCACGAGCCCCTGGGCCGTGGCCTCCTGGGCGGGGCTGAGCGCAGGACGGCCGGGCACGAGATCGAACAGGTACGCCATCTCGGCGCCGTGCGTCACCCCGCCCGCCAGCTCCCGCGGCAGCGCGACGAACGGCGACGGCGCCGTCGTGTCGTCGAACTCGTAGGCGTAGAGGGGCGCGGACGTGCCGAGCACCCGGTAGTTGGCCAGCGCCGGGCAGGCGTAGGCGCGGTCGGTGATCACATCGGACCACGCGCGACCCGGTGAGCGGCTCCCGACCGGGTAGGCGGCGCCGACCTCGGTGGAGCGCAGCAGCGTGGTCGAGGCCAGCAGGGTGCGGAACGTGCTGTCGTCCAGCGGCCGGCCCGCGTTGTCGTAGGCCGCGGCGGTGAACAGCGTGCCCTCGTCCCGGTTCGTGCCCGCGAGCATCGGGACCGGACGCAGGTCGCCGTGGGCCACCTGGTCCGACGGGCGTGGCGGGAGCGTGCTGGTGCCCGTGGCGGGGCTCCAGTAGGTGCCCGCTCCCGGGACCAGCGCAGCGGCGGGCAGCCCGCGCAGGCAGCCCGGCGCCGTGGCCGGGTCGGTGCAGCCGAACTGCGGCGCCGCCCGCGACCCCGCGGCCTCGACCAGGGGCAGCGGTTTCCAGGTGTCGCCGATCGAGCCGGTTCCCGGCTGCACGACGTTGTAGAGGTTGACCGGGTTGCATCCGCCGCTCTGCAGGATCACCTGCCGGAACAGCCCGACCGAACCCGGCGCGGCGAGCTGCCCGCAGGCGCTGTCCGCGCCGCCGGACTCCCCGCCGAGCGTCACACGGCGGGGATCACCGCCGAACGCCGCGACGTTGCGCGCCACCCACCGCAGCGCGGCCTGCTGGTCGAGCAGCCCGAACGCGCCCGACCCGGCCAGGCGGGGGAAGCCGAAGAAGCCGAAGATCCCCAGCCGGTAGTTCGGCGTGACGACGACGAGCGGGCCGGCCTCCGCGAGCCGGCGCGGGTCGACGTCACCACCTGCCCCGGCGTTGAACGCGCCGCCGTGCAGCCACACCAGTACGGGCAGCTTCGACGTGCTCACGGTGCCCACGGGCACCGTGACGTCGACCGTCAGGCAGTCCTCGGTGGTGCTGGCCGCCGTGAGGTGCGGCGTGCCGGGGGCGGCGGCGAGCTGCGCACAGCGGGCTGCCGGTTGCGTCGCGTCGCGCGTTCCGGTCCACCGGGCGGGCGCCGCGGGCGGCTTCCACCGGCGGTCGCCGATGGGTGGGGCGGCGTAGGGCAGGCCCCGGTAGCGGAGCACGCCGTCCTCGGCATAACCCTGGACGGCGCCCTGCTCGACGCTCACCACTGCCCCGACCGGCACAGCAGGCCCGGGGGCGGCGACAGCACACCCCGCGACCAGCATCCCCACACCGGCCACCACTCCCACCCAGGCCCTGGTCATGGCCGGAGGGATCGTCCAGCAACCACCCGCCGTGATCGACGGGCCGGACGGGCGGCTCAGCCGATCTTCGCGGTCTGGATCGTCACGGGCTGGACCGGCTTGCCGCCGCCTGCCTGCGCGTCGAACGAGCCGTCGTGGCCCCTCTTCGCGATCGTGTCGATCACTGCCAGGCCCTCGGTGCTGATCGAGCCGAACACCGTGTACTGGGGCGGCAGCTGGGCGTCACCGTAGATCATGAAGAACTGGCTGCCGCCCGTGTTGGGCTGCCCGGTGTTGGCCATGGCCAGCAGGCCCCGGCCGTACTTCAGCTCGGGGAACACCTCGTCCGGGATCGTGTAGCCGGGGCCGCCGCTGCCCGCGCCGCTCGGGTCGCCGCACTGCAGCACCTGCAGGCCGGCGTCCGTGGTGAGGCGGTGGCAGGGCGTGCCGTTGAAGTAGCCCTGCTGGGCGAGGCTCACGAAGCTGTTGACGGTGCAGGGCGCCAGCGCCTTGTCCAAGGTCAGCGGGATCGCGCCGTCGCCCGTCTGGAGCGTCACCGCGACGGTGCCCTTCGCGCTGACGCCCGAGCCGGCCGGGGCCGTGGCGGGCTTGGCGGCCTGGCCGCCCGCGGGGTAGCTGCAGTCGGCCGTGGCGGGAAGCGCGGTGGGCCGGGTCGGCAGCGGGGTGACGGCGGTGGGGATGTTCGCGGGCGTCTTCGCCGCGGCTGCGGGCGGCGCGGACGTCGGCGTGGCGGCGTCGGAGGGGGCGGCGGCGGTGGTGGCCGGGTCGCTCTTCCCGATGGTGCTGAGCAGCACGACACCCACGACGACCACCACGACGACGACCACGGACGTGATCACCGCGATCTGGCGGCGTCGCGTCGCCTGCTGGACCCGCCGTTCCTGCTGGCGGACGAGCTTGCGCTTCGCCGCCTCCCGCCGCATCTGGTTCGTCGCCACGGGCGCAGGATAACGACCGATCCTGAGAGAACCCCGTCGCCCCACGTGTCTAGGCTGGTCGGGTGCTTGTCGCAGGTTTCCCGGCCGGGTCGTTCCAGACCAACTGTTACGTGGTGGCGTCCGCCGCGGGGGAGGCGTGCGTCGTGGTCGACCCCGGCCAGGACGCCGTCGAGCCCCTGGAGGCGCTGCTGGCCGAGCACCGGCTGACGCCGGTGGCGGTGCTGCTCACCCACGGCCACTTCGATCACACGTTCAGCGTCGCCCCGGTCTGCGACGGCCACGACATCCCCGCCTGGATCCACCCCGACGACCGGGAGATGCTGGCCGACCCGATGAAGGGCATGTCCACGCAGGCCTCCGCGTTCTTCGGGGGGAAGATCGAGCTGCGGGAGCCGCGCGAGGTGCGCACGCTCGACGACGGCGCCGCGTTGGAGCTCGCCGGGCTGACCCTGGGCGTCGCGCACACCCCGGGCCACACCGAGGGGTCGGTGATCTTCACGGCTCCCACCGGGGAGGGCGTCGAGGTGATCATCGCGGGTGACACGCTGTTCGCCGGGTCGATCGGGCGCACCGACCTGCCCGGCGGCGACTTCGCGAAGATGCAGGCCAGCCTGCGCGACGTGATCCTGACCCGGAACGACTCCGCGGTCGTCCTGCCGGGCCACGGCCCGACGACCACGATCGGTCGCGAGCGCCTCTCCAACCCGTACCTGCAGGATCTGGATGCACCGGCCCCGGGGCGTGGATTGTGAGCGCCGTGGCGGACCGCGTGACGTCCTTTGCCGCGCCCAAGGGCATCCCCGAGTACTACCCGCCGGAGTCGGCCGGGTTCGAGCACGTCCGCACCACCCTGCTCAGCGCCGCCGAGCGTGCGGGCTACGGGCTGATCGAGCTGCCCGTTTTCGAGGACACGGGCCTCTACGCGCGCGGTGTGGGGGAGTCCACCGACGTCGTCAGCAAGGAGATGTACACCTTCGCCGACCGGGGCGAGCGCTCGGTGACCCTGCGACCCGAGGGCACTGCGGGCGTCGTGCGGTCGGTGATCGAGCACGGGCTGGACCGGGCCGGGCTGCCGGTCAAGCTCCGCTACGCCGGGCCTTTCTTCCGCTACGAGCGCCCCCAGGCCGGGCGGTACCGGCAGCTCCAGCAGGTGGGCGTCGAGGCGATCGGGGTGGACGACCCGGCGCTCGATGCCGAGGTGATCGCGATCGCCGACGAGGGCTTCCGGGCTCTGGGCCTCACCGGCTACCGGCTCGAGCTCACGTCGTTGGGCGACGCCGAGTGCCGGCCGGCCTACCGTGCGCTCCTCCAGGAGTACCTGCAGGGCCTCGACCTCGACGAGCCCACCCGCGCCCGCGCCGCGCTCAACCCATTGCGCGTGCTGGACGACAAGCGCCCGGAGGTGCGGGCGATGACGGCAGGCGCCCCGCTGCTGATCGACCACCTGTCCGACGCCTCGGCGCGGCACCACGCCGCCGTGCTGGCCCACCTGGACGACCTGGGCGTCGCCTGCACGGTGAACCCGCGGATGGTCCGCGGGCTGGACTACTACACGAAGACCACGTTCGAGTTCGTGCACGACGGGCTCGGCGCGCAGTCCGGGATCGGCGGCGGCGGGCGCTACGACGGGCTGATGGCCACGCTCGGCGGGCAGCCGCTGTCGGGAGTCGGCTACGGCATCGGCGTCGACCGCACCCTGCTGGCCTGCCGTGCCGAGGGACTGGCGCCCTGGTCGGAGGCCCGCTGCGAGGTGTTCGGGGTGCCGCTGGGCGAGGCCGCGCGCCGCCGCCTCGTCGTGCTCGCGGCGCAGCTGCGTCGGGCCGGGGTGCGTGTGGACCTCTCCTACGGAGGGCGCGGGCTGAAGGGCGCGATGAAGTCCGCCGACCGCTCCGGGGCCCGGATCGCCCTGGTACTGGGCGAGCGCGACATCGAGGCGGGCACGATCGGGGTGAAGGACCTGGGGACGGGCGACCAGCAGGCGGTCGCCCTGGACGACGTCCTCGACCACCTGCTGAGCCGTGTGCGCTGACACGTCCGTGCCCGTGCGCGGTAACGGTCGCTGGAGCAACCGTTTCCACGCACGACCCCCGCGGGCATGAGCGCCGAGGACCCCCCGCGGTGGGACGCGCGGCACGCCGCGGTCTCGTCGGTCGGGGCACTCCCGCCCTCTGCGTTGCGCGGCAGGGAGGCCCTGCTCCCGCCGGGCGGGGCCGCCCTGGATGTGGCCTGCGGGCGGGGCGCGGTCGCGCTGTGGCTCGCGCAGCGCGGGTTCGCCGTCGACGCGGTGGACGTGTCCGAGGTCGGGCTCGCGGCGCTGGCCGGCGCCACCGGCGTCCGGTGCATCCGGCACGACCTGGACCGTGGCCTGCCGGCGTCCTGCGCCGGACCCTACGACGTCGTGGTCTGCCAGCGGTTCCGCGATCCGGCCCTGTACCCACGCCTCGTCGAGCGGCTGGCGCCGGGGGGGCTGCTGGTGGTGACCGTGCTGTCCGAGGTCGACGACGAGCCGGGCCGGTTCCGTGCGGCTCCCGGTGAGCTGCTGGCCGCGTTCGCCGGCCTGGAGGTGCTCGCCCACACCGAGCGGGACGGCGAGGCGAGCCTGCTCGCCCGCGGCCTCTGAGCAGTCACCTCGGCGCCGCCGCGTAGTCCTCCCGGATCTTGTGCTTCTGCAGCTTCCCGGTGGCGGTGCGGGGGAGCGCGCTGACGAAGTCGATGCTGCGTGGCACCTTGTACCGGGCGATCCGGCCGTGGAGGAACTCCAGCAGCTCCCGCTCCAGCTCCGGGCCCGGCGCGACCCCGGGCGCGGGTTGCACGACGGCCTTGACCTGCTCGCCGAGGTCGTCGTCGGGGATGCCGATCACCGCCAGGTCCAGCACCGCCGGGTGCAGCGTGAGGGCGTTCTCGATCTCCTGCGGGTAGACGTTCACCCCGCCGGAGATGATCATGAAGGCCTTGCGGTCGGTGAGGTACAGGAAGCCGTCGTCGTCGAGCCGGCCGACGTCGCCCGTGGTGCCCCAGTTCGGGTGCTGCGGGTGCTGCGCCCTGGCCGTCTTCTCCGGGTCGTTGTGGTAGGCGAACGGCAGCACCTCGCGCTCGAAGTAGATCAGCCCTACCTCGCCCGTGGGTAGCTCGTGCCCGTCGTCGGCGCAGATGTGCAGCACGCCGAGGATCGCCCTGCCGACCGAGCCGGGGTGCTGCAGCCACGTGGAGGAGTCGATCACGGTGAGGCCGATGGCCTCGGTGGCTGCGTAGTACTCCTGCAGGACAGGGCCCCACCACTCGATCATCCGTCGCTTCACCTCGACCGGGCACGGTGCGGCGGCGTGCACGGCCACGCGGTGCGTCGAGAGGTCGTGGGCGGCCCGCTCGGCCTCGGGCAGCTTGAGCATCCGGACGAACATCGTGGGCACCCACTGGCTGTGGGTCACGCCGAACCGCTCGATCGCCGCGAGAGCTGCAGCGGGCTCGAACCGCGGCATGACCACGACCGTGCCACCCACCGAGTGGATCATTCCGCCGAACCGGAGCGGCGCCGCGTGGTAGAGCGGCGCGGGGGAGAGGTACACGGTCTCGGCGTCGAAGCCGTACAGGGGGCCGAACAGTCCGAGCAGCGGGTCGGCGGCCTCGTGCACGTCGTGCCCGGGGAGCGGGGCCTTCACGCCTTTCGGGAGCCCGGTGGTTCCCGAGGAGTAGAGCAGGTCCTTGCCGCGCGGCTGCTCGGGCAGCGGCTCGGCGGACGCGGCCGCCAGCACCGCCTCGTAGTCGTCGTGGCCGGGGACGTTCCCGCCGATCGCCAGCCGCAGCGTCACCGCCGGCGTGGTCGCCACGACGTCGCCGGCGATCCCGGCCAGCGCGGACGAGACGACGAGCGCCTTCGCCCCGCAGTCGTCCACGATGTAGGAGACCTCCGGCGCCGTGAGGTGCTGGTTGATCGCGGTGATGTAGAGCCCGCTGCGCAGTGCGGCCCAGAACACCTCGTAGTAGCTGAGGCTGTTCTCCGAGAGCAGGGCCACGTCGTCGCCGGGCCGCAGGCCCGCGTCGTGCAGCGCGCGGGACAGCCGGATGGAGCGCTCGTCGAGGTGCGCGTAGGTGAGCGTCGCCCCGGTGTCCGCCATGATCACGGCCGGCTTCTCGGGGGTGAATGCGGCG
>JBBQEF010000226.1:0-9391 GCA_038320445.1 Mycobacteriales bacterium
CGATCACACGGGCAACCCGGATTCGGCGCGGCGCATCGAAGCGGCGGTGGCCTTCGACCTGGCGACCCGTGACCACAGCGCGACGGGCCACACCCGCAGCATCGGTGACCGCCTGGCCGCGCTGGTCAGCGCCCACGCCACGGCGTAGCAGGCCCGGACGAGCGGCACCGTCCGCACGGACGGTGCTGCTCGTCGGTGCGAGAGCGGCGGTCAGGCCTCGTGCGTCTCGCCGGTCAGCAACGTCACGCCGGCGCCCGCGAAGTTCGCGAGGTCGGCCACCGCGGCTTCGCCCTCGGGGCCGCCGAGAGCGGCGCCGAAGGTGGCCTCGTCCGCGAACTCCAGGACGGCGATCAGGTGGTAGGCGGGGGGGTTGCCCTCCTGGTCGGGGCCGGGGTGGGAGATCGTGAAGCGCTGGAGCCCCGGCAGCTTCTTCGCGAGCGGCGCGTGCACCGTGTCGTAGTGCTTGTCGAACGCCTCGGCGTCCTCGGGCGTGTTGTAGAGCGCGGTGAGCTGGAACAAGGCGGCACCTCCGGATGGCGGGCCCGCGCGCTCCGGTGCGCGAGGACTCTACCGATCTCTCTAGCCGATCGACGGCGTCCGCACACCGGTCGGTCCACGATGTGGGACGCCGGTGTGACATCTCGGGACGTCCCGTGCCACTCTCTGGGTGTGCACAGCACCGTAGTGATCATTATTGACGAGCGCGTCGGCTAACCAGCACCACAGCCGACGCGCAGACCTCTCGCCTCCGCGAGGGGTCTTTTTTGTGTCCGAACCAGCCTGGAGTGCACCCGATGTCCCGCACCGAGCCCGCCGGAACCCCCCTCGGCGACGCGTTCCACGTCTACGACACGACGCTGCGCGACGGCGCCCAGCGCGAGGGCATCTCGTACTCGGTGGCCGACAAACTGGCCGTCACCCGCCACCTGGACGCGCTGGGCATCGGTTTCATCGAAGGCGGCTGGCCGGGCGCGCTGCCCAAGGACACGGAGTTCTTCGCCCGCGCCCGCGAGCTCGACCTGAAGCACGCGGCGCTCGTCGCGTTCGGGGCGACGCGCCGGGCCGGGCTCACCGCCGACAAGGACCCGCAGGTCCTGGCCCTGTTGGCGTCGGAAGCGCCGGTCGTCACCCTGGTCGCGAAGTCCGACCGCCGCCACATCGAGCGGGCGCTGCGCACCACCATCGACGAGAACGTCGCGATGGTGGCCGACACCGTCGCGTTCCTGACCGGCGAGGGGCGCCGGGTGTTCCTCGACGCCGAGCACTTCTTCGACGGCTACGCGTTCGACCCCGACACGGCCCTGCGCGTGCTGGAGGCCGCCGTGAACAGCGGCGCAGACGTCGCGGTGCTGTGCGACACCAACGGCGGCATGCTCCCCCTGGGCATCGCCGAGGTGGTGACGGAGGTGGCCGCCCGCACCGGCTTCCGGCTGGGCATCCACTGCCAGGACGACACCGGTTGCGCCGTGGGCAACTCCGTCGCCGCCGTCCAGGCCGGCGCCACGCACGTGCAGTGCACCGCCAACGGCTACGGGGAGCGGGCCGGCAACGCCGATCTGTTCGCCGTCGTCGGGAACCTGGTGACCAAGCTGGGCATGCCCGTCCTACCGGACGGCGCTCATCGCGAGCTGACCCGCACCTCGCACGCGTTGGCCGAGATCGCCAACATCGCTCCCGACACCCACCAGGCCTATGTCGGGACCTCAGCGTTCGCCCACAAGGCGGGCCTGCACGCGAGTGCGATCAAGGTGGACCCCGAGCTGTACAACCACATGGACCCTGTGGACGTCGGCAACGGGCAGCGGGTACTGGTCACCGAGATGGCCGGCCGGGCCAGCGTCGAGCTCAAGGGCACCGAGCTCGGCCTGGACCTGGCCGGCCATCCCGAGGCCGTCTCGGCCGTGGTGGCCACGGTCAAGGAGCGGGAGGCACAGGGCTGGTCGTTCGAGGCCTCGGACGCGTCGCTGGAGCTGCTGATGCGCTCCGCGATGGGTGCCCGGCAGGACGCGCCGTTCGTCCTGGAGTCCTACCGCGTGATCACCGAGCGCCGGGCCGACGGCGAGGTGGTCGCGGAGGCCACCGTCAAGGTCGTCGTGGACGGTCAGCGGCTGATCGCCACGGAGGAGGGCAACGGTCCGGTCAACGCCCTGGACGCGGCGCTGCGGGCCGCTCTCGCGCCGTCCTGCCCGTGGCTGGCGGACGTCGAGCTCTCGGACTACAAGGTCCGCATCCTCACCCGCGGAACCGCGGCCGTCACCCGCGTCCTCGTGGAGTCGACCGACCAGGCCGGCTCCTGGACGACGGTCGGCGTGCACGGCAACGTCGTCGAGGCGTCGTGGCTGGCGCTGGTGGACGCGCTGACCTACGCGGCGCTGAGGGGCCGGGCCGCGGTTGCCGCCGGGCGGTGACGGTGAGGCACCCGCAGCAAGGTGGCCTTGCTGCGGGTGCTTCACGGGGCCGACGGGGCTTGACACACCACGGCAGAATCGTCGGGTGACCTCGCCGCCGGCGCCTCGGCAGACGTCTCTCACCCTGCGGCTGGCCGCACTCCTGTCGCTCGTCGGCGGCTTCCTCGACGCCTACACCTACCTCAGCCGCAACGGCGTCTTCGCGACCGCGCAGACCGGCAACATCATCCTGATGATCGTGGCGGGCGCGCGGGACGACTGGGGCCGGGCCGCGCAGCATCTCCCGCCGATCGCGGCGTTCCTCGTCGGTGTCCTGGCCAGCGAGGTGCTGCGGGTGCCCGCCGTGGTGCGGGCGGTGCGCCGGCCGGCCCGGGTGGCCGTCGGGCTGGAGGCGGCCGTGCTCGTCGTGGTGGGGTTCCTGCCGCCTGGCGTCCCGGACATGGTCGTCACCGCGTGCATCGCGTTCGTGGCGGCGTTGCAGATCAGCTGGTTCCGGACCGTCGGCGGGTGGCCGTACGCCTCGACGATGACGACGGGCAACCTGCGAAGCGTGGCACGGGCGACGTTCCACGCGGTGCTCGACCGCGACGCCGAGGCCCGCACGGAGGCCCTGCACCTCAGCGGTGTGGTGCTCGCCTTCGTCGCGGGCGCCGTGCCCGGCTGCGCGATGACGCTGCTGCTCGGGGACCGGGCGGTGTGGGCGGCGGCCGCCGTGCTGTGCGTGGGTGTGGTGTTCTTCGTCCTCGACGAGCGCGTACGCCCGGCGTCGTGACCGCCGTTCGGCTGAGTGCGCCTTCGTCCGAACCGGTGTGCGGGGCTGCTCCGAACGACACACCGTGCGCCGCCCGCTGCTCGTGCTGCTGGTCGCCGCCGCGGCCTGCCTCGGGGTGGCCCCGGCGGCACTCGCCGGTCCCGGACGCGCCATGGTGATCCTGACGTTCAACATCCGTCACGGCGCCGGCCTCGACGGCGTCGTCGACCTCGCGCGGGTGGCCGCGGAGATCCGGCTCTCCGGGGCCGACGTGGTCGGGCTGCAGGAGGTGGACCGCCACTTCGACGCCCGCAGCGGGTTCGCCGACCAGCCCGCCCAGCTCGCCCAGATGCTCGACATGCAGCTGGCGTACGCGCCGAACGTCGACCTCGAGCCGTCCGCGCCGGGCGCGCCCCGCCGGCAGTACGGCACCGCGATCCTCTCGCGCTTCCCGATCGTGTCGGTGCGCCACACCCTGCTGCCCAGCGCCGCCGACGAGCAGCGCGGCCTGCTGGAGGCCGTGCTCGACGTCGGGGGCACGGCGGTGCGGTTCATGACCACCCACCTGGACGTGGTCAGCGCGGACGTTCGGCTGCGGCAGGCCGGGACGGTCGCGGCGGCGGTGGCCCGCTCCGCCGAGCCGGTGGTGCTGACCGGCGACCTCAACGCGACGCCCGACGCACCCGAGGTCACGACGCTGACCGCGCTGCTGGCCGACACCCACCCCGGCGGTGGCGGCTTCACGATCCCGTCCGACGTGCCCGCCGCGCGGATCGACTACGTGCTGTCCGCGCTCGGCGGTACGTGCACGGTGCCCGCCACCGAGGTGTCCGACCACCGCCCGGTCCTGGCCACGGTGGCTGTCCCCGGCGCTGCCGACCGGCGCTGACGTCCACTCCGCCGGTGCTCGCGGCAGCCACCGGCGTTCACCCGGCGACGTCAGTGGTCACCGCGCGAGGAACCGCTCCGGTCCGGCGCCCGCCGGGCCCACTCGGGCGCGTGCTCGGGCAGCGGGCCGATCGCGACGAGCCGAGCCGGGATGCCCTGCAGCACCGGGAAGCGCTGGGCCAGCCGCAGCGGGAGAGGCACAGACGCGAGCGGTGCGGGCTGCAGGCCGCTGCCGTGGACGTCGGCCGGGACCGCGCCGGACGCGGCCACCGTCGGGCCGAGGAGGCGCGCGTGCACGATCCGTTGGAAGCCCTGGATCAACGCGGTGGGCCACCACCGTCGCCGTTGCACCTTCCGCAGCGTCGACCGCGGCACGATCCCGCCGCTGCGCAGCGCCGGAGCGAGCAGGCGGGCGGTGGCGACGGCGTCGGCGACGGCGAGGTTGATGCCGACCCCCCCGACCGGTGACATCGCGTGCGCGGCGTCGCCGATGAGCAGCAGCCCGTCGGCGTCCCAGCGGCGCAGGCGTTCCAGCTTGACGTCGAGCAGCCGGACGTCGTCCCAGCTCGTGAGCGTCCCGACGCGGTCGGCCATCCACGGGAGCAGCCCGGCGAAGCGCCGTTGCAGCTCCTCGATGCCGGCGGCGCGCAGCGCGGTGTCGCCGCCCTTGCGGATGAGGTAGCCGCACTGCCAGTAGTCGCCGCGGTCGATCATCACGCAGAAGTGGCCGGTGGAGAACCGCGCGACGCCGCCGGTCGGGTCGTCGGCGTGGCGGGGGAGGCGGAACCACCAGACGTCCATCGGCACGCCGAACGACCGCGGCAGAAGGCCCGCCGCCTCCCGCACCGCCGAGCCCCGCCCGTCGCACGCGACGGTGAGCGAGGCCCGCAGCTCGTGCTCGTCACCGGTCTCGCGGTCGCGGTAGCGGACACCTCCCACCCGGGAGCCGTCCCGGATGAGCCCGACGACCTCGGCGTTGCGCCGCAACGTGAACGACGGCTCCTCCTCGGCGGCCTCGGCGATCATGTCCAGGAAGTCCCACTGCGGCACCAGCGCGATGTGCCGGTGCGCGCCGGGGAGCCGGCGCATGTCGGCGAGCTGGATCGTGCCGCTGTCCAGCTCGCCGGTCATCCGCTCCAGGATCCGGTGGGGCACCTTCGCGAACCGCTCGGCGAGGCCGAGCTCGTCGAGCAGCGTGAGGGTGGACGCGTGGACGGTGTCGCCGCGGAAGTCGCGCAGGAAGTCGGCGTGCTTCTCCAGGACCGTGACCTCGACTCCGGCCCGGGCCATCAGCAGGCCGAGGACCATCCCGGCGGGGCCGCCGCCGACGACGAGGCAGGTCGTGCGCTCCCAGGAGGGATCAACACTATTCGTCATGCGTTGAATTTAGCGCGCATCCGCTAGCCTGGCAACACCATGAGCACCCCGAACCCCGCCGTCCGCGTCCGCTTCTGCCCGTCCCCGACGGGCACGCCGCACGTGGGGCTGATCCGCACCGCCCTGTTCAACTGGGCGCACGCCCGCCACACCGGCGGCACGTTCGTGTTCCGCATCGAGGACACCGACGCCAACCGCGATTCCGCCGAGTCCTATGAGGCGCTCCTCGACGCGCTGCGCTGGCTCGGCCTCGACTGGGACGAGGGCCCCGAGGTCGGCGGCGACCACGGTCCCTACCGGCAGAGCGAGCGCGGCGCGCTCTACGCCGACGCGCTGGCGAAGCTGATCGCGGGCGGGGAGGTCTACGAGTCGTTCTCGCAGGCCGCGGAGATCGAGGCGCGGCACAAGGCGGCCGGGCGCGACCCGAAACTCGGCTACGACAACGCCGACCGCGATCTCACCGACGTGCAGCGGGACGCCTTCCGCGCCGAGGGCCGGACACCGGTCTACCGGCTGCGCATGCCCGATCACGACATCACGTTCACCGACCTGGTCCGCGGCGACGTCACGTTCCGCGCCGGTACGGTGCCCGACTTCGTGCTCGCCCGCGGCGACGGCTCCCCGCTCTACCCGCTCACCAACCCGCTCGACGACGCGCTCATGGGGATCACCGACGTGTTGCGCGGCGAGGACCTGCTCTCCTCGACGCCGCGGCAGATCGCCCTGCTGGAGGCGTTGCAGCGCGTGGGTATCGGCGACGGCCCGTTCCGCTACGGGCACCTGCCGCTCGTCACGGGCGAGGGAAACCGCAAGCTCTCCAAGCGCGATCCCGAATCCAACCTGTTCCTCTATCGCGACCGCGGATTCCTGCCGGAAGGGCTGCTGAACTATCTGGCGCTGCTCGGATGGGCGATCGCCGAGGATCGCGACGTGTTCTCCATGGCCGAGATGACAGCCGCGTTCGACATCTCCCGCGTGTCGGCGAACGCGGCCCGATTCGACATCAGGAAGGCCGAGGCGATCAACGCCGCGCACCTGCGGGCGCTGCCCGTCGAGGACTTCGCCGCGCGTGTCGTGCCCTACCTGGCGGCGGAAGGCGTGATCACCGGCACACCGACCCCCGACCAGCTCGCCCTGCTCTCGGCCGCGGCACCGCTCGTGCAGGAGCGCAGCGTCGTGCTCTCGGACGCCGCGCGGATGCTGGCGTTCCTGTTCGTGTCCGACGACGCGTTCGCCGTGGAGGACGACGCGGCGGCCAAGAACCTCGGCGTCGACGCCGCTCCCGTGCTCGACGCGGCCCTGACCGGCCTCGATGCGCTGGCGACGTGGTCGGCGGGCGAGATCGAGGGCTCGCTGAAGGCCACCCTCATCGACGGCATGGAGCTCAAGCCGCGCAAGGCGTTCGCACCCGTGCGGGTGGCGGTCAGCGGCCGCACGGTGTCGCCGCCGCTGTACGAGTCGATGGAGCTGCTCGGCCGGGAGCGCTCCCTCTCCCGGCTGAGGGCCGGTTTGGAGCGCGCCGGAGGGCTCCGCTAGAGTCTTCGGAGCAGGGCGTGAGCGAGTGATCGCCGCCCCCTTGGGGTATGGTGTAATTGGCAGCACGACTGATTCTGGTTCAGTTAGTCTAGGTTCGAGTCCTGGTACCCCAGCGGAAACGCTCATCAGATCATCGGTTAGTGTTTTTCCTAGGGCCCCGTCGTCTAGCGGCCTAGGACACCGCCCTCTCAAGGCGGCGGCGCGGGTTCGAATCCCGTCGGGGCTACGCAGAAACCCCGTTCCGGTCACCCCGGAACGGGGTTTTCCTGTATGCGCACGTCCGGCACGATCGCCGGGTTCGGCGCGCTCGCAGCCGGATATGGCCGCCGATGCACCGAGGCGGCGATCATCGCTGGTGCGACTGGCCGCGACGACTGGCCGCGACGACTGGCCGCGACGACTGGCCGCGACGACTCGCCGCGGCAACGGGGCGCTAGACCGGAGCGGCGGGGACGACGGCGGCCGCGGCCGGGCTCGTCGTGGGCGGGGGCGGCGGGGTCGTCGTCGGATTCGTCGTGGGCGCGGTCGTGGTGGTCGGCGGGACCGTGGTGGTCGGCGGCGGCTCCGTGGTGGTCACCGGCGGCGCGACGACCGGGGGGCGGGTGGTGCGCGGGGCGCGGGGCGCCGGCGGAGCGGTCGTGGGTTCGGGCGTCGGGGTCGGCGTGACCGCATCGCTGGTGACCGGCGCCGCCGGCGCCGAGGTCGGCGCGGTCTGCACCCCGATCGTGTCCACCGTCGGCTGGTGCGGCAACAGGAACGCGGCGGCGACGATCCCGACGGCGGCCACGGCTCCGCCCGCGCTCACGAGCATCGCGGGGCTGCGCCCGCGGCGGGGCGCGGCGTCGGCAGCCGGCGAGTAGTCGTACTCGGCGGCCGGGGCGAACGCCGGGCGGGGCGGTGGCACGGGCGCCGGCATCCGTTGCGGCGCGGCACCTGTGGTGGAGAGCCGCTGGGTGGGGAGAACGTGGTTCGGGTCGGGGCCGAACGCGCCGGTGGCGACCGGACGGGGCCCGGCGGCGTGCGCCGCGCCCGTCGCGGTGGCGGGCAGGATCACACCCACCCCGCTCTGATGCCGGGCGGGGCCACCCGACCGGGGCGCGGGCACGTGCGGCCCGGTGCCGGAGAGCGCGGGCGGGATCAGCGACAGGGCGGCACCCATCGCGATGGCGTTCTTGGGGTCGGCGTCCACCGCGACCGGACGTCCCAGCTGCTCGGAGACGAGCTGCGCCACCAGCGGGATGCGCGACGACCCACCCACCAGCAGCACGGCGGTGAGCTGATCGGGCGTGAGCCCGGCGGAGCCGACCGCGCGCCGCAGCGCGGCGACCGTCTCCTCGACCTGCGGCCGGATCATCGCCTCGAACTCGCTGCGGTGCAGCCGCACCGAGCCCTGCCCGGCCGGGGTGAACACCGGGATCGACACCTCGGTGTCGGCCGAGAGGGCCTCCTTGGCCTCGGTGCACTCCCGCCGGACGCCCGCGACGGCCGACAGCACGGCCGGATCGGTCTCGTCCAGGCCCTCGAACGCCTCGGGCAGGCCCTCCCGCACGTGCTCGAACACGAGCTCGTCGAGGTCGATCCCGCCGAGGCGCTCCACGCCCTCGGGGCGTCCCAGCAGCCCGAAGCCCTGAGCGTCCTTGCGGACCAGGGCGGCGTCGAACGTGCCGCCGCCGAAGTCGTAGACGGCGATGGTCGAGCCGGCCTCCACCCGCTCCGCCGCCGCGTAGTGCATCGCCGCGGCCTGCGGCTCGGGCAGGAACGTCACGGGCAACCCGTGCTGGGCGAGTGCGCCGCGCAGCAGGTCCTTCTTGTGGGAACCCCACGACGCGGGGTGGGTGATGGCGATGCGGGCGGCCCCTCCGCCTTCACGCTGCGCCACGCGGTCGGCCACCCACCGCACGAGCAGCGCCGACAGATCCTCCGGCGCCCACGGACGTCCGCCGACCACGACCGGGGTCGGGTCGCCGATGCGGCGCTTGAACTCGCGCACGACGTGATCGGGATCGGAGACGGCGCGCCGCTCGGCCGCCTCGCCGACGACGACCGCACCGTCGGTGCCCAGGAACAGCACGGAGGGGACGGCGTTGGACCGGTCGCCGAGGTTGACGACCTCGATCTCCCCGGGCCGCCCGCCCGCCCGGCTGATCGCGGCCGCGGTGCGGGTGGTGCCGACGTCGACGCCGAGCAGGTAGCTCACTGCACTCCTTCGTCCGGTCGACGGTCACGGTAGCGCCACGACGCTCGCCCGCACGGGCGGGTCGGGGTCACAGACGGTGCTGCAGCGCCTCGGCGGCGGCGAGGAGGTCGGCGGCCCAGCGCACACCGGGGCGGCGGCCGATGCGGTCCACCGGCCCCGACACGGACACGGCGGCCACCACCTGGCCCGAGGCGTCGCGCACCGGGGCCGACACGCTCGCCACCCCGGACTCCC
>JBBQEF010000227.1:0-9362 GCA_038320445.1 Mycobacteriales bacterium
GCCGTCGCGATGCTGGGGGATCCGCAGGTCCTGATCCTCGACGAGCCGGGCAACGGCCTCGATCCCGAGGGCATCGCCTGGCTGCGCTCGTTCCTGCGCGGGTTCGCCGCCCAGGGCCGGACCGTGCTGGTGTCGAGCCACCTGCTGGCTGAGATCGAGCAGACCGCGGACCATCTCGTCGTCGTCACCCGGGGCCGCTGCGTCTACCAGGGTGGGCTCGCGCAGCTGCGCGGATCCCGGCGGGCCCGGGTGCTGGTGCGCTGCGCGTCGCCCGTCGCGCTCGCGGAGGCGTTGGCGCGCAACGGCATCGTCGAGATCGACACGCTGCCGGACGGCATGCTGGGCGTTGCCGGGGCGGACCCGGTCCGGGTCGGGGACATCGCGCTGGAGGCTCGTGTCGCCGTCCACGGCCTCGTCGAGGAGAAGATCGACCTCGAACAGCTGTACTTCCAGCTCACCGGCCCGCCGCGGTGACCGGCCTGATCCGTGCCGAGTTCCGCAAGGCGTTCTCCACGAAGCTGTGGTGGGCGCTGCTGGTCCCGGTCGTGGTGCTCGCGGCGCTGGTCAACCTGTTCGGCGGGCTGTTCACCGCCTCGCTCGCGGGCGCCCACACCGGTACCGGCGTGCCGCCGATCCTGCTCGGCTCGCTGGCCTACTCGCTGTCGCTGACCAGCGTCTTCGCCGCGCTCTACGGGATCGTCACGGCGGCGGGCGAGTTCCGGCACCGCACCGCCACCACCACCTACCTCACGGCGCGGGGGCGCGGCCGGGTGCTCGCCGCGAAGAGCGCGTCCGCGGCCGTGATCGGGGCGCTCTACGCCGGCGTCACGGTCGTCGTCGGCACGCTGTCCGGGCTGGCCGCGCAGTCCGGGATGCCCGACGCCGCATCGCTCGCGGGTGAGACGGCCGTCGGGCTCGCGGTGGCGGCGCTGTGGGCCGTGCTCGGCACCGCGCTCGGCACGGTGATCAGCAACCAGGTCGCCGTGCTCGTCGCCGCGCTGGTGTACATGCTGGCCGGGGAGCTGCTGCTCTCGGTGCTGCTCACCCGATCGGGGTCCGACGTGGTGGCCCGGTGGGCGGCCTACCTGCCGGTGAACGCGGGCGACGTCGCGGTGTACGACGTCGCGGGGCGCGCGCTGCTCGGACCCACGGACAGCGCGCAGTTCGTGGAGCTGCTGGCCGGCGTCACCGCACCGCCGCCCTGGTGGGGCGGGCTGCTCGTGCTGCTGGCCTGGACGGCGGCGGCCGTCGCCACGGGCTCCGTGGTGGGCCGCCGCCGGGACGTCACCTGACCAGCGCCGCTGCGTGAGGGGGATGGCTCAGCTGCCGCCGGCGAACACGTCCGGGTCGGGGCCGATGCGGGCGCCCTTGTCCAGCGCCTCGATCGCCGCGATGTCGTCGGCGTCGAGCGTGAAGCCGAACACGTCGAAGTTCTCCGCGATCCGGCTGGGCGTCACCGACTTCGGGATCACGACGTTCCCGATCTGCAGGTGCCAGCGCAGGATCACCTGGGCCGTCGTCCGCCCGTGCCTGGCCGCGATCGTGCCGATCACGGGATCGGCCAGCAGGCCGCCGCGGGCCAGCGGGCTCCACGCCTCGGTGGCGATGCCGTGCGCGGCGTGGAACGCGCGCAGCTCCGCCTGCACCAGGTTCGGGTGCAGCTCCACCTGGTTGACGGCCGGGACGGTGCCGGTCTCGTCGATCAGCCGCTGCAGGTGCGCCACCTGGAAGTTGGAGACGCCGATGGCCCGGGACCGGCCTTCGGACGCGATCCTCTCCAGCGCCCGCCAGGTGTCGACGTAGCGATCGGCGCTCGGCACCGGCCAGTGGACGAGGAAGAGGTCGACGTGGTCGAGGCCGAGGCGCCGAAGGCTCGCGTCGAACGCGGCGAGGGTGGCGTCGTAGCCCTGGTCGGAGTTCCACACCTTGGTGGTGACGAACAGCTCGTCGCGCGCGATGCCCGACTTCGCGATCGCGGAGCCGACCTCCTGCTCGTTGTCGTAGAGCCGGGCGGTGTCGATGTGCCGGTAGCCGGTTCGGAGCGCGCTGGTCACGGACGTCTCGGTCGCGCCGGGGGGCACGAGGAACACGCCGAAGCCCAGCTGGGGGATGGTCACGCCGTTGTTCAGGGTCACGTTCGGAACGGTCATTCTCCGTGCAACGACCTGTGGACGACCTCCCTTCCGGATCCCGCCGAAATGTGTTCCGTCGGACGGTCGGCCTACCGTGGAGCCGTGCCTCATTCCTCACCCGGCTGGATCCGGCGGTTGATCGGCGCCTCGATGCGCCATCGCGGTGTCGCCGTCACCGCGCTCGTGGCGTCGGCGCTGGGCGTCAGCCTGGAGGCGATCGGCCCCCTGCTCACGCGGGTCGCCGTCGACGACGCCGTACGCGGCTCCACGGAGGTGCTGCTCCCGGTCGTGCTGGCGATCCTGGGGCTCGCGGTGATCCGCTTCGCGGCGTCGTTCCTGCGCCGCTACCTGGGCGGCCGTCTCGCGCTCGATGTCCAGCACGATCTGCGCCGGCAGGTGTTCGCCGCCGTGCAGCGCCTCGACGGCGAGCGGCAGGATGCGCTGCGCACCGGCCAGGTCGTGTCCCGCGCCATCACCGATCTGCAGCTGCTGCAGGGCCTGCTCTCGATGGTCCCGCTGTCGCTGGGCGTGGTCGTCCTCGTCGTCGCCTCGATGGCGGCGATGCTGTGGCTCTCGCCCGTGCTCACGCTCGTGGCGCTGGTGCTCCTGCCGCTGGCCGGCTGGGTCACCCTGAAGTCTCGGGGGTCGCTGTTCCCCGCCACCTGGTCGGCCCAGCAGCGGGCCGCCGACATCGCGCAGCAGGTGGAGGAGACCGTCACCGGTGTCCGCGTGGTGAAGGGATTCGGGCAGGAGGCGCGCGAGGTCGCGACGCTGGAACGCGGGGCCCGTCGGCTGTACGGCGAGCGGCTGCGGGCCGCCCGGATGACCGCCCGGCTCAACCCCACGCTGCTCACGCTGCCGACGCTCGGGCAGGTCGGCGTGATCGCCGTCGGCGGCTGGTTGGCGCTGTCCGGCTCGATCACGCTGGGCACCTTCCTGGCGTTCACCACCTACGTGGCCGGTCTGGTCGGGCCGGCGCGGCTGCTCGGCGCGCTCGTGGTCAGCGCACAGCTGGCGCGGGCCGGGGTCGAGCGCGTCTACGACCTGGTGGATTCGCAACCCGACGTGGTGGATCCGGAGTCCCCGGCCACGCTGCCCGATGGCCCGCTCTCCGTGGAGCTGGATGCCGTGACGTTCGGGTACACCCGGCGCGAGCCCGTGCTCGACGGGGTCTCGCTGCGGGTCGAGCCGGGGGAGACGCTCGCGCTGGTGGGCGCGGCAGGCTCGGGCAAGTCCACGGTCGCGCTGCTGCTGCCGCGCTTCTACGACCCCCAGGCCGGCGAGCTCCGCCTGGGTGGGGTGCCGCTGCCCCAGCTGCGGCTGCGAGATCTGCGCCGTGAGCTGGGCGTGGTGTTCGAAGAGGCGTTCCTGTTCTCCGACTCCATCGGGGCCAACATCGCCTACGGCCGCCCCGATGCCACGGCCGAGGAGATCCGGGCGGCCGCGCGCGCCGCACAGGTCCACACGTTCGTCGAGGAGCTGCCCGAGGGCTACGACACGCTCGTCGGCGAGCGCGGGCTCACGCTGTCGGGCGGGCAGCGGCAGCGCATCGCGCTGGCCCGCGCGGTCCTCACCGATCCCCGTGTGCTCGTCCTCGACGACGCCACGTCCGCCGTCGACACCGCCACCGAGGCGGCCATCCACGACACGCTCCGCGTGCTGACGGCGGGCCGCACCACGCTGCTCGTCGCCCACCGTCGCTCCACGCTCGCGCTGGCCGATCGCGTGGCCGTGCTCGATTCCGGGCGGGTGGTGGACGTCGGTACGGAGGCCGAGCTGACGGTCCGGTCACCGCTGTTCCGGGAGCTGCTGGCGGTGGCCGATCCGCCCGGGTCCTAGAGCGCGCCGGCGGTGGCGGCTCCGCGGCCCGATCTCGGCGGGACCACCCCGGAGCTGTGGCCGGAGCCCTCGTCGGAGACCGCGGTGCGGGAGGGCACCGATACCGGGGCCGGGGTGAGCGCGCGGGGCGGCCCGTCGGACATGGTCGGCGCCCTCCCTCCCTCGCCCCGGCTGATGGCGGCGGTCGCGGCACTGCCACCCGTGCGCGATGTCCCGCAGCTCGGCGTCGACGCCACCGCGCCCGATCCCGGCTTCCGCCTCGCACGGCTCCTGCGGCCGGTTCGCGGGCTGCTCGTCCTCGCCATCACGTTGGTCGCGCTGGATGCGCTGAGCTCACTGGCGTTCCCCAACATCGCGCGCCTGGCCGTCGACGGTGGCATCACCTCGAAGTCGCCGAGCATCCTGCTCACGGCCACGCTGCTCGGGCTGGGCATCGTGGCGGCGAGCTGGCTGGTGGTGGCCGGCGAGACACTCGTCACGGCACGGGCCGGGGAGAGCCTGCTCTACCTGTTGCGCGTGCGCAGCTACGCCCACCTGCAGCGGCTCGGGCTCGACTACTACGAGCGCGAGCTGTCCGGCCGCATCATGACCCGGATGACCACCGACGTCGATGCCCTGTCCACCTTCCTGCAGACCGGCCTCGCGCAGGCGATCGTCAGCCTCATCACGGTGGTCGGGGTGGCCGTCGCGCTGCTGGTCACCGACGTCGAGCTGGCGTTGGTCGCGCTGGCGGTCTTCCCGGTGCTGGTCGTCGCCACCCTCGTGTTCCGGAGGCTGTCGTCCCGGGCCTACACCGAGGCGCGGGAGAAGGTCGGCATCGTCAACGCCGACATGCAGGAGAACGTCACCGGCGTCCGCATCGCCCAGGCCTACGTGCGTGAGGAGCGCAGCGCATCGGCGTTCGGCGAGCGCAGCGCGGCCTACCGGCGATCGCGGCTGCGCGCGCAGACCTACATCGCCACCTACTTCCCGGGCGTCGCGTTCCTGTCGGACATCGCGACGGTCGCGGTGCTCGGGGTCGGGGCGGCGCGGCTGGCGACGGGGGATCTCAGCGCGGGCATCCTCACCGCATTCCTGCTGTACCTCGGTCTGTTCTTCGCGCCGGTCCAGCAGCTCTCGCAGGTGTTCGACTCCTACCAGCAGGCCCGGGTCGGTCTCCACCGCATTGCCGAGCTGCTGCGCACCCCCACCACCGTGTCGCCGGAGCCCGAGGGGGAAGCCGTCGCCGTGCCCGATCGGCTGCGCGGTGAGGTGGAGCTGCGCGAGGTGACGTTCGCCTACGCCGGTGCGGCCACCCCCGCGCTCGACCGGGTCTCGCTGCACGTCGCCCCCGGTGAGACGGTCGCGCTCGTCGGTGCCACCGGTGCGGGCAAGTCCACGCTGGTCAAGCTGCTCGCCCGGTTCTACGACGCCGGTTCGGGCGCCGTGCTGGTCGACGGGGTGGACGTGCGTCGGTTCCGCCTCTCGGAGTACCGCCAGCGGCTGGGGATCGTGCCGCAGGAGCCGCACCTGTTCACCGGCGATGTCGCCGCCAACATCGCCTACGCCCGCCCGGACGCCCCACCCGCGCAGATCGAAGCGGCGGCGCGGGCGGTCGGCGCGCTCGACCTGGTGCGTGGCCTGCCCGGCGGCTTCCGCCATCCCGTCGGCGAGCGCGGGCAGGGCCTGTCGGCGGGGCAGCGCCAGCTCATCGCGCTGGCCCGCGCCGAGCTGGCCGATCCCGATGTCCTGCTGTTCGACGAGGCCACCGCCGCGCTCGACCCCGCCACCGAGGCCGCGGTGCTGGCGGCGGGCGATCACGTGACGGCCCGTCGCACGGCGTTCGTCGTCGCGCACCGCCTGGCCACGGCCGCTCGCGCCGATCGCATCCTGGTGCTGGCGGCGGGCCGCATCGTGGAGCAGGGCACGCACTCCGAGCTGCTGGCCGCGCGCGGTCACTACGCAGCGCTGTGGCAGGCGGGGGAGTTGGAGCCGGCGGCGTAGCACGGCTCGGCGGCACCCTTACCTCAGGGTGATACTTTCCTGTTTTCTGCCCGATATCGGGCAAGAAAGTTGGTATCGACGGCGTCACTCGGGCAGCATCTGCTCTCGTGACCGACGGTCCCCTCGACGACCTCGTCGACCACCTGGTGCGCAGCACACCGCTCAGCCCGAGCGAGGCAGCGCGCGTGGTGGCGGAGGTCGTCCGGTACTTCGGTGAGCCGGTCCCGGATTTCGTCCGGCGCCGGCACGCCGAGCTGAAGGGCCGGGGTCTCACGAACGACCAGATCTTCACCGCCCTGGGGGCGGAGCTGGCGACGCGGCGGTTCGCATCGCCGCCGCTCTCGGAGCGTCAGCTCCGTCGCATCGTCTATTCGTAGTTCACGCCAACAGAGTGGGAGAACGTCATGTGCGGAATCGTCGGGTACGTCGGGCCGCAGGACGCGGCCCCGATCCTGCTGGAGGGACTGGGCCGCCTGGAGTACCGCGGCTACGACTCGGCCGGCCTCGCGGTGTGCACCAGGGCCGGGTTGAAGGTGCGCAAGGCGAAGGGTCGCGTCGCCGACCTCGCCGCGGACCTCCCGGCGCGGTTCAAGGGCGCGCCCGGCATCGGCCACACCCGGTGGGCCACCCACGGCGAGCCCACCGTGGAGAACGCACACCCGCAGACCGACATGGCGCAGCGCATCGCGGTCGTCCACAACGGGATCATCGAGAACGCCGACGAGCTGCGGGCCAAGCTGGCCGCCGACGGCGTCGAGTTCACCTCGCAGACCGACACCGAGACCATCGCCCACCTGATCGCCGCGGCGTTCGCGGGCGGGGCGAACGACCTGGAGCAGGCCGTGCGCTCGGCGTTGCGGCTGGTGGTCGGCGCCTACGGCCTCGCGATCATCGACGCCGAGCACCCCGATCGCATCGTCGTCGCCCGCAACGGCAGCCCGGTGCTGCTCGGCGTGGGTGAGAAGGAGATGTTCGTCGCCTCGGACGTCGCCGCGCTGATCGGCTACACCCGCCAGGTCGTCTACCTCGACGACGGCGAGCTCGCCACGATCACGGCCACCGGCTACCGCACCTTCACGCTCGACGACCGGTCCACGGCCAAGAGCCCGTCGATCATCGACTGGGACGTGGTCGGCTCCGAGATCGGCGACAACGCCCACTTCCTGATCAAGGAGATCAACGAGCAGCCGCGCACCATCAAGCGGACGCTGTCCGGCCGGCTCGACGAGCGTTTCGAGACCGCCCACCTCGGCGGGCTCAACCTCACGGTCCGCGAGGCCCGGGAGATCAAGCGCGTCAAGATCCTCGGCTGCGGTTCGGCGTGCTACGCGGGCGATCTCGGGGCACAGCTCATCGAGGACCTCGCGCGCGTGCCGGCCACGTCGGAGGCCGCGTCGGAGTTCCGCTACCGCAACCCGGTGGTGGAGCCCGACACGCTCTACGTCGCGGTCAGCCAGTCCGGCGAGACCATCGACACGCTCGCCGCGGTGCAGGAGCTGCAGCGCAAGGGCGGCCGGGTCATCGGCATCATCAACGTCGTCGGCTCCACCATCGCCCGACAGGTCGACGGCGGCATCTACCTGCACGCGGGCCCGGAGATGTCCGTGGCCGCAACCAAGTCGTTCACCTCGACCGTCACGGCGTTCGCGCTGTTGGCCCTGCACCTGGGCCGGATGCGCGATCTCGCGCCGTCGGAGGGCAAGCGGATCATCGCGGGCCTGCAGAGGCTGCCGGAGCAGATCGAGGAGATCCTGCTGCAGTCCGACGCCATCCTGGAGGTCGCGAAGGAGATCGCCCCCAGCTCGTCCATCATGTACATCGGCCGTCGCCGCGGCTGGCCGGTGGCGCGCGAGGGTGCGCAGAAGCTCAAGGAGATCTCCTACATCCACGCCGAGGCCTACCCGTCGGCGGAGCTCAAGCACGGCCCGCTGGCGCTGATCAGCCCGGAGATGCCCACCATCGCCGTGGTGCCCGACGACGACCTGTTCGACAAGAACACCTCCACGCTGCGTGAGATCAAGGCGCGCAAGGGCCCGGTGATCGCGCTGGCCCACCGCGAGCTGCCGCTCGAGCTGGCCGATCGCACGCTCGTGATCCCCGCCTCCGAACCCGAGTTGGACCCGATCCTGCTCTCCATCCCGCTGCAGCTGCTGGCCTACCACGCCGCTGTCGTGCTGGGTCGCGACGTGGACAAGCCCCGCAACCTGGCCAAGAGCGTCACGGTGGAGTGATGCTCACGCTCCGGCCAGCCACGGGCAGACGGGGGAGAGGGCGATGCTCATCGGCACGTGCGGCTGCCCGACGTAGGTCCAGGCGGGGCCCGCGGTACTCCAGCCGAGCCGGTGGAAGAAGCGCTCGTTGGCCACCTGCACGTGCGCTCTCATGACCCGCCCGCCCCGCGCGCTCGCGGCGGCGACGGCGAACCGCACGAGCGGGGCGCCGATGTGGACGGAGCGGAACTCGGGGAGCACCGCAAGCCGGTCGCCCAGCCACGCGCCGGGACCGGCCGGGTAGATGCGGACGGTCCCGGCCGGGCGGCCGTCGTACAGCGCGAGCACGTGCGTGACGTCGTCGCGCACGTCGTTGGCGTCCACATCGGAGGAAGGGAACACGCCCTGCTCGTCCACGAACACCGCGCGCCGGATCCCGTGGTGCGCGCGCAGCGACGTGGCGTCGTGCACCGGTCGGCACAGCACCGGGTCGACGCCGATGAGCACGCTGACCTGCGGCCGCGCGACCGGTGGCGCGGTCATGCCGGCCGTCGACCGATCTGGAGCAGCGGGCCCGCGTCCGGAGCGCCGCCGGTCGGGCCGCACGGCGCGGCCGAGCCCGCTGTCTGCACCAGGTTCAGCGACGAGCAGGCCTGGCAACGCGCGCAGCCGGCCACCGCCGTGTCGGCGTTCAGGCCACGCTCGGCCAGGAACCCGGCGACCTTGCGGTAGATCGGCTCGGTGTACTCCCGCGAGGGTGCAGGCACGTCCGCCATCAACGAGCCGGCGACGGGCCGGAGCGGGACGACGAACGGGTAGACCCCGATGTCGACCGCGCGCCTGCAGGCGTCGATCGTCAGCTGCGGGTCCTCACCCATACCGAGGATCACGTAGGTGGAGACGCGGCCCTCGCCGAACACCTTCACCGCGTGCTCCCAGGTGCGGAAGTACGTCTCGATGCCGGTGCGGAACTTCCCCGGTGCGACGCGCGCGAGCACGGCCGGGTCGAACGACTCGATGTGGATGCCCAGCGCATCCACGCCCAGGTCGTGCACCTGGTCGATCACCGAGAGATCGCGGGGCGGCTCGAACTGGATCTCCACGGGCAGCCCGGCGGCCTCCTTCACCGCCTGCCCGCACCGCGCGACGTAGAGTGCGCCTCGGTCGGGCGCCACCGAGGAACCCGTCGTCAGGGTGG
>JBBQEF010000228.1:0-9317 GCA_038320445.1 Mycobacteriales bacterium
CGGCGACGACGTCGGCAGTGCCGAGGAGGAGCTGCCCTGCGAGCTCGACGGCGCCGCGCTGACCATCGCGTTCAACCCCGGCTACCTGTTGGACTCGCTGGCGGCCCTGCACACCGAGCGCGCCCAGCTCACGTTCACCACCCCCAACCGGCCGGCGCTGGTGCGGCCCGTCCCGGCCGCTGCGGCGGACGACGCGGCGGACGGGCAGACTGCCGACGCGGTGCCGGGGTACCTGCACCTGTTGATGCCCGTGCGCCTCCCCGGCTGAGCCGCCCGGTGCGCGGGCCTTCCGTCGAACGAAACCTGGAGTGGAACCGTGCAACTCGGACTGATCGGTCTGGGCAGGATGGGTGGCAACATGCGCGACCGCGTGCGCGCGGCCGGGCACGAGGTGATCGGGTACGACCCCCGGCCCGACGTCACCGATGTCGACTCGCTCGCGGCGCTCGCCGGCGCGCTCGCCGCGCCGCGGGTGGTCTGGGTGATGGTCCCGTCGGGCGATCCGACGCGCGGCGTCGTGCAGGAGCTGGCGAAGGTCCTGGAGCCCGGCGACCTCGTCATCGACGGCGGCAACTCGCGCTACACCGACGACGCCCCCAACGCCGCGCTGCTCGACGAGAAGGGCATCGGCTACGCCGACTGCGGTGTCTCCGGCGGCATCTGGGGCAAGGAGAACGGCTACGGCCTGATGGCGGGCGGCGCCGCGGAGCACATCGCGCTGGCCATGCCGATCTTCGACGCGCTGCGCCCCGAGGGGCCGCGCGAGGAGGGCTTCGCGCACGCCGGCCCCGTCGGCGCGGGCCACTTCTCGAAGATGGTCCACAACGGCATCGAGTACGGCCTCATGCAGGCCTACGCCGAGGGCTACGAGCTGCTCAGCGCCGTCGACCTCGTGACGGACGTGCCCGGCGTGCTGCAGGCCTGGTCGCGCGGCACCGTCGTGCGGTCGTGGCTGCTGGACCTGCTCGTGATCGCGCTCAAGGACGACCCGGGCCTCGCCGCGCTCGCGGACTCCGTCGACGACTCGGGCGAAGGGCGCTGGACCATCGAGGAGGCCATCACCCACGCCGTGCCGCTGCCGGTGATCTCCGCGGCGCTGTTCGCGCGCTTCGCCTCGCGGCAGCAGTCCTCGCCGGCGATGAAGGCCGTGGCGGCGCTCCGTCAGCAGTTCGGCGGGCACGCGGTGAAGTCGGCGGCCGGACCGTCGGGCACGCCGGGCGACCAGGCGGGGCCGAGCTCGGGCACGGGCTCCACCCAGGACTGAGCGGAGCCCGTGCACCTGCGACGCCTCGCCGTCGCCGACTTCCGGTCATGGGAGAAGGCGGAGCTGGACCTGGAGCCGGGCGTCACGGTGCTGGTGGGCCCCAACGGGGTGGGGAAGACCAACCTGGTCGAGGCCGCCGGCTACCTGGCGACGCTCGGGTCCCACCGGGTGGCGGCCGACGCCCCGCTCATCCGCCGCGGTGCCGAGCACGCCGTGGTGCGCGGTCTGGTGGTGCACCACGGGCGGGAGCTGGGCGTCGAGCTGGAGATCACGGCCGGGCGGGCCAACCGGGCGCGGCTGAACCGTGCTCCCGCCAAGCCGCGCGACCTGCTCGGCGTCCTGCGCACGGTGCTGTTCGCCCCGGAGGACCTCGCGCTGGTGCGCGGCGATCCGGGCGAGCGGCGTCGCCTGATGGACGACCTGCTCGTGGCGCGCTACCCGCGCTACGCCTCCGTGCGTGCCGACTACGACCGCGTCCTGAAGCAGCGCTCGGCGCTGCTCAAGTCGGCGCGCAGCGGTGGGGACCTCCGCACCCTCGACGTCTGGGACGGCCACCTCGCCGCCCACGGTGGCGCGCTGCTGGCCGGCCGGCTCGAGCTGGTGGCCGCCATCGCACCGCTCGCCGTGGAGGCGTTCGCCGAGGTGGCGCCGACGTCGGATCCGATCGCCGTGGCCTACCGCTCGGGGCTGGGGGTCGAGCTGCCCGGCGACGCGCCGTCCCTGGAGGCGCTGCTGCTCGACGCGCTGGCGCGGGTGCGACGCCAGGAGGTGGAGCGTGGGGTCTGCCTGGTCGGTCCGCATCGCGACGACCTGGAGCTCTCGCTCGGCGAGGGCCCCGCGAAGGGGTACGCCAGCCACGGCGAGTCCTGGGCGCTCGCGCTCGCGCTGCGGCTCGCCTCCTACCGTCGCCTGTGCGCCGACGACGTGGAGCCGGTGCTCATCCTCGACGACGTCTTCGCCGAGCTGGACGTGCGGCGCCGTCGGGCGTTGGCCGACGTCGCGCGCCAGGCCGAGCAGGTGCTGATCACCGCGGCCGTCGACGACGACGTGCCCGACGGACTCGGCGGTGTCCGTTTCGCGGTGGGCGGTGGCCTGGTCGAGCGGCTCGGGAAGGGCGCCACGTCAGAGGATCACGCGTGATGCAGGTCACCTGGGGACAAAGGTGTGGATACTGTGGATAACTACGGCCGTACTGGTGATGACGAGCGAAAACGACCGTCTGTCGCCCCGCTCCGACCGTCCGTCGTGCCCGGTTCGGAGCCGGTTGTCCCCAGCCCTGGGGATGGCGAGGGCGAGACCTCTCGTCGCGGGGCCGACATCGCGCGCGACGCGCTGCGGGCGGCGCGGGAGGCGTCGGCGGAGCGCGCCGCCGAACGTACGGCGCAGCGCAACGGCCGGAAGCCCGCAGCGGGGTCGCGGGGGAGGCGCAGGCGGTGGTCGGGTCCCGGTCCGGACGACCGCGACCCGCAGCCCTTCGGCCGGCTCGTGTCGCGGGTCTCGCTGGACCGTGGCTGGTCCCCGCGGCTGACCGACGCGACCGTGCTGGGCCGTTGGCCGCAGCTCGTCGGACCGGACATCGCCGACCACTGCACGCCGGTGTCGCTTCGCGATGGTGAACTCGTGCTGCAGGCGGAGTCGACGGCCTGGGCCACCCAGCTGCGGCAGCTGCAGCGCCAGCTGCTGACCCGGCTCGCCGCCGCGGTGGGCCGCGACGTGGTCAAGCGGATCCGCGTGGTCGCCCCGAGCAGTCCGACCTGGCGGCACGGCCCCCGCACCGTCCGGGGACGCGGGCCCCGGGACACGTACGGCTGATCCGGCCACTCAGAGCGACGTGACGGCGCCGCAGCCCGTCCGGAGCCCCCCTCCGGCCCTCGCCACTCGCCCGAATCGACGTTCGGCGCTCTGTGGTGCTTCTGGACGCGTCCCAGCGCCGTTTCTGTCAGGGCGCACCGGTATGATGGAGACCATGGCCGGGCAGTCCCCGATCGAGCCCGGCCGGACAGGCTCCACGCCGCGGCGTCGCCGCACCGCGTGGATCGTTCATCGCGAGGAGACAGTCAGCCCGTGGCGGAGAAGAAGAACGGCTACAGCGCATCGTCGATCACCGTTCTGGAAGGCCTCGAGGCGGTTCGCAAGCGCCCTGGCATGTACATCGGCTCCACCGGTGAGCGCGGCCTGCACCACCTGGTCCAGGAGGTCGTCGACAACGGTGTCGACGAGGCGATGGCCGGTCACGCCACGCGCATCGAGGTCACGCTGCAGGACGACGGCGGCGTGCGCGTCGACGACGACGGGCGCGGCATCCCCGTCGGCATGCACCCCGTGGAGAAGAAGCCCGCCGTCGAGGTCGTGATGACGGTGCTGCACGCGGGCGGCAAGTTCGACAGCGATTCGTACGCGGTGTCGGGCGGCCTGCACGGCGTGGGCGTCTCGGTCGTCAACGCGCTGTCCGTCGCGCTCGATGTGGAGATCCACACCGACGGCTTCGTGTGGCGCCAGCACTACGCGCGCTCGGTGCCCGGCCCGCTGCGCAAGGGCGAGCCGACGACGAAGACGGGCAGCACGGTCACGTTCTGGGCCGATCCCGACATCTTCGAGACCACCACCTACAACGCCGAGACGATCCGCCGCCGGCTGCAGGAGATGGCGTTCCTCAACAAGGGCCTCACGATGGTCCTGCGCGACGAGCGCAACGGCGATTCCGCCGAGGCCGAGGAGCCCGACGCCGAGGGCTACGTGGCCAAGGTGAAGGAGAACGTCTACTGCTACCCGAACGGGCTCGAGGACTTCGTCGCGTACCTCAACAAGTCCAAGGACCCGATCCACAAGAAGCTCGTGGCGTTCACCGGCGAGGAGTCGGGCCACGCGCTCGAGGTGGCGATGCAGTGGAACTCCGGCTACACGGAGTCGGTCTACACGTTCGCCAACACGATCAACACGCACGAGGGCGGCACCCACGAGGAGGGCTTCCGCTCCGCGCTCACCACCACGGTCAACCGGTACGCGCGCAACAGCAAGTTCCTCAAGGAGAAGGATCCGGCGCTCTCGGGCGACGACATCCGCGAGGGACTGGCCGCCATCGTCTCGGTCAAGGTGAAGGAGCCCCAGTTCGAGGGCCAGACCAAGACCAAGCTGGGCAACACCGAGATCAAGTCGTTCGTGCAGCGCGTGAGCAACGAGTGGTTGGCCGACTGGTTCGAGCGCAACCCCGCCGAGGCCAAGGTCATCGTCAACAAGGCGGTGCAGTCGGCGCAGGCCCGCGCCGCCGCCCGCAAGGCCCGCGAGTTGGTCCGCCGCAAGAGCGCGGGCGACATCGGCGGCCTTCCCGGCAAGCTCGCCGACTGCCGCTCCACCGACCCGAGCAAGTCCGAGGTCTACATCGTCGAGGGCGATTCGGCGGGCGGCTCGGCGAAGTCCGGCCGCGACTCGATGTTCCAGGCGATCCTCCCGATCCGCGGCAAGATCATCAACGTGGAGAAGGCCCGCATCGACCGGGTGCTGAAGAACACCGAGGTCCAGGCCATCATCACCGCGCTGGGCACCGGCATCCACGACGAGTTCGACGTCAGCAAGCTGCGCTACCACAAGGTCGTGCTGATGGCCGACGCCGACGTCGACGGCCAGCACATCCGCACCCTGCTGCTCACGCTGCTGTTCCGCTTCATGCGCCCGCTCATCGAGGAGGGCCACGTCTACCTGGCGCAGCCGCCGCTATACAAGATCAAGTGGGGTGGCCGCGGCACCGAGCCGGAGTTCGCCTACACCGACCGCGAGCTGGAGGGGCTGCTGGCCGCCGGCCGCGAGGCGGGCAAGAAGATCCCGAAGGACGAGGGCATCCAGCGCTACAAGGGCCTCGGCGAGATGAACGCCAAGGAGCTGTGGGAGACCACGATGGACCCGGCGGCCCGGGTGCTGCTGCAGGTCACCCTCGACGACGCCGCCACGGCCGACGAGCTGTTCTCGGTCCTGATGGGCGAGGACGTCGAGTCGCGCCGGTCGTTCATCACGCGCAACGCCAAGGACGTGCGCTTTCTCGATGTGTAACAGCTTCGACGTCTCCGCACCCGTCATCGGAAGAGGACCACGCACGTGACCGACACGCTCGACCCCACCCTGCCCCCTGCCGGTGGCGGCGGCGACCGCACCGAGCCGGTCGACATCCAGCAGGAGATGCAGCGCTCCTACATCGACTACGCGATGAGCGTCATCGTCGGCCGCGCGCTGCCGCTGGTCGAGGACGGCCTCAAGCCGGTCCACCGCCGCGTCCTGTACTCGATGGGGGAGAACGGCTTCCGCCCGGAGCGCAGCTACGTCAAGTGCGCCCGCGTCGTCGGCGAGGTGATGGGCAACTACCACCCGCACGGCGACACGTCGATCTACGACGCGCTCGTGCGGCTGGCCCAGCCGTGGTCGATGCGCTACCCGCTGATCGACGGCCAGGGCAACTTCGGCTCCCGCGGCAACGACCCGGCCGCCGCGATGCGGTACACCGAGTGCCGCCTCACCCCGCTCGCGATGGCGATGCTCCAGGACATCGACTCCGACACCGTCGACTTCTCCGACAACTACGACGGCAAGACCCAGGAGCCGGACGTCCTGCCGGCCCGGGTGCCCAACCTGCTCATCAACGGCAGCTCCGGCATCGCGGTCGGCATGGCCACCAACGTCCCGCCGCACAACCTGCGCGAGGTCGGCGCGGGCGTCGTGTGGGCGCTGGACAACTGGGAGGCGGGAGACGACGAGCTGCTGACCGCGCTCATGGAGCGCATCAAGGGCCCGGACTTCCCGACCGCGGGCCTCATCGTCGGCCGCGACGGCATCGATCAGGCCTACCGCACCGGCCGCGGCTCGGTGCGCATGCGTGCGGTCGTCGAGGTCGAGGAGGACGCCAAGGGGCGCACCATCCTCGTGTGCACCGAGCTGCCCTACCAGGTCAACCCGGACAACCTCATCGAGTCGATCGCGAGCCAGCACCGCGACGGCAAGCTCGCCGGCATCGCCGAGATCAACGACGAGTCGTCCGACCGCGTCGGCATGCGGATCGTCATCACGCTCAAGCGCGACGCCGTCGCGAAGGTGGTGCTGAACAACCTCTACAAGCACACCCAGCTGCAGTACGGCTTCGGCGTCAACATGCTGGCGATCGTCGACGGCGTGCCGCGCACGCTGCGCCTCGACCAGGTGGTGCGCAACTACATCCGCCACCAGATCGAGGTCATCGTCCGGCGCACCCGCTACAAGCTGCGCAAGGCCGAGGAGCGGGCCCACATCCTGCGCGGCTACGTCAAGGCGCTCGACGCGCTCGACGAGGTCATCGCGCTGATCCGGGCCTCGGCCACGGTCGACGTCGCGAAAGCCGGCCTGATCGAGCTCCTCGACGTCGACGAGATCCAGGCCCAGGCCATCCTCGACATGCAGCTGCGGCGCCTGGCCGCGCTGGAGCGCCCGAAGATCATCGATGAGCTGGCCGAGATCGAGCTCGAGTTCGCCGACTACCTGGACATCCTGGCGAAGCCGGAGCGTCAGCGGCAGATCGTCCGCGACGAGCTGTCGGAGATCGTCGAGAAGCACGGCGACGAGCGCCGGACGCAGATCGTGGCCGACGACGGCGACGTCACCAACGAGGATCTCATCGCCGTCGAAGATGTCGTCGTGACGATAACTCAGACCGGCTACGCGAAGCGCACCAAGACCGACCTCTACCGGGCGCAGAAGCGCGGCGGCAAGGGCGTCCTGGGTGCCGCGCTGAAGCAGGACGACATCGTCGCCCACTTCTTCGTCTGCTCCACGCACGACTGGATGCTGTTCTTCACCAACAAGGGCCGGGTCTACCGGCTCAAGGCCTACGAGCTGCCCGAGGCCAACCGCAGTGCGCGCGGCCAGCACGTGGCCAACCTGCTCGCGTTCCAGCCCGACGAGCACATCGCGCAGGTCATGCAGATCAAGGACTACCAGGCCACCCCCTATCTCGTCCTGGCGACGAGAACTGGACTGGTGAAGAAGTCGAAGCTCACCGACTTCGACTCGCCCCGCTCCGGCGGCCTGATCGGCATCAACCTTCGCGAGGACGACGAGCTCGTCGGCGCGGTGCTCTGCTCGGCCTCCGACGACCTGCTGCTGGTGTCCGCCGAGGGCCAGTCCATCCGCTTCACCGCGAGCGACGAGGTGCTGCGCCCGATGGGCCGCGCCACGTCCGGCGTGCTGGGGATGCGGTTCAACATCGGCGATCGGCTGCTGTCGCTCGCCGTCGTCGCTCCCGAGATGTTCGTGCTCGTCGCGACGGCCGGCGGCTACGCCAAACGCACGCCCATCGAGGACTACCCTGTGCAGGGTCGCGGGGGTAAGGGTGTTCTGACCCTCCAGTACGACCGCAGGCGTGGGACGCTGGTCGGTGCGCTCATCGTCGGGATCGACGACGAGCTGTACGCGATCACCTCTACGGGCGGGGTGATCCGGACACCGGCCCGGCAGGTGCGCAAGGCGGGCCGTCAGACCAAGGGGGTGCGTCTGATGAACCTGGGTGAGAGTGCGACGCTGCTGGCGGTCGCGCGCAACGCCGAGGACGATGCGGACGATCCCGAGCTGAGCAGCAGCGACAGCTGATCAGCCGACCACCGAGGAGAGTCCCCATCTCGTGAACGACACGACGAGCAGTCCGGACGACGGCGATGGTGCCACTGTGGCCACCGGCGACCACACACCCGTGTCCGTGGAGAAGAACGGATCGGTTGAGTCGCACCGCTCGAACGGCGCACACGGCCCGGACGGCAACGGCTCGAGCGCCCCCACGCCGTCACCCCGGCCGTCGGCGCGCCCGGATGCGGCCGCGTCGGGCGACGGGGAGGAAGCGGTGGTCGAGGACCCGCCCGAGGTCCCGGCCGCGGATCCGGCGCGACGCCCTCCCGGCGGGGCGACGCCCGGGTCCGAGGCGCCGACGACCACGATGCGCCTCCCCGCACCGTCCGAGGAGGACGCCACGCGCCCGGTCGACCGCGACAGCTTCCAGAACTCCGCCGTCCCGGCGGTCGCCCCGGAACAGGCCGGCGCCCCGCGCGGGGCGGTTCCGGTCACGCCTGCTCCCGCAGGCGTCCCGATCCCCGGCCCGGGTCCCACCGCGGCGACGCCGCCTCCGTGGCAGCGCGTGCCCGGCCGGGAGCAGCAGCAGCCGGATCGATCCCGGCCGGCCGGCGGCCTGCTCGACGACGAGGGGCCCACCGCGTTCCTGGAGGCACCGTCCCCGCCCGGCGGCGCGGATGCGGCGTCCGGCCAGCACTCCGGCTCGTGGTCGGGCGTGCGTGCGGTGCGCAACCGCCAGCCCAGGCAGGCGGCGCTGCAGCTCAAGCGTCTCGATCCCTGGTCGGTGCTGAAGCTCGCCCTGGTGCTGGCCGTGGTGCTGTTCTTCGTCTGGCTGGTAGCCATCGGCGTCCTGTACGGCGTGCTCGACGGCATGGGGGTGTGGGACCGCCTCAACGGCACCTACGCCGATCTCGTGTCCGGTGAGGCGCCCACGGGCAGCCCGCTGATCTCCGCGGGCCGCGTCTTCGGCCTCGCCGCGGTGGTGGGAGCGATCAACAGCCTGTTGTTCGCCGTGGCCATCACGGTCGGGGCGTTCGTGTACAACGTGTCCGCCGACCTGGTCGGAGGCATCGAGGTCACGCTGTCCGAGCGGGACTGATACCGGTTGGAGGCGGACGGAGGCGCTGGGGTAACCTCATCTCCGCCGCAGGGGCCTATAGCTCAGTTGGTTAGAGCGCGTCGCTGATAACGACGAGGTCGGTGGTTCAAATCCACCTAGGCCCACTCCCCAAAAATCCGTCGGGACAGGCAGGACGATCTCCATGAAGAAGCTTCTCGCTATCGTCGTCGCACTCGCTGCGGGCGCGCTGGTGTTCTCGAAGGTCCGCTCCTCCAAGTCGGAGAACGACCTGTGGCACGAGGCCACCACCCGCTGAGCCTGACGGCTCACCATCCCGCCTGAGCGGGTACCGTCCTGCTCAGCACGGGGACGTAGCTCAATTGGCAGAGCACCGCCTTTGCAAGGCGGGGGTTAGGG
>JBBQEF010000229.1:0-9299 GCA_038320445.1 Mycobacteriales bacterium
ACTGATCGCCGGACCTGGCGTCTACATCTGCGACGAGTGCATCGATCTCTGCAACGAGATCATCGAGGAGGAGTTGGCCGAGGCAGGTGAGGTCAAGCTCGACGAGCTGCCCAAGCCCGCCGAGATCCACGACTTCCTCGACCAGTACGTGGTGGGCCAGAGCCGCACGAAGCGCACGCTGTCCGTGGCGGTCTACAACCACTACAAGCGCGTCCAGGCCGGCGACAAGGGCCGCGGTCCGGACGGCGACGGCGTCGAGCTCGGCAAGTCCAACATCCTGATGCTCGGCCCCACCGGCTGCGGCAAGACCTATCTGGCCCAGACGCTGGCGAAGCTGCTCAACGTGCCGTTCGCCATCGCGGACGCCACGGCTCTCACCGAGGCCGGGTACGTCGGCGAGGACGTCGAGAACATCCTGTTGAAGCTCATCCAGGCGGCGGACTACGACGTCAAGCGGGCCGAGACGGGCATCATCTACATCGACGAGGTCGACAAGATCGCCCGCAAGTCGGAGAACCCGTCGATCACGCGCGACGTCTCGGGCGAAGGCGTGCAGCAGGCGCTGCTGAAGATCCTGGAGGGAACCACCGCCTCGGTACCCCCGCAGGGCGGGCGCAAGCACCCGCACCAGGAGTTCATCCAGATCGACACCACGAACGTGCTGTTCATCGTGGCCGGGGCGGTCGCGGGCCTGGACAAGAGCAGCAGCGACCGGGTGGGCCACCGGGGCCTGGGCTTCGGCGCCGAGATCCGATCGAAGAGCGAGCTGGACACCTCCCAGAGCTTCGCCGAGACCATGCCCGAGGACCTCATCAAGTTCGGCCTGATCCCCGAGTTCATCGGCCGCCTGCCGGTGGTCGCCTCGGTGACCTCGCTGGACAAGGAGGCCCTGGTCAAGATCCTCACCGAGCCGCGCAACGCCCTGGTGAAGCAGTACCAGAAGCTGTTCGAGATGGACGGCGTCGAGCTGGAGTTCACCGGCGATGCGATGGAGGCCGTGGCCGATCAGGCCATCCTCCGTGGCACCGGCGCCCGCGGCCTGCGGGCGATCATGGAGGAGGTACTCCTCCCGGTGATGTACGACATCCCCAGCCGCGACGACGTCGCCAAGGTGGTGGTCACCGAGCAGACGGTGCGCAGCAACGTCAACCCGACGATCGTGCCGCGCACCCCGGTCCGCCGGGAGCGCCGCGAGCGCTCCGCCTGAGAAATTCTCCGCCACGAACGCCGGATCCGCTCTCGCGGGTCCGGCGTTCGTCGTTCCGGTTGCGGCTGCACCTACCGCGACTTAGGTTCACGCCGTCCAGTTCGTCCCCGTGGGGAGAGGCGGAGGCATGGCTGCCGGATTTCTGGAACGCGAGCGCATCGTGGCGCCGCCGGGGTGGAGCCGCTGGCTCATCCCGCCGGCCGCACTGTCGATCCATCTGGCGATCGGTCAGGCCTATGCATGGAGCGTGTTCAAGACCCCGCTGTCGAAGACGATCCTGGCGGGCAACGCGAGCGCGGGCGTGCTGAGTGCCCTGCCGTTCACGCTCGGGATCATCATGCTGGGCCTGTCGGCCGCCCTGTTCGGCACGCGGGTGGACGCCCGCGGGCCCCGTTGGGCCATGGTCGTCGCCTCGGCCTGCTTCGTGAGCGGGTTCCTGATCTCCGCGCTCGGGATGTACGTCGGGCAGTACTGGCTGGTGGTCGTCGGCTACGGGTTCGTCGGCGGGATCGGGCTCGGCATCGGCTACATCTCGCCGGTGTCCACGCTGATCAAGTGGTTCCCCGACCGGCCGGGTCTCTCCACCGGCATCGCGATCATGGGCTTCGGGGGCGGCGCTCTGATCGCGTCGCCGCTGACGACGCAGCTGCTCGGCGCGTTCGGCGCAGGGACCGGAGTCGGGATCGGCCAGACCTTCCTGGTCATGGGCCTCATCTACGCCGTGTTCATGTCGGTGGGGTGGCTGCTCATCCGGGTGCCGGCCGAGGGCTGGAAGCCCGCCGGGTGGAACCCGGAGGAGCAGCAGACCGGTGCGCTGATCAGCACGAACGACGTCTCCGCGGCCAACGCGATCAAGACTCCCCAGTTCTGGCTGCTCTGGGTGGTGCTCTGCTTCAACGTGACGGCGGGCATCGGGATCCTGGAACGCGCCTCGCCGATCTACCAGGACTTCTTCCCGGGCGGGGCCGGTGTCGCCGCGGCGGCCGTCGGGTTCGTCGCCATCCTCTCGCTGGCCAACGCGCTGGGCCGGATCCTGTGGTCCTCGACGTCGGACCTGCTGGGCCGCAAGAACATGTACCGCATCTATCTGGGCGTCGGCGCCCTGCTCTACCTGGCCGTCACGCTCACGACCAACGCGAACAAGGTCGTCTTCCTGATCTGCGCGTTGTTCATCCTGTCGTTCTACGGGGCCGGCTTCGCCACCGTCCCGGCCTACCTGCGCGACCTCTTCGGCACCTACCAGGTCGGCGCGATCCACGGCCGGCTGCTCACGGCCTGGTCGACGGCCGGTGTGCTCGGGCCGCTCATCGTCAACGCGATCGCCGACGCGCAGATCAAGGCCGGGGTCGCCGGGCCCGGCCGGTACACGCTGTCCTTCACGATCATGATCGTGCTGCTGGTGATCGGCTTCGTGTGCAACGAGCTGATCCGGCCGGTGAACGTGCGGTTCCACGAGAAGGCCGAGACCACCACGGCAGGAGCACCGGCATGACCACCCAGGAACGACCCGCCGTCAGCCCGGCCGTCGCGGTGCTCGCGTGGCTCTGGGTGCTCGTGCCGTTCGGGTACGGGCTCTACCAGCTCCTGATCAAGGTGCCCGCGCTCTTCGGTACGTAGGTGCCGCCCACACCCACCGTGCGACGTCACACCCCTCGTCGACGGGGGGTGTGGGAGTTCGCCGGGGGTGTGGACCGGGCCACCCGGTAGGGTCCGGCGATGTCCGAGAGCAGCGACGCCGCCGCACTGTCCGAGTGGGTCGCCGCCGTGGCCCGGGAGCTGGGCCTCGGGGAGGTGCCGCCCGGCACCGTCGACATGGTCCTGGACCTCACCGCCGACGTCGCGCACGGCGTCAGCAGGCCGGGCGCGCCGGTCACGGCGTTCCTCATCGGGCTGGCGGCCGGGGCCGCCGCGGATCCGGCGGAGGCGGCCCGGACCCACGCGGCGACGATCAGCGCGCTGGCCGGCTCCTGGCCGGGGCCGTGATCATCGGCTCGGTGCGTCCCCGGCCATGTGGCCGCCGATGCGCCGGGCCGACGATCACCGCAGGCCGGGACGCGCCTACGCGGTCATGTCCATGTGGGCCAGGACCTTCGTGGGGCGCAGGCGAACCAGCAGCTCGCCGGGCACGCCGTTGCGCCGGCCGAACTCCTCGGCCCGGTCGGCGCCCATGTAGCGGGCCCCGATCGCGGCGGCGGTGCGCACGACCTCGCTGAGCTCCTCCGACACCTCGACGATGCCTTGGACCTGCACGAACCCGAACGGCGGGACCTCCGAGTCCACGCAGATCACCAGCCGCGGGTCCCGGGCGATGGCCTTGCCCTTCGCGGTCCCGGCGCCGGTGTTGAAGATCAGATGATCGTCCTCGACGACGAACCAGACCGGCGCCACCAGCGGCCGCCCGTCGCCCGCGACGAAGCCCAGCTTGCCGGTGCGGGTGCCCTCGGACAGGAACGCACGCACCTCGGAGGTCAGTTCAGCCATGGCGGAAACCTAGTGCCCCGTCCAGAAATCCCGCGAGCTCCGCCGAGGTTGACACCTACCGTGCACATCCGGGGGGAATCCGCGACCGTCCGAGCCGACGCGCCGACCCGCGTCCGCATCCCGCGGGTCGTGTCGGTGCTCGCTGCCTGCGTCTTCGCGCTCGGCACCAGCGAGTTCATGATCGCGGGCCTGCTGCCGGAGATCGCCGCCGACCTGGCGGTGACCATCCCGCAGGCCGGCTACCTGATCTCGGCGTTCGCGGTCGGCATGATCGTCGGGGCACCGGCCATGGCCGTGCTGACGCTGCGGATGCCGCGCCGCACCACCCTCGTGGCGGCGCTGGTGGTGGTCGCCGCCGGGCAGGTGGCCGGAGCGCTCGCACAGGACTACGGCGTGATGCTCGCGGCGCGGATCGTCACCGCAGTGGCGATGGGTGCCTTCTGGGCGGTGGCGGCCGTGGTCACCGTCTCGTCGGTCGGGCCGCAGGACCGGGCCCGTGCCCTCTCGGTGCTGCTGGCCGGGCTCACCGTGTCCAACGTCGCCGGCATCCCGCTCGGCACGCTGGTGGGCCAGCAGTTCGGGTGGCGCGCCTCCTTCTGGGCCGTCGGTGGGCTGGCGGCACTCGGCGTCGTCGGGGTGCTGGCCAGCGTCCGCAACCGGCCCTCCGGTGACGTGGCGCCGCGGCTGTCCGCGGAGATCGTCGCGTTCCGGCGCGGGCGGATCTGGCTCGCCTTCGGCACCACGGCGCTCTACCAGGCGGCCGTCGTCGGGCTGGTCAGCTACATCGCGCCCCTGCTGACCGACGTCACCGGCCTCGACGCGGTGTGGGTCCCGGTGGTGCAGCTGGGATTCGGGCTCGGCAGCTTCGTCGGCGTCGTCGTCGGCGGCCGGATCGCCGACGCCCATCCCTGGTCCACGCTGTTCGGATCGCTGGCCGGGGTGGTCGTCCTGCTGGTGCTCGTCGGGCTGTTCGCCCCGGTGCCCGCCGTCATGGTCGCGCTGGTGGTGCTGCTCGGTGTGGTGGCGTTCGTCATCGCCGCACCGCTCAACGCGCGCGTGTTCGCGTTGGCCGGGGCGGCGCCGACACTGGCCAGCGCCGCCAACACGTCCGCGTTCAACGTCGGCAACTCGCTCGGCCCGGCCCTGGGCGGCGTCGCGATCGCGGCGGGCCTGGGGTTCACGGCCCCGGCCTGGCTGGGCGCCGGGCTCGCGGTCGGCGCGATCGGGCTCGGCCTCGTGTCCTGGCGGCTGGACCGTCGCGGCATGGTGTAACCCGCCCGGGCTGGGGGAGGATCGCCCCATGCGAACGGTGTGCGGGCTCGGGCGGCAGGCACAGATCCGGGTCGGCCGTGGCCGGCAGCGGCCGATACTGACCTCGCAGGTCCGGCCGCTCGCAGGCGGTCGGCAACCGCTGATCACCGACCAGCTGGGGGAGCAGCGCCGCGGGGGTGCCCGGCTCGACCAGGTGGACGGCACGACCTGCGGTTCCGCGGTGCTCGTCGCGCTCGCGGCGTGGGCCGATCCGGCCGAGACGCAGCGGCTCGACGATGCGGCCGTCGGGCGGACCGGGGCGCTGGCCGGCGCCACGGCGGGCGTCACGGCCGGGTTCGGCGCCCGCTTCGACGCCCGGCAGAAGCAGGTGCACCGCGAGTCGACGCGGTTCTGGCCCCAGGCCATCGGCACGTCCCCGTGGGGGATGGTGGACTGGCTGCGCCGGCACGCACCGGGCGCCGGGCCTTACCACGTGCGTCTCGTCGACGACATGTCCGGGTCCGACGTCGCGGCCGCCCTCGACGCCACCCGCGCCGCCCTCGCGGCAGGCCGCCCCGTCCCGCTCCTGATCGGCCCTCTCGTGCCCCGGCACTACTGCATGGCCCTGAGCGCCGCGGAGGACGGGACCTGGCACGTCTACGAGCCGACCGGCGGCCAGGTCCGATCCCTGGATCCGGCGCTGGTCGGCCGCCGGGCACTGGCGCCGGTCCTCGGCTTCGACCGCCTGCACGCCCTCCTGCTCCCCACCTGAACACCCGCGGGTCGGGCCCTGTGTGCGCGCGACCCGCGGGTGGGGGATACCGGGGTGCAGGGGGCTCGTAGACTTGGCGGGGTGACCGACACCCTTCCACCGCGCACGGCCGAGCTCCCCGCCCAGTGGACTCCGGGTGAGGTAGAGGCCGGCCTGTACGAGCGGTGGGTCGAGGCCGGCTACTTCACGGCCGACCCGGCGTCGGAGAAGCCGCCGTTCTGCATCGTCATCCCCCCGCCCAACGTCACGGGCAGCCTGCACATCGGCCACGCCTTCGAGCACACGCTCATCGACGTCCTGTGCCGCCGCAGGCGCATGCAGGGCTACGAGACGCTGTGGCTGCCCGGCATGGACCACGCGTCCATCGCCGTGCACGCGCTGGTCGAGCGTGCGCTCGCGGCCGAGGGCACCAGCCGCCGCGAGCTGGGGCGCGAGGCGTTCATCGAGCGGACGTGGGCCTGGAAGGAGGAGCACGGTGGCGCGATCCTGGCCCAGATGCGACGGCTCGGCGACAGCGTCGACTGGACGCGCGAGCGGTTCACCATGGACGAGCGTTCCAACCGCGCCGTCCTCACGATCTTCAAACGGCTCTTCGACGACGGGCTGATCTACCGCGCGGAGCGCATGGTCAACTGGTCGCCCGAGATGCGCAGCGTCCTTTCCGACGTCGAGGTCGAGCACAAGGAGGTCGATGGCGAGCTCGTCTCCATGCGCTACGGCGACGGGGAGAACGCGATCGTCGTCGCCACCACCCGCGTCGAGACGATGCTGGGGGACACCGCCGTCGCCGTCCACCCGGGCGACGAGCGCTACGCGCACCTGGTCGGCACCGAGATCGAGCTGCCGCTGGTCGGGCGGATGATCACGATCATCGCGGACGAGCACGTCGACCCGGCGTTCGGCACCGGCGCGGTCAAGGTCACCCCGGCCCACGACCCGAACGACTTCGAGATCGGCCGGCGCCACGGGCTGCCGATGCCGACGATCATGGACGAGACCGGGCGGATCGCGAACACGGGCACCGGGTTCGACGGCATGGACCGGTTCGAGGCGCGGGTGAAGGTGCGCGAGGCGCTCGCGGCCCAGGGCCGGATCGTCGCCGAGAAGCGCCCGTACGTCCACAGCGTCGGGCACGCGTCACGCGGCAGGTTCGAGCCCATCGAGCCGCGCCTGTCGCTGCAGTGGTTCGTGAAGGTCGGGCCGCTGGCGAAGGCCGCGGGCGACGCCGTCCGCAGCGGCGACGTCGTGGTCCACCCGAAGGAGCTCGAACCGCGCTGGTTCGACTGGGTCGACGACATGCACGACTGGTGCATCTCCCGCCAGCTGTGGTGGGGCCACCGCATCCCGGTCTGGTACGGCCCCGACGGCGAGGTCGTCTGCACCGGCCCCGGCGAGGAGCCGCCCGCGGGCTACACCCAGGACGAGGACGTCCTCGACACCTGGTTCTCCTCGGGCCTGTGGCCGTTCTCGACGCTGGGCTGGCCGGACGCAACGCCGGACCTGGAGAAGTTCTACCCCACGTCGGTGCTGGTCACGGGCTACGACATCCTCTTCTTCTGGGTCGCGCGGATGATGATGTTCGGCCTGTACGCGATGGGCGAGCGGCCGTTCGACACCGTCGCGCTGCACGGCATGGTCCGTGACCAGTCCGGCAAGAAGATGTCGAAGACGGTCGGCAACACCGTCGACCCGAACGTCTGGATGGACGACTACGGCACCGACGCCCTGCGGTTCGCGCTGGCCCGGGTGGCCAACCCGGGCACCGACGGCCCGATCGGCGAGGACAACGTCGCATCCGCGCGCAACTTCGGCACCAAGCTGTGGAACGTCACGCGGTTCGCGCTGTCCCACGGCGCATCGCCCGCGCTGCCGCTGCCCGCCCGCCCGACCGACGCCGACGCCTGGATACTCGGCCGGCTGCGCGAGGTCCGCGACCAGGTCGACGCGCTGCTGGAGGACTACCAGTTCGCGAAGGCCACCGAGGCGCTCTACCACTTCACGTGGGACGAGTTCTGCGCCTGGTACGTCGAGCTGGCCAAGCCGCAGCTGGCCGCCGACGACGCCACCGCCGACGGCACGCGGGCGGTCCTCGGCCATGCCCTCGACGCGCTGCTCCGCCTGCTGCACCCGATCAGCCCGTTCATCACCGAGGCGCTGTGGACGGCGCTGACCGGCGGGGAGTCGATCGTCGTCGCGGAGTGGCCCGTCGCGCCCGGCACACCCGTCGACGCGGCTGCTGCTGCGCGCGTCGTCGACCTGCAGCGGCTGGTCACCGAGGTCCGCCGCTTCCGCACGGAGCAGCGGGTGCCCGACAGCCGCCGTGTCGCGGCCCGGCTCGTCGGGCTGGACGAGGCCGGGCTCTCCGGTCACCGCGCCGCCGTCGCCGCACTGGTCCGCCTCGAGGCCGCGGGCGCCGGGTTCACGCCGACCGCCACCCTCGACGTCGTCCTGCGCGGCGGCCCGGTCCACGTCGAGCTCGACACGTCCGGCGCCATCGACGTCGCCGCGGAGCAAGCCCGCCTGGGCCGCGACCTCGCGGCGGCCCGGAAGGAGCTCGACCAGTCCGACAAGAAGCTGGGCAACCCGAAGTTCGTCGACAAGGCCCCGGCCGAGATCGTCGACGGCATCCGCACCCGCCGCGCGGCTGCGGCGGCCGACATCGAGCGGATCACCGCCCGGCTCGCAGTGCTGTGAGCGGCCCCGAAGGGGAAGGCGAGATCCCGTCGCCCGAGGACGCCGTGATCTCGCACGTCCTCGACGCGATCCGTGGCGGTGACTCCCCCGACGTCGTCCCCGCGACGTCGACGGTGGCGAGCAACGCGGAGTTCCTCGCGGTCGAGGCGGAGCTGGACAAGCGCTGGCCCGAGACGGTCATGGAGCCCTCGCTGGAGCGGATCGCCGCGCTCGTGGACGTGCTGGGCGAGCCGCACCGCGGCTACCCGATCGTGCACCTGACCGGCACGAACGGGAAGACGTCCACCGCCCGGATGGTCGATGCGCTCCTCACCGAGGTCGGCCTGCGCACCGGTCGCTACACCAGCCCGCACCTGCAGCGGGCGACCGAGCGGATCAACATCGACAACCGGCCGGTCACGCCCGAGCGCTACGTGGAGCTCTACCGCGACGTGCTGCCGGGCGTCGACATCGTCGACGCCCGGCACGGCACGCTCTCCAAGTTCGAGGTGCTCACCGCGATGGGCTTCGCCGCGTTCGCCGATGCGCCCGTCGAGGCGGGCGTCGTCGAGGTCGGGCTCGGCGGGCGCTGGGACGCCACCAACGTCGCCGACGCCGACGTCGCGGTGATCACGCCGATCGGGCTGGACCACGCGGAGTTCCTCGGCGTCGACGTGCTGGGCATCGCGCGCGAGAAGGCCGGGATCATCAAGCCGGGCGCGGTCGCCGTCCTCGCCGCGCAGGACAAGGCGGTGGCCGAGGTGCTGCTGGAGCGCTGCGTCGAGGTCGGGGCGCAGGTCGCCCGGGAGGGCGCCGAGTTCGGCGTGGCGGAGCGGGAGATCGCCGTCGGTGGGCAGCGGCTCGCGCTGCGCGGCCTGTCCGGCATGTACGACGACATCTTCCTGCCGCTGCACG
>JBBQEF010000230.1:0-9294 GCA_038320445.1 Mycobacteriales bacterium
CCTCTTCCCCGCCGAGTTCGCCGACCGCGCTCAGGCCGCCGCCGCCGAGGCCGGGCTGACCGTCGAGGTGCTCGACGAGAAGGCGCTGAAGAAGGGCGGCTACGGCGGCATCCTCGGCGTGGGGATGGGATCGTCGCGCCCGCCGAGGCTGGTCCGGCTGCACCACGCACCGCGCCGCGCCAAGGCCCGCATCGCGCTGGTGGGCAAGGGCATCACCTTCGACACCGGCGGCATCTCCATCAAGCCGGCGGCCGGCATGGACGCGATGACGTCCGACATGGGTGGGGCCGCGGCCGTCATCGCGACGACGGTGCTCGCCGCCCGGCTGGAGCTGCCGGTGGCCGTCACCGCGACGGTCCCGATGGCCGAGAACATGCCGTCCGACACCGCCTACCGGCCCGGTGACGTGCTGCGCATGTACGGCGGCAGGACCGTCGAGGTGCTCAACACCGACGCCGAGGGCAGGCTGATCCTGGCCGACGCGATCGTCCGCGCCGGGGAGGACGACCCCGACTACCTGATCGAGACGTCCACGCTCACCGGCGCGCAGCAGGTGGCGCTCGGGCTGCGGACGATGGGCGTCATGGGCTCGGAGGACTTCCGCGACCGGGTCGCGCGCCTGGCCCGTGCCTGCGGCGAGGACGGCTGGGCCATGCCGCTGCCCGAGCACATGCGCGCCGAGCTGGACTCCCGCGTCGCCGACCTCGCCAACGTCACCGGCGCGCGTTGGGGCGGGATGCTGGTAGCTGCCACGTTCCTGCGCGAGTTCGTGCCCGAGGGCCTGGCCTGGGCGCACCTCGACGTCGCCGGGCCCAGCTTCCACACCAGCGGCCCCTACGGCTACACCACGAAGGGCGGCACGGGCGTGCCCGTGCGCACCCTGTTCGCGGTACTCCAGGACATCGCCGAGCACGGCTGACCGGTATCCTGGCCGGGTGGACGCGACAGCTCAGCCACCGAGGTCGCGGCGGCGTTCGCGTTCCCTGAGGACCTTCTGCCGCGCGTCGTGGTCGCGCATGCGCCGGGGATAGCCCAGGATCTCCACGTCGTACACCGGGATGTTCAGGCTCCTCGCCGGCTTGCGGGCGACCGCCGGGCCGGCGATGCTGCCGCGTCCAGGCCCCACCGGAGTCGACGAGCAGCATCGTGGTGTCGGTGACGGCCACCTCCTCGGGGGACCAACGACGTCGGACGGCCACCAGTTCCGACATGTCGGGGCTCCGGATGACAAGATGGCGTCGGCGGCGTGACATGCCGTGAGTCGGCTATTCGGTAGGGAGTGCAGACGTGCCCGAGCACAACGCGGACCTGGTCATTCTGGGCGGCGGATCAGGCGGCTACGCCTGTGCGCTGCGTGCGGCGGAACTGGGGATGTCGGTCGTGCTGGTGGAGCGCGACAAGCTGGGCGGCACCTGCCTGCACTACGGCTGCATCCCCACCAAGGCCCTCCTGCACGCGGCCGAGGTGGCCGACAGCGCCCGGGAGGGCGACAAGGTCGGCGTCAAGAGCTCGCTGGCCGGGATCGACATGGCCGGGGTGAACTCCTACAAGGACGGCGTGATCGCCAAGCTCTACAAGGGCCTGCAGGGCCTGGTGAAGTCCCGCAAGATCACCCTGGTGGACGGCACGGGCCGGTTCGAGGGCCCGAACGCGGTGGTCGTGGGTGACGACCGCTACGTAGGCAAGAAGGTCGTGCTGGCCACCGGCAGCTACGCGCGCAGCCTCCCCGGCCTGGACATCGGCGGCCGCATCATCACCAGCAGCGAGGCCATCCGCCTGGACGAGGTGCCGCAGCGGGTCGTGGTGCTCGGCGGCGGCGTGATCGGCGTCGAGTTCGCGTCGGTGTTCAAGAGCTTCGGCTCCGAGGTCACCATCGTCGAGGCGCTGCCCCGCCTGGTCCCCAACGAGGACGAGTTCGCGTCCAAGCTGCTGGAGCGCGCGTTCCGCCGCCGCAAGATCGCCTTCAAGACCGGCGTGCGGTTCACCGGCGCCAAGCAGACCGACGACGCGGTCACCGTCTCGCTGGAGTCCGGCGAGGAGCTCGAGGCCGACTACCTGCTCGTCGCCGTGGGCCGCGGGCCCAACACCACCGGGCACGGGTACGAGGAGGCCGGGGTCACGATGGAACGCGGCTTCGTCCTCACCGACGAGCGCCTGCGCACCAACCTGCCGAACGTGTACGCGGTCGGCGACATCGTGCCGGGGCTGCAGCTGGCCCATCGCGGCTTCGCCCAGGGCATCTTCGTCGCCGAGGACATCGCCGGGCTCAAGCCCCCGGTCATCGACGAGGCCGGCATCCCCCGCGTGACCTACTGCGAGCCCGAGGTCGCGTCCGTCGGCCTGACCGAGGCGCAGGCCAGGGAGAAGTACGGTGAGATCCAGACGCTCACCTACGACCTCGCGGGCAACGGCAAGAGCCAGATCCTGCAGACGCAGGGCGCCATCAAGCTGATCAAGAGCGGCGCCGAGGGCACCCCCGGGCCGGTGGTGGGCCTGCACATGGTGGGCGCGCGTTTCGGCGAGCTCATCGGCGAGGCCCAGCTGGTCTACAACTGGGACGCCCAGGCCGAGGACGTGGCCGCCCTGATCCACGCCCACCCCACCCAGAACGAGGCGTTCGGCGAGGCCCATCTGGCGCTGGCCGGCAAGCCGCTCCACAGTCACAGCTGATCCTGGCCACCCCCGATCCCCCTGACCCGCGTAGCAAGAGGAGCTCGACCCGACATGGCCTTCTCCGTCCAGATGCCCGCCCTCGGTGAGAGTGTGACCGAGGGCACCGTCACCCGGTGGCTCAAGCAGGAGGGCGACCATGTCGAGGTCGACGAGCCCTTGCTCGAGGTCTCCACCGACAAGGTCGACACCGAGATCCCCTCACCCGCGGCCGGTGTGCTGCAGCGGATCGTCGCGGGCGAGGACGAGACCGTCGAGGTCGGCGGCGAGCTGGCCGTGATCGCCGAAGCGGGTGCCGGGGACGGCGACGAGCCCGCGGCCGAGGCCCCGGCGCCCGAGGAGAAGGCGCCCGCCCCCGAGGAGAAGGCGCCCGAGCCGGCCGTCGCTCCGAGCGCGGTCGAGGAGCCCGCCCCGGCTCCGCAGGCGGAGGCGACGAGCACCGCCTCCGGCCAGGCGATCACCATGCCGGAGCTGGGCGAGAGCGTCACCGAGGGCACCGTCACGCGCTGGCTCAAGCAGGTCGGCGACTCCGTCGAGGTCGACGAGCCGCTGCTGGAGGTGTCCACCGACAAGGTCGACACCGAGATCCCCTCACCGGTCGCCGGCACGCTGCTGGAGATCACCGCACAGGAGGACGAGACCGTCGACGTCGGCGGGCAGCTGGCCGTCATCGGTGACGCTTCGGCCGCACCCGCGCCGAAGGCGGCCGAGCCCACCCCGGCCCCTGCCCCGGCCCCAGCCCCGGCCCCGGCCCCGGAGCCCGCGCCGGAACCGGTCGCCGCGGAGGCCTCGTCGAGCAACGGTGCGGCCGCGGCGGCACCCGCCGACGACCGCCCGGCCGATTCCGCTCCGACCGGTGCGCCGTACGTCACGCCGCTGGTGCGCAAGCTGGCCGCCGAGAGCGACGTCGACCTCTCCACGCTCACCGGCTCCGGGGTCGGCGGGCGCATTCGCAAGCAGGACGTGCTGGCGGCGGCCGACGCGAGGAAGCCCGCCGAGCCCGAGCCGCAGCCCGCTCCGGACACGACACCGGCCGCATCCCCGCCCGCGGCCCCCCGCCAGCCCGCCAGGCCCGCGGCCGGCGCTCCGACGCCCGGCACCACCGTGAAGATGCCGCGCCTGCGGCAGGTGATCGCGCAGCGCATGACCGAGTCGCTGAGCGTCTCGGCGCAGCTCACCACCGTGCAGCAGGTGGACGTCACCCGCATCGCGAAGCTGCGGGCCCGCGCGAAGGCCGATTTCGAGCGGCGCGAAGGCGTCAAGCTCACCTACCTGCCGTTCTTCGTGAAGGCCACGGTGGAGGCCCTCAAGCAGTTCCCGCAGGTCAACGCGTCGATCAACGAGGAGACCAGGGAAGTCACCTACCACGGGCACGTGCACCTCGCGGTGGCGGTCGACACCCCTCGCGGCCTCCTCGTCCCGGTGATCAAGAACGCTGAGGACCTCAGCGTCGCGGGACTGGCCCGGAAGATCGCCGATGTCGCAGCTCGCACGCGCGACAACAAGATCGGGCCGAACGAGCTGTCGGGCGGCACGTTCACCGTCACCAACATCGGCAGCGCGGGCGCGCTGTTCGACACGCCGATCATCAACCAGCCGCAGGTCGGAATCCTCGGCACGGGCGCGATCACGAAGCAGCCCACGGTGATCAGCGGGCCGGACGGCGACGACGTCATCGCGATCCGTTCGGTGTGCTACCTGCCGTTCACCTACGACCACCGCCTGGTCGACGGCGCCGACGCCGGCCGGTTCGTCGGCGCGATCAAGGCCAGGTTGGAGGACGGCGCCTTCGAGGCCGACCTCGGCCTCTAGCGTCCGGGTCGCGCCTGCCTTCCGACTTCGAGAGGATCACGGCGTGCGCGTCGTCATCGCCGGTTCGTCCGGTCTGATCGGTACTGCCCTCGTCGCCGACCTGCGGTCCGCAGGTCACGACGTCCTCCGTCTCGTGCGCCGGGTGCCTGCCGCCCCCGACGAGCGTGGCTGGGACCCGCCCGCGGGCCGGATCGACGACGCCACGTTCGACGGCGTCGACGCGGTGCTCAACCTCAACGGGGTGGGCATCGCCGATCGGCCCTGGAGCGGGGCGCGCAAGCAGCTCATCCGCGACAGCCGCACCGTCCCGACCGAGGTGCTGGCCGCGGCCGTGGCCGACCACGGCGTGCCCGCGTTCCTGTCGGGCTCGGCCGTGGGCTTCTACGGCGACACCGGCGGCCGCGCGGTCGACGAGAGCACGCCGTCCGGCACCGGCTTCCTCGCCGAGGTGTGCCGCGACTGGGAGGCCGCCACCCAGAAGGCCCAGGACGCCGGAGCTCGGGTGGTGCTGCTGCGCACCGGCCTCGTCCTCTCCCCCGCGGGCGGGCTGCTGGGCACGCTGCGGCCGCTGTTCAAGTCGTTCCTCGGCGGGCGGCTGGGCTCGGGCACGCAGTACCAGCCGTGGGTCTCCCTGGACGACGAGGTGGGCGGCATCCGCTTCGCGCTGGAGCACGACACGATCAGCGGGCCGCTCAACCTCACGGGGCCCACGCCCGTCACGAACGCCGAGTTCACGAAAGCGCTCGCGGCAGCGGTCGGCAGGCCGACGTCCATCCCGGTGCCGGCGTTCGCGATCAAGGGACTGCTGGGGGCGATGGGTGAGGAGATGCTGCTGAACGGGCAGCGCGCCGTGCCCGCGAAGCTGCAGGCCGCCGGTTACCAGTTCCGCCACCACACGGTCACCGAGGCGCTCGCGGCAGCCATCGGCACATGAGCTCGCACGATGTGATCGTCATCGGGGCGGGGCTGGCGGGGCTGCGGGCCGCGCAGCTCCTGACGAGGCGCGGGCTCGACGTCGCCCTGCTCGACGGCGCCGACCGGCCCGGCGGGCGCATCGCCACCGACCTCGTGGACGGCTTCCGGCTCGACCGCGGCTTCCAGGTCCTCAACACCTCCTACCCCGCGTTGCGCGCCGCGTTCGGCGGCCGGCTGGAACCGCTGACGCTGCGCGCGTTCGAGCCGGGGGCCGCGATCCGCGACGGGGCCGGCCTGCACACGTTCGCCAACCCCGCCCGCCGCCCGTCACGGGCCTGGTCCACCGCCACGGACCGGCTGTTACCGGTGGTCGCGAAAGCCCGGCTCGTGGCCTGGACCGCGCGAGTACTGGCCGCCCCGCCGCAGCGTTCCGCGGAACGCATCGACCGCTCCGCCGCCCAGGACCTCGCGGCCGCCGGGCTGGACGGGCCGGTCGTCGAACGGTTCCTGCGCCCGTTCCTGTCCGGGGTGCTGGGCGAGGCCGCGCTCGCCACGTCGGCGGCGTACGTCCGGCTGGTGTGGCGGAGCTTCGCGCTGGGCACCATCGCCGTGCCGGGCGCCGGGATGGGCGCGCTGCCGGCCCGGCTCGCCGCCGCGCTCCCGGCCGGGGTGCTGCAGCTCGGGAGGTGGGCCAGCGACGTCCGCCCCGGGGTGGTGCGCACCGACGACGGCGAGCGCACCGCCCGTGCGGTGGTGGTCGCCACCGACCCCGTGACGGCCGGTCGGCTGCTCCCCGGCCTCGACGTCCCCGCGATGTACACGCTCACCACCTATTACCACGTGCCGCCGGTCGCCCCGACGCGCTCGCCGTTGCTGCACCTCGACGCGACCGGCGGGCCGATCGCGAACACGGTGGTCCTGACCGCGGCCGCTCCCGAGTACGCCCCCGGTGGGCAGGCTCTCGTGTCGTCGACGGTGCTCGGCACGGCGATCGACGAGGCCGTGGTGCGCCGCGAGCTGGCCCGCATCTACGGCGTGCCCACCGGCGACTGGCTGCACCTGCACACGTCCGAGATCCGGGACGCGCTCCCCGCGTTCCCTCCCGGGCGCCCCCTGCGCAGTGCGGTGGAGCTGGGCGACGGCCTGTTCGTGGCCGGCGACCACCGCGACACGCCCAGCCAGCAGGGTGCGCTGGTCAGCGGTAGGCGCGCGGCGGAGGCAGTGCTCGCATCGTTGGGGGATCCACGCGCCACAGCAGGGTGACACTGCTACGACCGAACCGGAGCACAGTCACCGTGCTGCGGTTCGGTCAGTGCAGGGCCGGGTGCAGGCGCAGGTCCAGCCCGGCGGGTGCCGTGGCCCTCGCCACCTCGTGCACCGAAACCGGCAGCACGCCCTCGATCGCGTCCAGCGCGGCGACCTGCGCCGCGTCGATCACCTCGCGCACCGGGACGTCGCGATCCAGTTCGATCGACAGGGAGCTGACGCCCGCATCGGCGATCCCGCACGGCACGATGCGATCGAACGCGGAGAGATCGGGATCGCAGTTCAGCGAGAAGCCGTGCAGCGTGACGCCGCCCTGCACCCGCACGCCGATGGCCGCGATCTTCCGCTCGGGGCGCCCGGCGCCGGCCGGCAGCCACACGCCGCTGCGGCCGTCGATGCGTCCGGCTGCCGTGACACCGAGGTCGTGCGCCACGCGGATGAGCGCCTCCTCCAGCCGCCGCACGTAGTCGACCACGTCGAGCGGCGCGGCCAGCCCGACGATGGGGTACCCGACCAGCTGGCCCGGCCCGTGCCAGGTGATGCGACCGCCACGGTCGACGTCGACGACGGGCGTGCCGTCCATCGGACGGTCCCCGGGCTGCGTGCGCTTGCCCGCGGTGTACACCGACGGGTGCTCCAGCAGCATCAGCACGTCGGAGCCGCCCTCGCGGCGGGCGGCGGCATTCTCGCGCTGGGTGTCCCAGGCGGCGAGGTACTCGACGCTGCCGAGCCGGTCGACCCGCACGGCGTCGGAGCTGCTGCGGCAGGAACCCATGGGCTCACGCTACGCCGCGTCCCGGCGCCGGTGGGCGCGCCGGACCGATCCGGGTGCGGGGAGCAGACACTGCCGGGCCGGAGGCGCGGGCGTAGCCTGAAATCGTGACGATCGCTCCCGAAGGCCGCAAGTTGCTGCGCCTCGAGGTCCGCAACTCCGAGACCCCGATCGAGCGCAAGCCTGCGTGGATCCGCACGAAGGCCCGCACCGGCCCGCAGTACACCGAGCTCAAGGCACTCGTCCGCGCGGGTGGCCTGCACACCGTGTGCGAGGAGGCCGGCTGCCCCAACATCTACGAGTGCTGGGAGGACCGCGAGGCCACCTTCCTCATCGGCGGCGAGCAGTGCACCCGGCGTTGCGACTTCTGCCAGATCGACACCGGCAAGCCCGCCGACCTGGACCGCGACGAGCCCCGCCGCGTCGCCGAGTCCGTCGCCCAGATGGGCCTGCGCTACTCCACCGTCACCGGCGTGGCCCGCGACGACCTGCCCGACGGCGGCGCCTGGCTCTACGCCGAGACCGTCCTCCAGATCCACCGGCTCAACCCCGGCACCGGCGTCGAGCTGCTGATCCCGGACTTCACCTCCATCGACGTCCAGCTCGACGAGGTGTTCGCCGCCCGCCCGGAGGTGCTCGCGCACAACCTGGAGACGGTGCCGCGGATCTTCAAGCGGATCCGCCCCGCGTTCCGCTACGAGCGCTCGCTGGAAGTGATCACCAAGGCGCGCCGGGCCGGGCTGGTCACCAAGTCGAACCTCATCCTGGGCATGGGCGAGACCCCCGAGGAGGTGGTGTCCGCCCTGCGCGACCTGCACGCGGCCGGCTGCGAGATCATCACCATCACCCAGTACCTGCGCCCGTCGGCGCGCCACCACCCGGTCGAGCGGTGGGTCAAGCCCGAGGAGTTCGTCGAGCACTCCGAGGCCGCCGAGGAGATGGGGTTCGCCGGGGTGATGGCCGGGCCGCTGGTCCGTTCGTCCTACCGGGCGGGCCGCCTCTACGCCCAGACCAAGGCTCACCGGGGCGAAAAGCTGCCCGCCGGGCTGGAGCACCTGGCCACCGAGGGCGCCGCCGCCCAGGAAGCGCGCTCCCTGCTCGCCCGGCAGCACGCCTGACCCGTATCCTGCTGGTATGGCCGGTAAGCCCGACAAGGCAGCTCAGAAGATCGCGCAAGCGGATGCCAAGCGCGAGAAGCGTGCTGCGTCGAAGCTTCGGCGCAAGCAGATCTGGGAGGCGTTCAAGACCCAGCGCCGTGAGGACAAGGGCCTCATCCCGTGGATGGTCGGCGCGTTCCTCGTGCCGGTGCTGCTCGTGTTCGCCGTCTCCTGGTTCTGGGACTTCCAGTGGATCACGCTGCCGGTGGGCATCGCGTTCGGACTGCTCGCGGCCGTCAGCGTGTTCGGACGCCGCGTGCAGAAGAACGTGTACGGGAAGGCCGAGGGCCAGCCGGGCGCGGCGGGCTGGGCGCTCGACACCATGCGCGGCCAGTGGCGGGTGGAGCAGGGGGTCGCCGGCACCACCCACCTCGACGCCGTGCACCGCGTGATCGGCCGCCCCGGCGTCATCCTGGTCGCCGAGGGCGCCCCCCACCGCGTCAAGAACCTGCTGGCGCAGGAGAAGAAGCGGATCGCGCGTGTGGCCGGCACCATGCCGATCTACGACGTCATCGTCGGCAACGACGAGGGCCAGATCCCGCTCTCCAAGCTGCAGCGCCACATGACGAAGCTGCCGCGCAACATCACCCCCGCCGAGATGGACACCATCGAGAAGCGCCTCGCCGCGCTCGGTTCCCGCGCCCAGGCGATGCCGAAGGGCCCGATGCCCGCCGGGGCGAAGATGCGCAGCGTGCAGCGCAC
>JBBQEF010000231.1:0-9271 GCA_038320445.1 Mycobacteriales bacterium
CAGCCACACCGAGCGGCCGCGCGTCACCTCGACGCCCTCTCCGCCCCTGCGGACGCACGCCGCCCCTGCCGTGCACAGCAGGATCCTCGGGCCGCCGTCGGGTACGGCAACGCCGGCCGGGTCGGGATCGCCGGCGTCGAGACGGCGCAGCAGGAACTCCTCGGCGGGCGTGTCGTAGCGGACCCACTCCCTCTCGGGCCGGCCGGTGAGCACCGGCGGCGGGCCCGCGGCGAAGTCGAGCACCCGCAACAGCTCGGGGACGTCGACGTGCTTGGGGGTGAGGCCGCCGCGGAGCACGTTGTCGGAGTTCGCCATCAGCTCGATGCCGGCGCCCTCCAGGTAGGCGTGCAGGTTGCCGGCGGGCAGGTAGAGCGCCTCGCCGGGCCGGATCGTGATGCGGTTGAGCAGCAACGCGGCCAGGACACCCGCGTCGCCGGGGTAGCGCTCGGAGAGCTCCAGCACGGTGCGGGCCTCGGCGTGCAGCTCGCCGGCGTCGCCCGCCAGCCGGACGCAGCCGGCCTGCAGCGCCGGCACCAGTACGTCGAGCGACGACTGCGGCAGCGTGATCCATGTGGTGAACAGCGCCCGCAGCCCGGCGGCGTCGGGCTGGGCCGCGAGCAGCTCCACGTGTGCGGCGAGCTCGGGGACGTCGAGCGCGCGGAGCAGCAGGAGCGTGGCGGCCGGGTCGCGGAACCCGACGAGCGCGTGGAACTCCGTGAGCGCGCAGATCAGCTCGGGCTTGTGGTTGGCGTCGCGGTAGTTGCGGTCGGCGGCGTCGCGCGGCACCCCCGCCGCGTCCTCACGCGCGAAACCGGCGCGGGCCTGCTCCAGGCTCGGGTGGGCCTGCAGCGACAGCGGCTCGTCGGCCGCGAGCACCTTGAGCAGGAACGGCAGCGTGGCGTCCCAGCGGACCGCACGCTTCACCCCGAGCATCCCCTCGGGATCGGCGCCCACCACGTCGAGCAGCGAGGTGCGCCGTCCGTCGGGACGCACGACCCACGACGGGTCCGCCGGGTGCGCGCCGAGCCACATCTCGGCCTGCGGGTGCGGCGAGGGCACCTGCTCGCCGAGCAGCTCGGCGATCACCGTGCGCGAGCCCCACGCGTAGGGCCGAACCGGGTTCTCCAGGATCTCCATGTCGCCCTCCTCAGGCCGGCGCGATGGTGCGGGTGGCCAGGCCGAGGTACACCGCGGCCACGTCGAAGCGGGACGCGAGCAGCCCGGCCCGCAGCAGCGCGGCGTGCCGGGCGCCGCGGGCCACCTCCTCGACGGGGTGGAGCACATCGGCCGGCGCGCTGGCGCGCCCGGTGCGGCTCCAACCGCGGCTGCGCAGCAGCATCTGACCGGGGTCCTCCTCGCCGGTGCCGAGGAGCACGAGCCGCACCGGCAGCGCCTCCGCGGCCGGCGGGTCGTCGAAGGGGTCGTGGAAGATGTCGCGCTCGGCGCCGGTGTCCAGCGCCCGCAGCAGCGCGGTGGCGGTGGTCGCTCGGCCCACCTCGGACGCGTTCGCCACCACGCCCGCGTGGGTGGCCAGCGCGACGGCGCCGTGCTCGGCCACGGCCGCGGCGAGCGCGTCGGTGCCCCACAGCAGCGGGGTGTGATCGGCCAGCCGCAGCGCGAGCGTCTTCGCCGGGTTCATGAACGGGTCGTGGCCGGGCTGGTTGCGCTCCGCCTCGGCGTCGAGGACGTCGGCGAGCGCCTCCAGCGCGGGGTCGAGCGACGTGGTGTGCAGCCCGAGCACCGCGGTGACGACCAGCCCGACGGCGAACGCGCGGGGCAGGTCCAGGCCCGGCGGCACGGGGATGCGGGGTTCGACCAGCCGCACCCGGCCGCCGCCTGCGGAGGCCACCGGGCCCTCGGCGGGCGCGGACAGCAGCACCTCCGCGCCACGGCCCACCGCGCGGGCGACGGAGTCGGCGAGCTCGGCGTCGGCCGGATCGGCGGTGTGCGCGACCACCACGTCGAGCGGTCCGATCCAGGTCGGGATCGTGTCCACCGACACCACCGGCACGGGGCACGACGGGCCCAGCAGCGCGGCGAGCAGGCCGGTCGCGGTGGCCGATGCCCCGGGCCGCCTGAGCAGCACCAGTGCCCGCGGCCGGGTGCCCTCGAGATCGCCGACGCCCGCATCGAGCGCACCCTGCGCCGCCGAGCGGACCTGGGCACCGGCCGTGGCCGCGGCGCGGAGCACGCCGCTCGTGTCGATCGCAGCCAGCGCGCCCGCGTCGCCCAGAAGGGTGTCGTCGAGCACGATCATGCGCCGCCCGCGTCGGCGGTGGGCCCGGAGCGGTCGAGGGGCCGGGCATCGTCGACCAGCGCCTCGTCGAGCAGCAGCACGGCGATCCCGTCGACCACCGGGAACACCCGGCCGCACTCCGTGCACGTGAGCACCTCGGCGTCGGGGTCGGCGTCGGTGCCCACCCGCAGCGGCGCGTGGTCGTCGGAGGGGCAGGCCAGGATGTCGAGCAGCTGGGGGTCGAGCTCTACGGCCACGGGGTCACTTCCTTCTCGTGCGGGGTGCTGGACCGACGCCGCGCACAGCGCAGGCGGAGCCCCACCTCACTCTGCCAGCAGGGGGCGACGAACGCCGCCCTCAGGCCCGCACGATCGCGAGCACCTCGTCGCGGAGCGCGCCCACCGCAGCGTCATCGGCTGCCTCGACGTTGAGCCGCAGCAGCGGCTCGGTGTTCGACGCGCGCAGGTTGAACCACGAGCCGTCGGGCAGGCTGACGGTGAGCCCGTCGAGCTCGTCGAACTCCGCGCCGCGCGCCGCGTAGGTCTCGCGGACGGCCGCGACCCGCCCGGCCTGGTCCGTGACCGTCGAGTTGATCTCGCCGGACGCGGAGTAGCGCTCGTAGGCCGCCATCAGCTCCGAGAGCGGGCCGTCCTGCTCGCCGAGCGCGGCCAGCACGTGCAGCGCGGCGAGCATCCCGGAGTCGGCGCGCCAGAAGTCGCGGAAGTAGTAGTGGGCGGAGTGCTCGCCGCCGAACACGGCGTCGGTCTCGGCCATCGTCTGCTTGATGAACGAGTGGCCGACGCGGGTGCGTACCGCCCGCCCGCCGTGCTCGGCCACGATCTCCGGCACGGCCCGGGAGGTGATGAGGTTGTGGATCACGGCGCTGCCCGGCGACTTCGCGAGCTCGCGGACGGCCACCAGCCCGGTGATGGCGCTGGGGCTGACCGGCTCGCCGCGCTCGTCCACGGCGAAGCAGCGGTCGGCGTCGCCGTCGAACGCGAGGCCGATGTCGGCGCCGACCTCCACCACGCGCTTCTGCAGGTCCACCAGGTTGGCCGGGTCGAGGGGGTTGGCCTCGTGGGGGGGGAAGGTGCCGTCGAGCTCGAAGTAGAGCGGCACGACCTCCAGCGGCAGGCCCGACAGCACGGCGGGGACGGTGTACCCGCCCATCCCGTTGCCGGCGTCCACCACGACGGTGAGCGGCCGGCCACCGGAGATGTCGACGAGGCCGCGCAGGTAGGACGCGTAGCCGGCCAGCATGTGCCGCTCGGTGACCGTGCCGCCGCCGGGACCGGCCGGCACCCCGGCCTCGACGTCCTCGCGGATCGTCACGAGCCCGGTGTCCTGCCCGATCGGGGTGGCCCCCGCGCGGCACAGCTTGATGCCGTTGTACCTCGCCGGGTTGTGGCTCGCGGTGAACATGGCACCGGGCAGGCCGAGCGTGCCGGAGGCGTAGTAGAGCATGTCGGTGCTGGCCAGGCCGATGGAGACGACGTCGAGGCCCTGGCCGGTGACGCCCTCGGCGAACGCCGCGGCCAGGCCGGGCGAGCTGTCGCGCATGTCGTAGCCGACGGTGACGGCGCTGACGCCGGGGTCGTCGGCGCGCAGCAGCCGCGCCACGGCCGCGCCGAGATCGCGCACGATCGTGGCGTCGATCTGCTCGCCGACGACCCCGCGGATGTCGTAGGCCTTGACGATGTTCGAGAGGTCCGTCACGACTGGAGACCCTATCCGGGGGGTTCAGTCGGCAGTGGGGCCGGGCAGCACCCGGAGGTGACCGCGGCGGCCGGTGCCCGCGGCGGGCGCGACCTCCACGACGCGGTCGGCACGGCCTGCCTCGCGCACGGCCTCGGCCAGCGCCGTCAGGTCGTCGCTGCTGTGCTGCGGGGCGGCGAACTCGCCCTCGAACCGCACCACCTCCCAGCCGCGGGGAACGGTCAGCCGGTGCGCGTGGCGGTTGCACAGGTCGTAGGAATGCGGCTCGGCCTGGGTGGCCAGCGGACCGACGACCGCCGTGGAATCGGCGTAGACGTAGGTGAGCGTGGCCACCGCGAGCTCGGTGCACGCAGTACGCGAACACCGCCTGACGCTCAACACCCCGCGACGATAGCGCGCGCGGCGCTCTCGCGGCAGGTGCGACGCGCGGGAGCGGCTCCGCCGCCCGTGCGCGCGAAACGTCGCCGGGGCGACCGTTTGCGCGCACGACCCGATCGGGGGGTCGGAGGCGGACTACGATCCTCGGGTGACCACCGCACGCCGCACCCTGCGCCGCTCCCCCCGCCGGCGTGACCGGCGGGGCCGTGGGCTGCGGGGGCTGCTGTACCCCGAGTCGCTCCCGGCCACCCGTACGCGGGCGGAGCGGTTCGACGCGCTGGTGCTGGAGGCACTCGAGCCGATCGAGCTGCGCTGGGGATCCGAGCTCGCCGACCTCGACCTGGCCGTCGACGACGTGCCGGAGGTCGAGGTGACCTCACCGGACGAGGTGGTGTGGGGAGCGGGGGTGCTGGCCGACGTCGGCGTGCCGCTCGCGCAGCTGGTGCCCGCGGGCCTGGGACCGGACGGCCAGCCGTCCCGGGCCCGGATCGTGCTCTACCGCCGCCCGCTGGAGTCACGGGCGAAGGGCGGCATGGAGCTGGCCGACCTGCTCCACGAGGTGCTGGTGGAGCAGGTGGCGGAGTACCTCAACATCGAACCCGACGCCGTCGACGGCGGGCCCGCCTGACTCAGACCGCCGCCGTGATCTCGCCACGGCGCAGGCGGCGGCGCTCGCGTTCGGAGAGCCCACCCCAGATCCCGAAGCGCTCGTCGTGGGCCAGCGCGTAGTCGAGGCACTCGGCCCGCACGTCGCACCCCGAGCAGATGCGCTTGGCCTCCCGGGTCGATCCGCCCTTCTCCGGGAAGAACGCCTCGGGGTCGGTCTGGGCGCAGAGGGCGCGCTCCTGCCAGCCCTCCTCGTCCTCCTCCTCGAGGCCGCCCCCCACCAGGACGAACGGCTCGAGAACCGATCCCGGCACCGGCATCGGCGGATCCAGAAGCTCCTGATCCGACGTCTCGACCAGCGTCAGCGTGTCTGTGATCACGTTCACTCGCCCACCTCCCCATACCCCGGCGAATGGCTGCCACGGCTGAATGACAGCGGTGTAAGTACAGCGCTGTAGGCTGGTGCTTGGCAAGCTGAAGCTGCCATCCGGGTGACACTCTCCACCCGTAAGGTCCCCCGTTCAGCAGAGTGGTTAAGTGCATGGCGTGTCCAACCGAGTAAGCCCCTGGTTCCTGGTGCTGCTGGCGGTGGCCGTGGGCGGCGGAGTGCTCGCGGCGATGGCCACGCAACGGCCGTCGGCCCTGCTCACCACCGGCATCGTCCTGCTCGTGCTGGGCGGCTGGGCGGTGTCGCTGTGCCTGCACGAGTTCGGCCACGCGGCGGTCGCCTACCGCGGCGGTGACCGGTCCGTACGCGAGAAGGGGTACCTGACCCTCGACATCCGGCGCTACGCCGACGTCGGGCTGTCCTTCGTCCTGCCGGTGTTCTTCCTCCTGCTCGGCGGCATCCCGCTCCCCGGCGGGGCGGTGTGGATCGACCATGCGGCACTGCGGTCGCGCGGGGTCCGCAGCCTGGTCTCGTTCGCGGGTCCGGCCGTCAACCTCGTGATCGGCGCGCTCTGCACGGTGGCCGTCGCGGCGGTGCCGATGCCCGGGGGCCTCGCGCTCGGCCTGTCCGCACTGGCACTGGTCCAGGTGCTCGCGTTCGTGCTGAACATCCTGCCCGTCCCCGGCCTGGACGGCTTCGGGATCCTGGAGCCCTTCCTGTCGGCACCGGCGCGCCGGCTCGCCGCGCGCGTGCGGCCGTGGGCGCCGATCGTGCTGTTCCTGCTGATCATCGGCGTGCCGGGGGTGTCCACGGCGTTCTTCGAGCTCGGGCGGCTGATCTTCGCGGCGGTGGGGGGCGACGCCACGCTGGCGTCGATCGGCTATGGCGAGCTGTTCTTCTGGCGTCGCTGACGCCAATGTTCACCCGTTCGGCGCAGCAGCCGGCACGGCGGATGACGCGCCGTTCGGGTGACGCCGGCTCGGGACCGAGAATGGCAAGGGGCACGGATCCGAGTCCCCGGCCGCCTCCCTGGCCGGTGCTCTCACCGCCGGGCCGCGAGGGCGCCGAGCCTGCGCCGGGCGGCGGCGGCCAGTGCGGCGAGCGAGGGGTCGCCCGCGGGCAGGGCGCCCAGCGGCCACCAGCGCAGGTCGTCGGACTCGTCGCTCATCACCGGCTCGGCCCCGGCCGGTGCGCGCACCAGGAACTGGACGTCCAGGTGCCGGGTCGGCACCCCGAGCGAGCAGGTGAGCGGGTGGACGTCCACGCGCAACGGGGCCGGGTCGATGGTCAGCCCGGAGATGCCGGACTCCTCCGTGGCCTCGCGCAGCGCGGCGGCCACCAGGCTCTCGTCGCCGGGCTCGCAGTGGCCGCCGAGCTGGAGCCAGCGCTTGAGCCGGGTGTGCAGCGTCAGCACGGCGTGCTCGCCCGCGGCGTCGACCACCAGCGCCGACGCCGTGAGGTGCCCGGGCACGCAGGAACGGTCGCAGGCGTCGGGACGGGCGTCGAGGTAGGCCAGCAGCGCGTACTTGAGCGCGCGCTGGTCGGCGTCCGCGGGCTGCCACGCCGCCAGCTCCGCAGCGGCGACCGCGGCGGCTACCACTCCACGAGCCCCGCTCCCGGGTCCCGCGGCGCCCGGGGCGTCAGGGGTTGGAGCGGTAGCCCGACCGCGACGGCACCGAGCGGCTGCCAGTCCTCGGGAAGCTCCAGCACCCCGCGGACGACGTCCGGGGCGAAGATCGTGGAGCCCACCCAGCAGGACGCCAGGCCCTCCGCGGCGAGCGCCACCAGCAGCGACTGGACGGCCGCGCCGCCCGCCACCGTGAACATGGTGCGCTCCCCCGCGGTGCGGGCCGCGTCGGGATAGTCGTGCATGCCGTCGCCGGTGCGGAAGGCCAGCACCAGCTCCGGCGCGCGGCGCAGCAGGTCACCGCGGGAGATGCGACGCGCCACCTCGTCGGCGGGGCGGCCGTCGGCCTCCAGGTCGGCGCGCCAGCGCACGGCCATGGCCTCGAGCAGTGCCGCGCGGCGCTCACCACGGACCCACCCGAACCGGAACGGGGTGCTGTGGTGCGGCGCGGGCGCGGTGAGGGCGACGCCGACGGCCCGGCGGAGGGCCGCGGGATCCACCGGTTCGGCGGCGAAGTCGCGGGTGCTACGACGGAGCAGGACCGCCTCGCGGCGGCCCCGGTCGATCGCCTCCGCGGTGCCCAGCCAGAACATGTCCTCGTCGACCGGGCGGACGAGATCGCGGGCGGTGGAGCCGTCGTCGGCCGGGCGCAGGCCGCGCACGACCGCCACGGGCAGCCCGCCGAGCTTGCCCTTGACCAGGTCGGCGGCGCCGGCGATCTCGTCGGCCATCGCGACCTCGGTGACGAGCAGCTCGTTGCCCTCCGCGTCGACGGCACCCCCGTAGCGGTGCAGCACGGTGAGCCCGGAGCTGCCGATGGCGACGTCGGTCTGCCCGACACGCCAGGACCGGCCCATCGTGTCGGTGACGACGATCGCGACCTCGACGCCGAGGAGCCCCCGCAGGTCCGCGCGCAGCCGCGCGGCGCTCGCGTCGGGATCGGCGGGGAGCAGCGCCAGCTCGTCGCGGCGGACGTTGGAGCCGTCGATGCCCGCGGCGGCCTGCACGATGCCCAGCTTGCCCGCGACGATCAGCGTCTTCCCGCGGCGGGCGAGCACCCGCTCGGTCTCGGCGTCGACCAGCTCGCGGCGCAGCGTGTCGCGCTGCTCGGGATCGGTGGGGGCGGGCACGAGCCGGCCCTCTACCTTGGAGAAGACCTTGGACGTGACCACCACGACGTCGCCGTCCGTGATCCAGGGGGCCGCCGCGGCGAGCGCGCCGGCCAGGTCGTCGCCCGGCCGGAACTCGGGCAGCGCCCGGACGGGCAGGACGGTGACCGCATCCGGCGAGGCGTGGTCGGCCACCCCCGGTTCCGCAGCACGGTGACACCCCTCCGGTTCGGTCGGAGCAATGTCACCGTGCTGCGACCGGGGCGGACGATCAGACACCCGCCAGCTCCAGGGCCTCGCGCGCCATCTGCGCGGTCGCGTCGGTCGAGGTCATCAGCAGCGGCACGGACCGGACCTCGACGCCGGGGATCTCCGCGGTGTCGCCGGTGTGGACGAGCCAGCCGTCGAGCAGGCCGCCCTGTCCCCGGGCGCCGAAGTGCCGGCCGACCGCCTCCGCCGAGGTCTCCAGCCCGATCGCGGTGAGGCACTTGTCCGCCATGCCGCGCAGGGGGCGGCCGCCGACGATCGGCGACAGCCCGACGACCTTCGCCGTGGCGGCGCCCAGCGCATCGCGGACGCCGGGGACCTCCAGCAGCGCCCCGATGCTCACCACCGGGTTGGACGGCGCGAGCAGCACGGCGTCGGCCTGGGTGATCGCGTCGCGGGCGGCCGGGAGGATCGTGGCCTCGTCCGCGCCGATCGCGGCGAAGCGGTGGGCGGGCAGCTCGCCCTTGTGGCGGATCCACCATTCCTGGAAGTGGATGGCCTTCCGGGCCTGGGGGCCCGCACCCGGGTCGTCGACCACCACGTGGGTCTCGACGCGGTCGTCGGTGGCCGGCAGCAGCGTGACGCCGGGCTGCCAGCGGTGGCACAGCGCCGCGGTGACGTCGGAGAGCGGGTAACCGGCCCGCAGCATCCGGGTGCGCACCAGATGGGTGGCGGTGTCCTTGTCGCCGAGACCGAACCAGTCCGGGTCGGCGCCGTAGGCCGCGAGCTCGTCACGCACCGCCCACGTCTCGCCGGCGTGCCCCCAGCCCCGTTCGGGGTCGATGCCGCCGCCGAGGGTGTACATGCAGGTGTCCAGATCGGGGCAGATCCGCAGCCCGTGCAGCCAGATGTCGTCGCCGACGTTCACGACGGCGGTGATCGGGTGCTCAGGGCCCAGCAGCGCCTTGAGCCCGACCAGGAACCGGGCGCCGCCGACGCCTCCG
>JBBQEF010000232.1:0-9181 GCA_038320445.1 Mycobacteriales bacterium
ACCGTGCTCCCCGAGAACGACGTCCGCGACAAGATCAGCCAGGAGTTCTCGAGCCAGGCCGGCCAGTACGACGTGGCCACGGTCTCCAACTTCGAGATCCCGATCTACGCGAAGAGCAAGTGGATCGCTCCCCTCGACGACTTCCTCGCCAAGGACTCGGCCTTCGACCAGGCCGACATCCTCAAGCCGATGACGACCTCGCTCACCGCCGACGACGGCAAGATCTACGGGGAGCCGTTCTACGGCGAGTCCTCGTTCCTCATGTACCGCAAGGACGTGTTCGAGGCCAAGGGCCTGACCATGCCGGCCAACCCGACGTGGCAGGAGGTCGCCGACCTGGCGGCCAAGGCCGACGGCGCTCAGCCGAACATGAAGGGCATCTGCCTGCGCGGGCAGCCCGGCTGGGGCCAGCTGTTCGCCCCGCTGACGACCGTGGTCAACACGTTCGGCGGCACCTGGTTCAACGCGGACTGGACGCCCGGCGTCAACGCGCCGGAGTTCAAGGCGGCCACCAACTTCTACGTCGACCTCGTGAAGGCGCACGGTGAGACCGGCGCCCCGCAGGCCGGCTTCACCGAGTGCCTGAACAACATGCAGCAGGGCAACGTGGCGATGTGGTACGACGCCACCTCCGCCGCCGGCTCGCTCGAGGCGTCCGACTCGCCGGTCAAGGGCAAGGTCGGCTACGTCGCGGCACCGGTCGTGAAGACGAAGAGCTCCGGCTGGCTCTACGCCTGGGCGTGGGGAATCCAGCAGGCCAGCAAGAAGCAGGACAACGCCTTCAAGTTCATCTCCTGGGCGTCGGGCAAGGACTACGAGAAGCTCGTCGGCACGCAGCTGGGCTGGTCGAAGGTGCCCGCGGGCAAGCGAACCTCGACCTACGCGATCCCCGAGTACACGGCCGCGGCGTCGGCGTTCGCCGGCCCGACCAAGGCGGCGATCGAGGCAGCCGACCCGAAGAACGCGGGCGTGCAGCCACGGCCGGCGCAGGGCATCCAGTTCATCGACATCCCCGAGTTCCCGGATCTGGGCACCAAGGTGTCCCAGGACGTCAGCGCGGCCATCGCGGGCCAGACGACCGTCGACGCCGCACTGGACAAGGGACAGCAGGCCGCGCAGATCGTCGCCGACAAGTACAAGAAGTGATGAGCAGCACCACGGTGCAACCCCGGACCGGCGCGGGCACCGAGCCCGCGCCGGGCGGGGGCGGCGCTGCGCTCCGGCGCACGGGGGAGTGGGCGCGGCGGGCCCCGCTGCTCCCCGCACTGATCTTCATGATCGTGGTGACGCAGCTGCCGTTCGTCGGCACCCTGGTGATCTCGTTCATGAACTGGAACGCGTACTACCCCGACGACATCGGCTTCGCCGGCCTGGGCAACTTCGGTGCCGTCCTCGCCGATCCCAATACCCGATCGGCGATCTTCACGACGATCCTGCTCACCGCGTCGGTCGTGCTGGTGAGCCTGCTGCTGGGCATGCTGATCGCGCTGCTGCTGGACCGGGTGTTCCTCGGGCGCGGCATCGTCCGCACCATGATGATCACGCCGTTCCTGCTGGTGCCGGTGGCGGCGGCGCTGCTGTGGAAGCACGCGCTCTACAACCCGAGCTACGGCCTGTTCAACGGCCTGCTGCGCGGGGTGTTCGGGGCGAACGCGCCCCAGCCGGACTGGATCTCCCAGGCCCCGCTCACCGCGATCGTCGCCGCGCTGGTGTGGCAGTGGACGCCGTTCATGATGCTGATCCTGCTGGCCGGCCTGCAGGGGCGTCCGCTGGACGTCACCGAGGCGGCCCGGATCGACGGGTGCGGGGCGTGGCAGGTGTTCCGCTACATGACCTTCCCGCACCTGCGGCAGTACCTGGAGCTGGGCGGGCTGCTCGGCTCGATCTACATCGTGCAGAACTTCGACGCCGTCTTCACGATCACCTCGGGCGGGCTCGGGACCGCGAACCTGCCCTACGTGACCTACCAGATCTTCTACACCGCGAAGGACTACGGGAAGGCATCGGCCGCAGGCGTGGTGGTCGTCATCGGGACGATCATCATTGCCACGTTCGCGCTCCGCAGCGTCTCGTCGCTGTTCAAGGAGGAGGGGTACAAGTGACCGCCACGCTGGACAGGGCCGCGGCGACGGACGTTCCCGTGAACCACCCGCCGCGCAAGGTCGGGAACGTCGTGCTCGGCGTGGTGGCGTGGCTCGTGGGGATCCTGTTCGTGATCCCCGTGCTGTACATGCTGATCACGTCGTTGCACAGCGAGCCGGCGGCGGCGACGAACCCGCCGTCGTTCTTCGCGCCGCTGACCCTCGCCGGTTACGCCAACTTCTTCGGCGCCGCCACCGGGGCCAGCCCGTGGCCGCCGCTGATCAACTCGGTGTCCGCGAGCATCCTGTCGACGATCTTCGTGCTGATCCTGGCCATCCCGGCGGCGTACGCGCTGTCGATCCGGCCGGTGCGCAAGTGGACCGACGTGCTGTTCTTCTTCCTGTCCACGAAGATGCTGCCGGTGGTGGCGGGCCTGCTGCCGATCTACCTGATCGCGCAGAACCTCGGCCTGCTCGACAACGTGTACCTGCTGGTCATCCTCTACACCTCGATGAACCTCCCGATCGCGGTGTGGATGATGCGCTCGTTCCTCGCCGAGGTGCCGGTGGAGATCCTGGAGGCGGCGCAGATGGACGGGGCCGGGCTGATCCGGACGTTGCGGACGATCGTGATCCCGATCATCCTGCCCGGGATCGCGGCCACGTCGCTGATCTGCTTCATCTTCAGCTGGAACGAGCTGCTCTTCGCCCGGGTGCTCACCGCGACCGTCGCCCAGACGGCCCCGGTGTTCCTGACGAGCTTCGTCACCAGTCAGGGCCTGTTCCTGGCCAAGGTGTGCGCGGCTGCGCTCGTGGTCTCGCTCCCGGTGCTCATCGCCGGGTTCGCGGCGCAGGACAAGCTGGTGCAGGGACTGTCGCTGGGAGCTGTCAAGTGAGGATCGAGCCATGAGAGCTGCAGTGATCAGTGCGGACCGGGTGACCGTCGAGACGGTGCCCGATCCGTCGCCCGGCCCGCGCGAGGTACTGGTGAAGGTGGCCGGCTGCGGCATCTGCGGCACCGACCTGCACATCGCCGACGGCGAGTTCGCGCCGACGCTGCCCGTGACACCCGGCCACGAGTTCGCCGGTGAGATCGTCGGCATCGGGAAGGACGTCACGGAGCTGCGGGTGGGCCAGCAGGTGGCCGTCGACCCGTCGCTGCACTGCGGCGAGTGCTACTACTGCCGGCGCGGCAAGGGCAACCTCTGCGAACGCTGGGCCGCGATCGGCGTCACCACCACCGGTGGGGCCGCCGAGTTCGCGGTCGCACCGGTGGCCAACTGCGTGCCGCTGCCCGACAGCGTCGCGCCCGCGGACGCCGCGCTGATCGAGCCGCTGTCGTGCGCGGTCCGCGGGTTCGACGTGCTCGAACCGAAGCTCGGCGACCACTTCCTCATCTACGGGGCCGGCACGATGGGCCTGATGATGATGGAGCTCGCCAAGCGGGCCGGCGCCGCGAGCGTCAGCGTCGTCGACCTCAACCCCGCGCGGCTGGAGACGGCCAAGGAGCTGGGCTGCTCGGCCACCGTGACCAGCGCCGACGAGCTCGACCGCCCGCGCGGCTGGGACATCGTCGTCGACGCCACCGGCGTGGTCGCGGCGATCGAGGACGGGCTCACGCGCGTCGGACGGGGTGGCACGTTCCAGCAGTTCGGCGTCGCGAACGAGGACGCCGTGGCGCGCTTCTCACCGTTCCGCGTCTACAACCAGGAGATCCGGATCGTCGGTTCGATGGCCGTGCTGCACAGCTTCGAACGGGCCGCGGAGCTGTTCGCCGAGGGCGCGCTGCGTCCCGACATCATGATCAGTCACCGGCTGCCCTTGGAGGAGTATCCGGCCGCACTGGACCAGTTCCGGGCGGGGGTCGGGCGCAAGATCCAGGTGTGTCCCTGATGCGGGTCTCGGTCCTGCGCGGTGCCGGGCGTGTGGAGCTGGTGGAACGACCGGCACCGCGACCCGGGCCCGGCGAGGTCCTGGTGGACGTCGCCTCGGTCGGGGTCTGCGGCTCGGACGTGCACTACTACGAGCACGGCCGCATCGGCCGCTTCGTGGTCGACGCGCCGCTGGTGCTCGGCCACGAGGCGTCCGGGGTCGTCGCCGCCCTCGGTCCGGACGTGCCCGGCCTGCGGGTGGGCCAGCGGGTGTCGGTCGAGCCGGGCGTGCCGGACATGTGCTGCCCGCAGTGCCTGGCCGGGCGCTACAACCTGTGCCCGGACATGCGGTTCTTCGCCACCCCGCCGATCGACGGCGCGTTCGCCGAGCAGGTGGTGGTGCACCACGCGTTCGCCCATCCCGTGCCCGACACGATGAGCGACGACGCCGCGGCGCTGCTGGAGCCGCTGTCGGTGGGGGTGTGGGCGTGCCGTCGCGGGAACGTGTCGGCGGGGTCGCGGGTCCTGGTGACCGGGGCCGGCCCGATCGGGCTCGTCGCGGTGCAGGCGGCGCTGGCGTTCGGCGCCACGTCGGTGGCGGTGTCGGACGTGAACCCGTTGCGCCTGGAGCTGGCGCGGTCGCTGGGCGCCACCGAGGTGATCGACGCGCGAACGGCGTCGGTGCTCGACATCGAGCCCGCGCAGGTGCTGCTGGAGTGCTCGGGGTTCCCTCCGGTGATCGGCGAGGGCATCCGTGCGCTGGGCCGGGCCGGGCGCGCGGTCCTGGTCGGGATGGGGGGCGACGAGGTCCCGCTGCCGCTCGCGGTGGTGCAGGAGCGCGAGCTGGAGGTCACCGGCACGTTCCGCTACGCCAACACCTGGCCCACCGCGATCGCACTGGTGGAGTCGGGCCGCGTGGACCTGGACCGGCTGGTCACCGGCCACTACGGCCTGGCGCAGGCGGAGGACTCCCTCACGGCGGCCCGTCGCGACCCGGGCGCGGTCAAGGTGATGCTGCACCCTGCGCAGTGACACCTCATCCGGGGGGACGGGGGTAGGCGACGGTGCGCTTGTTCGGGCGGGTGATCGCCGTGGTCGGCGCGGTAGCGCCCGGGAGAGGGTCGTGCTGCGCGATTGACCGCGATCATGAGAGCGCCCTACCCGCGGTGGCGGTTCACCACCGCAGAGGTCGAGCCGCCCGGGGCGCGGGTGCTGGTCGACGTCATCGGCCTCCCAGCCGGCTCACCGCCCTGCCGGTCACGCCGGTGCCGGCAGCGCGTCGATCGCCTGTTGGATCCGTTTGATCGACACCGGGTAGCGGGTGCGCATCGGGTGGGCGTACAGCCCGACGCGCAGCTCCTCGATCATCCAGCGGACCTCGCGCAGCTCCTCGGACGGTTCCGTACCGGGGTGGAGGGCGGCGAGCTCGGCGGCATACTCGTCGACGACGACGCGCACCTGGGCGGTCCACTCGGCGTCGCGTGCGGGGTCGACGCGCAGCTTCTCGATCCGCCGCTCGACCGCCTCCAGGTAGCGGGCCACCTCGGCGAGCCGGGACGCGCCTGCCGCGGTGGCGAATCCGGGGCCGATGAGCGCGTCGAGCTGGGCGGTGATGTCGGCGACGCCCTCGCGGAGCCGTGGTGCCCGCAGGTCGCCGAGCTGCGCCTGCACGCGGTGCCAGACCACGAGCACGCCGCGTACGGCCTGCAGGACCTGGAGCGTCGTGGACGCGAGCCGTTCCCGGAACAGCTTCTGCAGCCGCAGGTACCCGCGCTCGTCCCAGGCCGGCCCGCCGGCCGCGCGGATGAGCGCGTCGGCCGCGGCCGTCACGCAGTCGTCGACGAGCGCGGCGACGGAGCCGTGCGGGTTGCGGGACAGGGCGAGCTTCGCCGCGTTGTCGAGGTCGCGCTGCACCTGCTTCACCGGTGACGGGGTGTCGAGCAGCAGCAGGCGCCGCACGCCGCGCCAGGTGGCGGGATCGCGCTCCGCCGCGGTCGGGAAGACCCGCACGTCGGCCGACGTCCCGCGGTCGATCAGCCCGGGGAACCCGGTGACGACGTGTGTGCCGCGGCGGATGGAGTGCTCGCGGGGGAGCGCGCCGATCGTCCAGGTGGTGAGGCCGCGGCGTTCCAGCTCGGCGCCCGCAGCGGCCAGCTCGGCGCGGACCTTCGGGGCCAGCTCGCGGCGCAGCGCCGCCAGGTCGGTGCCGCGGGTGACCTCGCGCCCGGCGTCGTCGACCACCCGGAACGTGACGGTCAGGTGCTCGGGCAGCCGGTTCAGCTCCCACGCCTCGCGGGGGATCGTCACGTTCTTCATCCGCCCCAGCTCGCGCTCCAGCCCGTCGAGCAGCGGCTCACTGCGCTGTGGATCGTTACTGGCTGCGTTCAACCGGGCCAGCACGGCACGGGCGTGGTCGGGAGCGGGCGCGAAGTTGCGGCGCAGGTTCTTCGGCAGCGTCTTGATCAACGCCGTGACGAGTTCCTCGCGCAGGCCCTGCACCTGCCAGGTGAACGGCGTCGGGTCGATCTGGTGCAGCGCGGCGACGGGCACATCGACGGTGATGCCGTCCTCGCGCCGGCCCGGCTCGAACGCGTACGACAGGGGCAGGGTCAGCCCGCCGGCCTCGACGTGGTCCGGGTACGCCGCGGCATCTATCCCTGACGCCTGCGCGGTGCGGACCATCTCCTCGGTGAAGTCCAGCAGGTCGGGCTGCCGGTTCTTCTTCCACCAGGAGTCGAAGTGCCGCCCGGACACGACGTGGGCCGGGATGCGCTCCTCGTAGAACGCGACGAGCGTCTCCTCGTCCACCACGAGATCGCGGCGGCGGGCCCGGTGCTCCAGCTCCAGGGCGTCGTCGAGCAGCTCGCGGTTGGCGTGGAAGAAGCTGTGGCGGGTGTCCCAGTCGCCCTCGACGATGCCATGGCGGATGAACAGCTCGCGCGAGGCCTCGGGGTCGATGCGGCCGTAGTCGACGGCGCGTCCGACGACGATCGGGATACCGTGCAGCGTCACGCGCTCGGTGGCCACGGCGGCGGCCCGCTTGCGCGACCAGTGCGGCTCCGAGTACGTCCGCCGGACCAGGTGCCCGGCGAGCGGCTCGATCCACTCCGGCTTGATCGGGGCGACGGTGCGGGCGAACAGCCGCGAGGTCTCCACCAGCTCGGCGGCCATCACCCAGCGAGGCTGCTTCCTCGCCAGCGGCGAGCCGGGGAAGATCATGAACTTCGCACCCCGGGCGCCGAGGTACTCGCGGGTCTCGGCTTCCCGGAGCCCGACCTGGGAGAGCAGCCCGGCCAGGACCGATATGTGGATCTTCTCCGCGCTCGCGTCCGTGTCGGTCACGGTCATCCCCGCGTTGCGGGCCGCCGAGCGGAGCTGCGCGTGCAGGTCCTGCCACTCGCGGATGCGCAGGTAGTGCAGGAACTCGTCGCGCAGGGTCTTGCGGAAACGGCTGCCGGTGAGCTCCTTGCGCTGCTCGGCCACGTAGTTCCACAGGTTGCGGAACGCGAGGAAGTCCGAGCCGTCGTCGGCGAACCTCGCGTGCTTCTCGTCGGCCGCCTGGCGTTGCTCGGTGGGGCGCTCGCGGGGGTCCTGCACCGACAGCGCGGCGGCGATGACGAGCACCTCGCGCAGGCAGCCGTTGCGGTCGGCCTCCACGAGCATGCGCCCCAGCCGGGGGTCGACGGGCAGCGCGGCGAGCTGGCGGCCCACCGGCGTCAACGCCTCCTTGCCGTCCAGCGCGCCCAGCTCGTGCAACAGCGCGATGCCGTCGGCCACGCTGCGGGCGTCGGGCGGCTCGACGAACGGGAACGCCGCGATGTCGCCGAGTTCCAGCGAGATCATCTGCAGCACGACGGACGCGAGGTTGGTGCGCAGGATCTCCGGGTCGGTGAACTCCGGGCGGGCGTCGAAGTCGTCCTCGGCGTAGAGCCGGATGCAGATGCCGTCGGCGACGCGGCCGCAGCGGCCCGCGCGCTGGTTGGCGCTCGCCTGGCTGATCTTCTCGATCGGCAGCCGCTGCACCTTGAGGCGGCGCGAGTAGCGGGAGATGCGGGCGAGGCCGGGATCGATCACGTAGCGGATGCCGGGGACGGTCAGCGAGGTCTCGGCGACGTTGGTGGCGAGCACGACGCGGCGGCCGAGCGAGCCCTGCTTCGGCGCGAACACGCGCTGCTGCTCGGCGGTCGTCTGGCGGGCGAACAGCGGCAGGATCTCGGTCCCCGGGACGTTGCGCTTGCCCAGCGCCTCGGCCGTGTCGCGGATCTCCCGCTCGCCGGGCAGGAACACGAGGATGTCGCCGGGGCCGTCCCGGCGCAGCTCGGCCACGGCGTCGCCGATCGCGTCGAGCTGGTCGCGGTCGGGGTCCGCGTCGGGGTCGTCGGGGTCGACGACGGGCCGGTAGCGCATCTCGACGGGGTAGCTGCGGCCCGACACCTCGACGATGGGAGCCGGGTGGGTGGGTGAGGACGCGAAGTGGGAGGCGAACCGCTCCGGGTCGATCGTGGCCGAGGTGATGATCACCTTGAGGTCGGGGCGGCGGGGGAGCAGCTGCGCGAGGTAGCCGAGGATGAAGTCGATGTTGAGGCTGCGCTCGTGGGCCTCGTCGATGATCAGGGTGTCGTACTGGAGCAGCATCCGGTCGCCGGTGAGCTCGGCGAGCAGGATGCCGTCGGTCATGATCTTGACCAGCGTGTTCTCGCCGACCTGGTCGGTGAACCGCACCTTCCAGCCGACCGCGTCCCCGATCTCGGTGTGCAGTTCCTCCGCGATGCGGGCCGCGACGGTACGGGCAGCGAGGCGGCGCGGTTGGGTGTGGCCGATGAGCCCGCGCACCCCGCGTCCCAGCTCCAGGCAGATCTTCGGGATCTGCGTGGTCTTCCCGGAGCCGGTCTCGCCCGCGACGATCACGACCTGGTGGTCGCGGATGGCGGCGGCGATGTCCTCGCGGCGGGCGCTGACCGGCAGCGCCGGGGGATAGCTGATCGCCGGCAGGGCGGCGCGGCGGGCCGCGATCCGCCGCTCGCCCTCCTCCACCGTGGCGGCGATGCCGGACAGGGCGCGGCTGCGCGCGGCGTGGTCGCGCGTGCGGCGTGCGGTGTCGAGCCGGTGGGCCAGCCGGTGCTCGTCGCGCAGCGAGAGCGCGGGCAGCCGCTCGGCGAGGGCGGTCACGTCCGCGTCGGAGAACTCCGCGACCCGGGGTGTGCCCGCGTGCGGACCGGGGTCCGGGCG
>JBBQEF010000233.1:0-9181 GCA_038320445.1 Mycobacteriales bacterium
GCCCCGCCCTCGGCCGCCCGGCGGACCCGCTCGGCGGCGACCGGCGGCAGCCCCTGGCCGTCCCAGATCGTCACCACCCCGACACTAGCCTCGCCCCCGCCCGGCCGCCGTCAGGGATCCGTGCAGGTCAGTGGACTATTCGGACACAGGGGACGACCCGTCGTCGACCAGGGCCCGCTGGGTCCAGGCGACGTCGTGCCAGGCCCCGTGCTTCCACCCGATCCGCCGGAACACGCCGACCGGCTCGAACCCGAGCGAGCGGTGCAGGCCCTCGCTCGCGTCGTTGGGCAGCGTGATGCCGGCCACCGCCATCCGCAGGCCGAGGGCGACGAGGCGCTCGAAGAGGGCCTCGTAGAGCGCGCGGCCCGTGCCGGAGCGGCGCAGGCCGGTCTCCAGGTACACGCTGACCTCGCACGACCACCGGTAGGCGGCCCGGCTCTTGTGCTCCCCGCCGTAGGCGTAGCCGACGACCCGGCCCGCGTGCTCCGCGACCAGCCACACGTGTGCGGCGGCGATGCGGTCGCGCATGCCCGCCGGGCCGGGCGCCTCGGTCTCGAAGGTGATCGCGGTGTCGGCGACATAGGGCGCGTAGACCGCCGCGCAGGCCGCGGCGTCGTCAGGGGTGGCGTCCCGGATCATGCGCACGAAAGTAGCACTGAACGGCACTATAGTGACAGGCATGACCGACCCGCTCACGCTCTCCCTGGCCGCCGCCGTCCGGGAGGGACGGCTGGCCCGCGGGCTGTCCACCAGCGCGCTCGCCACCCGCGCCGGGGTCTCCCGAGCGATGATCACGAAGGTCGAGCGGGCCGAGTCGCAGCCCACGGCCGCGCTGCTGGGACGGCTGTCGGCGGGGCTGGGGATGACGCTGTCGGAGCTCGTCGCGACGGCCGAGCAGGACGGCGGCCGGCTCGCCCGCGCCGCCGACCAGCCGACGTGGACGGATCCGGTGAGCGGTTACCGCCGCCGCGCGGTGTCGCCACGGGCGGGCGGGCCGCTGGAACTCGTCGAGGTCGACTTCCCGGCCGGCTCCGAGGTGAGCTTCCCCGCCGACACCTACGCGTTCATCCACCAGCAGGTCTGGGTGCTGGCGGGGCGGCTGCACTTCGTCGAGGGGGACGTCGAACACGTGCTGGACGCGGGCGACTGCCTCGAGCTGGGCGCGCCGATCACCTGCACGTTCCGGAACCCGACGCCGGATCCGTGCCGCTACCTCGTCGCGATCACCCAGCGGAGCTCCGTGCGAGTTGTCCCACCAGGTCACCGGGCCCGAACGTCCTGACCGCTCGTCGCTCGCGACGGCACGGTCGTCCGATTCGATCCTCATGTTCCGGGCGTCCCGTCCGCAGGTTGCCTACGGTCGCTTGCAGATCGATGACGGCTCGGTCACGAACAGGACACGGGACTCCCCACCCGCCGGCTCCCCCAGCCGGGACGTCCTCCCGGGCCGTCGATCCGGAAGGCAGGTCGTGGCTCGGCATCGCTCCCCCCGGGGCCGCCGCACACACCAGCCGCTCGCGACCGAGGTTCGCGCAGCGGGCGGTGGTGCGCACCGGTCCGTCCCCGCTCCGCTCCGCCGCGCCAGCGCGGTCGTCGCCGTTGCGGGCGGCGCACTGACGCTGATGGGCTCGGCGTCCCCGATGACGGCCCCCGCTCCCGCGGTCGGGCCCGCCGCCACGCCTGCGCCCGACGCCGTGCTGACCCCGTCGGTGGTTCCGGTCGTCCCCGCGCCCGAGGTGCTGGATGCGTCGCGGCTGGTCGCGGCGGTGCAGCGCACCGAGAAGCAGCTGCTGGCGGCCAAGGCCGAGAAGGAGCGGAAGGCGGCCGCGGAGAAGGCCGCCGCCGGCCCCGCCGACTGCGGGCTCGACACGTCCGGGCTCGGCGGCGTGACGAAGGCGGCCCGGGCGGCGGCCGGGTTCTTCGGGTGCCGGTTCGGCGAGCCGACGATGTACGGCGTCGCGGGCCGCGGGGGCGCGTCTGACCATCCCTCGGGCCGGGCGGTCGACTTCATGGTCGGGCGCGCGACCGGTGACGCGCTGGCCGCCTGCGCGCTGGAGAACATGGACACGTTCGGCATCAGCTACGTGATCTGGCGGCAGCGCATCAACTACGGCAGCGGCTGGGTCGGCATGGAGGACCGCGGCGGCGTCACGGCGAACCACGTCGACCACGTGCACGTCTCGTTCGGTTCCGGCGCCGGTCACGGACCGCCGGCGGCCTGCTGAGGCGTCGCCACGACGGCATCGTGGACCAGGTCACACACGGGTGGGCCCGGAGCGCTACGGTTCGGGCTCACTGTGCTTCTGCATCGATGGAGAATTCCATGCGCGTCGGCGTGCTCACCGGTGGCGGCGACTGCCCCGGACTGAACGCAGTCATCCGGGCGATCGTCCGCAAGGGCGTCCCGGAGTACGGCTACTCGTTCCTGGGGTTCCGCGACGGCTGGCGCGGCACGATCGAGGCCATGACCAAGCCGCTGGACATCCCGGCCGTCCGCGGTCTGCTGCCCCGCGGCGGAACGATCCTCGGCTCGTAGCGCACCAACCCGTTCGCGATCGAGGGCGGTGTCGAGCGGATCAAGAAGAACCTGCAGGATCTCGGCGTCGACGCGCTCATCGCGATCGGTGGCGAGGACACCCTCGGGGTCGCGACGAAGCTGCACGAGATGGGTGTCAACGTCGTCGGCGTGCCGAAGACGATCGACAACGACCTCTCGGGCACCGACTACACGTTCGGCTTCGACACCGCGGTCAACATCGCGATGGAGGCGATCGACCGGCTGCACAGCACGGCCGAGTCGCACCACCGCGCGCTGATCGTCGAGGTGATGGGGCGCCACGCGGGCTGGATCGCGCTGCACGCGGGCATGGCGGGCGGCGCCAACGCGATCCTCATCCCGGAGGTGCGGTTCGACATCGCGCAGGTCTGCAGCTGGGTCGAGTCGCGGTTCCGGCTCGACTACGCGCCGATCATCGTCGTGTCGGAGGGCGCGAAGCCCCGGTCGGGCCCCGATGGGGACGGGACCGAGTCGCTGCTGTCCGGGGAGAAGGACGCGTTCGGGCACGTCCGGCTCGGCGGCATCGGCGACTACCTGGCCCGCGAGATCGAGGCGCGCACCGGCAAGGAGGCGCGCACCACCGTCCTCGGGCACGTGCAGCGCGGCGGCACGCCCACCGCCCGCGATCGCTGGCTCGCCACCCGCTTCGGCCTGCACGCGATCGACGCCGTGCACGACGAGCAGTGGGGGCAGATGACGGCGCTGCGCGGCACGAACATCGTCATGGTGCCGCTGGCCGAGGCCACCAAGGAACTGAAGCTCGTCGACCCGGCGCTGTACGCGGAGGCCGAGGTGTTCTTCGGGTAGTCAGGCGAGCGCGGCCCGGCGCTCCCGCCACGCGCGGAGGCGCCGGTAGCCACGGCGCACGCGGCTCCACAGCAGCACGAGCAGCACCACCCCGAGCACGAGCAACACCCCGGCGATGCTCGCGGCCAGCCACGGCGAGAGCACGGTCAGGCTCGTCACGCCCGCCACCGCGACGTCCTCGCCGACGCTGACGCCGATGTTGGACACCGGCTCGGGCGAGGTGTTGACGATCAGCCGCAGCCCGCCCTTCACGAGGTGGCTGGTCAACGCCACCGCGCCGCCGGTCGCGGCCAGCACCGCCTGCTGCAGGGTCGGGGCGTCGTGGGCGATCAGCAGCCCGATCACGACGCCCACGGTGGGGCGGATGGCCGTGGAGATGGTGTCCCACAGCGAGTCGACGTAGGGGATCTTGTCGGTGACGAACTCCAGCGCGTAGAGCACGGCCGCGACGATCAGCACATCGGTCCTGGTCAGCGCCTCGGGCACGGCCTCGACGCCGCCGAAGCGACCGAGCAGGCCGAGCACGAGCACGCACATGTAGGCGTTGACGCCGCTGGCCCATCCACTCGCCAGCACGGCGGGCAACATCTCCACGCCACCACGCTACGGACCGGACTTCATCCGGAAGCAACAGTTCGGAAACGGATCGGTACGGGCCGGTCACGACCATCGACCCATGCCGGATGCCGACCAGCCCCGCGTCGCTCGACTCGCCTGCCACGGCGGCTGCCGGCCCGATCCGGCACGCCGGGCCCACCACGACCGGCTGCTCGCCGTGGAGTCCGACCCGGACGCGGTGCTGGAGCTGTTCGACCTCGCCGTCACCTGGCACGAGCTGGAGTACGACATCGACGAGATGATCGCCCCGGCGCGCTGGCCGGAGTTCGCCGAGCGGCACCGCTGGCAGGACCCCGCTCGCGTCGAGCGCATCTTCGCCCTGGCGGTCGACATCGCGATGCGCGCGCACACACAGACAGCCCCATTGAGCATGGCGGCAGGTTCCGGCATCTGCCCGACCCTCGCTCCGGCGGCAGCCCGCGCACCGTATCTCCGCGTCGCACCCGCCGTGCAGACCTCGTGGTGACCGTGACGACGTCCCTGACGTCTGCACGGTGACGACGACCTCGGCACGGCGGGCGCGTCAGTGCAGCGGGTGCGTCAGTGCAGCGGGCGCGTCAGCGGAGCGGGCGCGTCAGCGGGGCAGACCCGTCACGCGGAACTCCGCCAGGTCGAGCACCGTCGCGCGGGCATCGCCTGCCGTCACGGCCAGCTCCCCGGTCGCGTCCAGCGTTCCGACCACCGCGGCGGCCAGGTCCCGTTCGGCGAACGCAGCCAGGCACTCACCCTCCCGGCCGGCGGGCACGCAGAGCAGGAAGCCGAAGCTGGGGAAGCAGTTCAGCCAGCGCGTGAGCGGCACGCCCGCGGGGGTGGGCACGGCGTCCAGGTCGACGGTGAGGCCCAGCCCGCCGCACTCCAGCAGCATCGCCAGCGACCCGACGAGCCCCGCCATGCTGATGTCCTTGCTCGCGACGCACACGCCGTCGACGGCGAGCCGGGCCGGCAGGCGCACGTCACCGGCGCACCGTTCACGACGGGCGTCGAACGCGGGGAAGAACGGGAAGTCCGCGCGCATCGCACCGTCCAGCGCGGCCGCCACCACCAGTGACTGCCCGGGTGCCGCGTTCGTCACCGACAGCGGCACCGGCGCGTGCCCGACCCCGAACGCGGAGACCGCGGGCGGGCCGTCGTGGATCGTGAGGTGCCCGCCGATGATCGGCACGTCGAGCAGCAGCGACGCCTCGCGCATCCCGCCCAGCACGGCTCGGGCCACCGGCTCGGACGCCGCGATCGTGTCCACGATGCCGAGCGGCACCGCGCCCATCGCGGCCAGGTCGTTGACGTTGGTGAGGACGGCGGCGAACCCGGCGCCGTGGGGGTCGGCGGCCACGAACGGCGGGAACACGGCCTCCCCACAGGCCACGACGCCGGTGCCGGCCGCGTCGACCACCGCGCCGTCGTCACCGGGGCCGCCGAGCCAGTCCGGGGTCGCCCCCAGTACCTCGCCGACCAGGCCGATCTCGGCCTTGGACCGCAGCCCGGGGTTGGCCAGCACCGAGGCCACGACGTCGGCGAGCGACTCCCGCACCCGGGGCGTCATCCGCGCACCGTGAACCAGACGGCGCGGGCCGGGGCCGGGCCGGTGTTGCGCCACTCGTGCGGCCGGTCGGTGGGGTAGTGCAGGGTGTCACCCGCGTCGACGCGGTACCGCTCACCGGCGACGTCGACGTCGAGCGCACCCTCCAGCACCAGCACCAGCTCCTCGCCGGGTCGCAGCGGGCGGGTGTCGCCGCTGCCGCCGCCGGGCTCGACCGTGGCCCGGACGCCGCCGGCGCGGAACCGCTCGTCGGGTGCCGCCAGCAGCTGTCCCGTGACGCCGCGTGCGGCGGGGGCCCAGTCCGGCGGGGTCGGCCTCGGCCCGTCGCCGCGCAGGTGGACCGCGACCGGTCGCGGCCGGGTGCCGTCACCGACGAAGTGGGCGATCGGCCGGTCGAGGGCGCTCGCGAGCTTGAGCAGGGTGGTGATCGTGGGCACCATGTCGCCGCGCTCGACCTTGTGGATCGCGGCCGCCGACACCTCCGACCGGGCCGCGAGCTGCTGCAGCGACAGCCCGGAGGCCTGGCGCGCCTCCCGGACCTTGGGCCCGATCGCGCTGACGACGGGCTCCCACGCGGCTGCCTCCACGTCCATCATCGTAGACAGACGCACCCGATGGTGAACAGCTCAGACGATGCCCTGCCGCGTGGCCGTGTAGACGATCTCCGTGCGGCGCCGCACCTCGAGCTTGTCGCGCAGGTTGCGGACGTGGAACTTGACCGTCGCCTCGCTGATCACCAGCCGGCGGCCGATCTCGCGGTTGGACATGCCGACGGCGAGCAGCCGCAGCACCTGGTTCTCCCGCTCGGTGAGCATCGCGCTGCCGAACGACCGGGCGACCGGGCGGTCCTCGTCGCGCAGCACGTCCACCACCACGGTGTCACCGCTCGGGCGCGAGTCGAAGACGCTCTCGCCGCGCAGCAGCGCGTGCACCGCGCGGGTGATGTCGGCGGTCTCCACACCCTTGCGCACGTACCCGTGCACGCCCAGGCGCACGGTGCGCATCATCACCTCACGGTCGCGGCAGCCGGTGAGCACGAGGATGCGCACGCCGCGGTGGCGTTCGAGCAGCATCCGCGCCAGCTCCACGCCCGCGGCGTCGCCGCGGCCGAGCTCGACGTCGAGCACCACCAGGTCGGGTGGGCAACGGTCGGCGACCACGAGCGCGTCGCGGGGGGAGGCGGCCTCGCCGATCACCGCGAGGTCGGGGTCGGAGGCGAACAGCTGGCGCAGGCCGAACCGGACGATGGCCTCGCCGTCGACGATCAGCAGGCGCGCGGTGCGCTGCGTCACCGGTGCGGCGGTGGTCCCGGCGTCCAGTACGCGGGCGTCGAGCACGGCGTCCGTCGTCACGGGCAACTCCCTGGCACGGTCGAGGGTGATGGCGGCGACAGTAAGCGGCGTCACGTTGCCTGGACGTTGCACGCGGGAGCTGCCGACCTTGCCGCTGGTCAAGGCCTGGGTGATGATGGGCTGATCCTGGGGCAGTGACGCTCGGAGTGCTGATGAACCCACAAGCCGGACACGACCCGATCGCGCACGCCCATGTCCTGCACGAGGTGTTCGAGGCGGTGCACGGCGGTGACGCGCCGCCGGTCGCCCCCCGGTCGGTGGTGTCGGCGTCGTGGGAGCGGAGCCTGGCCGCGCACGTCGACCCGGACCGGCACGTGCCGCCCGCCGTCCTGCGCGACGCCGAGCTGCCCGACCTGCGCAGCGCGCACCCGCTCAACGACGTGATGCCGCTGCTGCGCAGCACGCTGGTGAGCATCGCGGACGAGGCCATGCACGTCATGCTCGTCACCGACGCCGACGGCACCATCCTGTGGCGCGAGGGCGCCGCGAAGCTGCTGCACATCGCGGACTCGGCGGGGCTCTCCCCCGGTTCGCGGATGTCCGAGGAGGCGGTCGGCACCAACGCGATGGGCACCACGCTCGCCGTCGACGCCCCGGTGCAGATCCACTCCGCCGAGCACCTCGTGCGGACGTTCCACGCGTGGACGTGCGCGGCCGCACCCGTCCACGACCCGGACACCGGCGCCATCCTCGGCGCCGTCGACATCAGCGGCCCCCTGCACACCGTGCACCCGGCGATGGTGCAGCTCGTCTCGGCCACCGCACAGCTCGCGGAGAACCAGCTGCGCGTCCGGCTCGCCATCGCCGACGAGCGGCTGCGCGTGCGCAACATGCCGCACCTGAGCAGCCTGCGCGGCAGAACCGGCGCGCTCGTGACGCCGACGGGACGGATCGTCGCGGGCGAGCCGTACGGCGTCTGGCCCGCGCGCGTCGCGATGCCCGAGGGGGGCTCCGATCGGGTCCGGCTCGACGACGGCCGCGAGATGGTGCTCGAACCGCTCGCCGAGGGCTACCTGCTGCGGGCGCCCCGGAGCGCGGCACGGCGCAGCGCGCTGTCGCTGCGGTTCATGGGGGCCGCCGCGCCGGGCGTGGTGCTCAACGGCCGTTCGATCCCGCTCACGCTGCGGCCGGCCGAGCTGCTCGCCGCGCTGGCACTGCATCCGGAGGGGCTCACCGCCGAACGGCTCGCCCAGCTCCTCTACGGCGACGACGGCAACCCCACCACCGTCCGCGGCGAGATCCTGCGCCTGCGCGGGCTCATCGGCGCCGAGGTTCTGCGCACCCGCCCCTACCGGCTGGACGCGGACGTCGACTCGGACTTCGCCGCGGTCCGGAAGGCGCTCCGCGCCGGGAAGCCGGGCGAGGCGCTGCAGGCCTGCGGCGGCCCGCTGCTCCCCCGCTCGGACGCTCCCGAGATCCGCGAGCTGCGCGACCAGCTGGAGGCCGGGCTGCGCCACGCCGTGCTCGAGGCCGACGACCTCGACCTCCTGGCCGACTACGCGGCCCACCCGCTCGGCCGCGACGACCTCGAGGTGCACGACCGCCTGGTGGAACACCTCCCGCCGGGCGACCGCCGACGAGCCGAGCTGGAGAGCCGCCGGGCGCGCCTGCTGGCCGACGGCTGACGGGCCGGCCCACACCCCCGCGAGCCGAGCGACCACACGGGGGGTGCGAGCCCCCGCCGACAGCTCGCACCCCCCTTCCGCCCGCACACCCCCCGTCGACGGGGAGTGCGCGTCCACAAAGGGAGTGGGCGACCACAAGGGGGGTGCGAGCCCCCGCCGACGACCCACACACCCCTTCCGCCCCCACACTCCCCGTCGACGGGGGGCGCCGAGGCGCACGGGGGGTGCGGGGCCCCGCGTCCGCCGTCGACGGGGGGCGCGCGGGTCAGCGCAGCAGCTCCGCGTAGATCTGCTCGTGCGCGGCTGCGGCCGCCTCCCACGTGTAGGCCTGCGCCGTCGCCGCACCGGCCGCCCGGAGGCGGTCGCCAAGCGCGGCGTCGCCCAGGACCCGCCCCAGGGCCGCGGCGAGGGCGTCGGGGTCGCCGGCGGGCGGCAGCAGTGCGTTCTCACCGTCGGTGAGGTACTCGCCGAACACCGCGATGTCGCTCGCCACCACCGGCAGACCCTGGCTCATGGCCTCGATCGTGACGAGCCCGAAGCCCTCCACCACCGACGGATAGCAGAGCACGTCGGCGGCCGCGTACCAGCCGGCCAGCTCGGCGTCGGTGACCGTGCCGACCTCGACGACGTCGACGCCCGCGGTGAGCCCGAGCGCCGGCAGCTCGGCGAGCGCCGCGTCGCGGTA
>JBBQEF010000234.1:0-9164 GCA_038320445.1 Mycobacteriales bacterium
CCTGCGCGACGACCTTGCCCACCTCGTCGACGGTGTCGCGCATCGCCGCCCGCATCGCCAGCGCGGCGTCGCGGCCGTGGACGCGGGCCAGCTTGGCGGTGCTGGCCGGGAACAGCGCCGAGCACCACCCGCCGTTGCGCCCGCTGGCACCGAAGCCCGCGGTCTGCTGCTCGACGACCACCACGCGCAGCCCCGGATCGGCCTGCAGGAGCGCATACGCCGTCCAGAGCCCGGTGTAGCCGGCCCCGACGATGCAGACGTCCGCATCGGTGTCACCGTCGAGCGGTGGTCGTGGGGTGAGTGGGTCGCCGTCGGCGACGACCTGCTCGTGCCAGAGACTCAGAGTCGCGCCCATGCCTCGCCCAGCACCCCCCGCAGGATCTGCTCGATCTCGTCGAACTCGGCCGGTCCGGCGGTCAGCGGCGGTGCGAGCTGGATGACGGGGTCTCCACGGTCGTCCGACCGGCAGTACAGGCCGCCCGAGTACAGCGCCCCGGACAGGAATCCCCGCAGCAGCCGCTCGCTCTCCGCGTCGTCGAAGGTCTCCTTCGTGGCCTGGTCCTTCACCAGCTCGATGCCGAAGAAGAACCCCTCGCCGCGGACGTCGCCGACGATCGGCAGGTCCTTGAGCTTCTCCAGCGTCGCGCGGAACACCGGCGACTGCTCCTTGACGTGCTGGTTGATGCCCTCGCGCTCGAAGATGTCGAGGTTGGCCATCGCCACGGCCGCCGACACGGGGTGGCCGCCGAACGTGTAGCCGTGCAGGAACATCGCGTCGCCGCTGCTGAACGGCTCGAAGAGCCGCTCGCTGGCGATCATCGCGCCGATCGGCGAGTAGCCCGAGGTCATGCCCTTGGCGCAGGTGATGATGTCGGGCACGTAGCCGAAGTCGTCGCAGGCGAACATCGAGCCGATCCGGCCGAACGCGCAGATGACCTCGTCGGAGACGAGCAGCACGTCGTGGGTGTCGCAGATCTCGCGCAGCCGTTCGAAGTACCCGGGCGGGGGCGGGAAGCAGCCGCCCGCGTTCTGCACGGGCTCCACGAACACGGCGGCCACGGTGTCGGCGCCCTCGGCGAGGATCGCCTCCTCCACGCGGTCGGCCGCCCACATGCCGAAGGACTTGCCCTCCAGCTCGCCCGGCGCCCGGTAGGCGTTGGTGTTGGGCACCTTGAACGCGCCCGGCACCAGCGGCTCGAACGGGGCCCGGTACTCGGTGACGCCGGTGAGCGCGAGCGCGCCCTGCGGGGTGCCGTGGTAGGCGATCGCGCGGCTGATCACCTTGGTCTTCAGGGGCTTGCCGATGACCTTGAAGTACTGCTTGGCGAGCTTCCACGCGCTCTCGACGGCCTCGCCGCCGCCGGTGGTGAAGAACACCCGGTTGAGGTCGCCGGGCGCGTAGTGGGCCAGGCGTTCGGCCAGGTCGATCGCTGCGGGGTGCGCATAGGACCAGAGCGGGAAGAACGCCAGCTCGGACGCCTGCTTCGCGGCCACCTCGGCCAGCTCGCGGCGGCCGTGGCCGACCTGCACGGTGAAGAGGCCGGCGAGCCCGTCGAGGTAGCTGCGGCCCGCGTCGTCCCAGATCCGGCAGCCCTCCCCCCGTACGATGATCGGCACGGCCGCGTCGGCGGAGTGCCGGGCGAAGTGCATCCAGAGGTGGTCACGGGCCGCTTCGTGGCGAGCGGTCCCTGCGGGCGTGGTCGGGCCGGTCATCGGGTTCCCCAGTTGTAGTGCTGCTTGTGCAGCTTCATGTAGACGAACGTTTCGGTGCTCCGGACGCCGGGCAGGGCCCGGATCCGCCTCCCGACGAGATCCAGCAGGTGCTCGTCGTCCTCGCAGACGGCCTCGGCCAGCACGTCGAAGCTGCCGGCCGTGATCACGACGTAGTCGACCTCGGGCATCTTTCCCAGCTCGTCGGCGAACGCGACGAGGTCGCCGTCGACCCGCACCCCGACCATCGCCTGTCTGCGGAAGCCCAGCTGCAGCGGGTCGGTGACGGCGACGATCTGGATCAGGCCGGCCTCCTGCATCCGCGCGACCCGCTGCCGGACGGCGGCCTCGGACAGCCCGACGGCCCGCGCGATCGTGGCGTAGGGCCTGCGGCCGTCCTCCTGCAGCTGCTCGACGATCGCCTTGCCCACGACGTCGAACAGCGCGTGCGCGGCGTGGGTGGAGTCGGAGGTACTGGGCACCGGGTCACGGTAGCCGACGACGAGCACTTGCGACACTCATTTCGTTGTCAAAACGTCATCGCAACACGAATTTCACCGTTCGACCCCCTCCACACGCGTTGATTCCGTCGTGGAGTCGTGATGCCGCAGAAACTGGTCACCGATCGGCTGCGGAAAGTACTGATTCCATCGTCAGCGGTGGTACAGGCCGACGAATCCGTTGGTCATCGTCGTTAAATCTGCATGATCCCGTAGTCATACGGCTCACCGCTGTCTACAGTCCAGACCGCCGATCGTCACGACCCCGGTCAGCTCCCCCCGGACCACCAGCCGGACGACTCCGAGAAGGACCCGACATGGACCGCCGCCACCGCTCGTCACTGCCACCGTTGCCGCCCGAGCTCCGCAGCCTCGTGTCGCTGCAGCGTGAGCAGGGCCGGCTCTCGCGTCGCTCGCTGCTGCGCGGGACCGGGGCCCTCGGCCTGGCGGGGCTCCTCGCCGCGTGCGGCACCGCCGGGACGGCACCGAACGCCGCGCCGGGGCCCAGCACCGCGGCGGGCCCCCCGGCCGCGAAGGACGTCTCGGACACGGAGAAGAAGCTCGACTGGGCGAACTGGACCCTCTACCTGGACTACGACTCGGCCTCGAAGAAGTACCCGACACTGGAGAAGTTCATCGCGACGAGCGGGATCGCGACGACCTACAGCGAGGACATCGACGGCAACGACACCTACTACGGCAAGATCTCCGGGCAACTGTCCAACGGCCAGGACATCGGCAAGGACATCGTCGTGTTCACCGACTGGATGGCCGCCCGGATGATCCGGATGGGCTACACCCAGGAACTGGACCGGACGAAGATCCCCAACGCGACGAACCTGCTGCCCTCGCTGCAGAAGGTCGACTTCGATCCCAGCCGCGCCCACACGCTCACCTGGCAGTCGGGCTTCGCCGGTCTCGCCTGGAACAAGGCCCAGGTCCCCGGCGGGCTGCGCAGCGTGTCGGACCTGTGGAAGCCCGAGCTCAAGGGCCGCGTCGAGGTGATCGACGAGTGGCGCGACACGATGGGGCTGATCATGGCCGGGCAGGGCGTCGACATCTCGGGCGGCTGGGGATCCAACGAGTTCGGGGCCGCCATGGAGGTGCTCAAGCAGCAGATCTCCTCGGGACAGATCCGCCAGGTGAAGGGCAACTCCTACAAGGAGGACCTGGTCTCCGGCGACGCCGTCGCGGTGATCGGCTGGTCGGGCGACATCACCCAGCTCAACACCGAGAACGACGACAAGTTCGAGTTCGTCGTGCCCGACGCGGGCGGCACGCTGTGGAGCGACAACATGATGGTGCCGATCGGCGCGCGTCACAAGTCCAACGCCGAGACGCTGATGAACTACTACTACGACCCGCAGGTCGCCGCGACGGTGGCCGCGTACGTCAACTACATCTGCCCGGTGGTGGGAGCCCAGGAGGCCATGCAGAAGATCGACCCCAAGCTGGCCGCCAACACGAGCATCTTCCCCGACGCCGCCGCCCTGTCCAAGGTCAAGGTCTTCCGCACGCTCAGTCCCGCGGAGGAGACCGACTTCGGCGGCCAGTTCCAGACGGCGATCGGGAACTGACGTGACACCGGAGCCGACCCGCGGCCGCGACCTGGAGCTGGACTCGATCACCAAGCGCTTCGGCGACTTCGTGGCGGTCGACGACCTGTCGCTGACGGTGCCGTCGGGCTCGTTCTTCGCGCTGCTGGGTCCCTCGGGCTGCGGCAAGACCACGATGCTGCGGATGATCGCCGGGCTGGAGAGCCCCACCGCGGGCCGGGTGCTGATCGCCGGCGAGGACATCACCGCCACCCGGGCCCACCAGCGTCCGGTGAACACCGTCTTCCAGAGCTACGCCCTGTTCCCGCACCTGGACGTGCTGGAGAACGTGGCCTTCGGCCTGCGCAGGCGCCGCGAGCCGAACGTGGTGGATCGGGCGCGCGCTGCGCTCGACCTCGTCGAGCTGCGCCACCTCGCCGGGCGCAGGCCGACCCAGCTCTCCGGTGGCCAGCAGCAGCGCGTGGCGCTGGCCAGGGCGCTGGTGAACAACCCGGCCGTGCTGCTCCTCGACGAGCCGCTGGGGGCGCTCGACCTCAAGCTGCGCCGGCAGATGCAGGTGGAGCTCAAGGGCATCCAGAACGAGGTCGGGCTGACCTTCGTCCACGTCACGCACGACCAGGAGGAGGCCATGACGATGGCCGACACGGTCGCGGTGATGAACGCGGGACGGATCGAGCAGATGGGCCGGCCGCAGGACCTCTACGACCTGCCCCGCACGCCGTTCGTCGCGAACTTCCTGGGCCGTTCCAACCTGCTGCCGGGCACGGTGGTGGACAGCCACGACGGCGTGCTGGGTATCGACATGTCCGGCATCCAGGTGCAGATCCCGTCCGGCCGGGCGGCCGTGTGCAGCGGCTCCGTGCTGGTCGGGGTCCGGCCCGAGAAGGTCTCCCTGCTTCGGGTGGACCAGGAACCGCCGTCCGGGGCCACGGCGCTGCGCCCGGGCACCGTGGTGGACGTGTCGTTCACCGGGGTCAGCACGGAGTACCTGGTCGAGGTCCCCGGCGCGGGCCGGATGAGCGTGTTCGCCCAGAACCTCACGGGCGTCTCCGCGGCGCTCGGCGACCAGGTCCGGCTGGCCTGGTCGCCCGAGCACGCGTTCGCGCTGGCCGGCGACGCCACCGCGACCGTCGACCAGGACGTCCAGCAGGTGACCGCGGGCGCGGGCACGTGAGCACCCGCCGACGTGCTCGTTCCCGCGGAGGCGACATGAGCACCGCCGACGTGCTCGTTCCCGCGGAGGCGACATGAGCACCGCCGACGTGCTCGTTCCCGGGGAGGCGGGATGAGCGCCGCGCTCGGGGTGGCCGCGCCGCTCACCGTGGCCGATCCGGAAGCGGTGGGCGCGCGGCGACGCAGCCGGGTCGCCTGGCTGCTGCTCACGCCCGGGCTGCTCTACCTGCTCGTCTTCTTCGTCGCGCCGGTGGGCGTGCTGCTGCTGACCTCGCTCTACGAGCGGGTGCCCGGCGGTGCCGTCGGGCAGACCCGCCCTGCTCTGCGGTTGGCCAACTACACCGACGCGGTCGTCGCCTACGCGCCCCAGTTCGGCCGGTCGTTCCTGTTCGCGCTGATCGCGACGCTGCTGGCGCTGGCCATCGGCTACCCGCTGGCCTACGTGATCGGCGTGCGCTGTCGCACCCGGCCGCTGCTGCAGGGCATCCTGCTCGTGCTGGTGATCGCCCCCTTCTTCACCAGCTTCATCCTGCGCACCATCGCCTGGAAGCAGATCCTCGCCGACCGGAGCGTGGTCGTCGACGTGCTCAAGGCCGTGGCGGTGCTGCCCTCGGACGCGCGGCTGACCGCGACGCCGTTCGCCGTCGTCGCCGGTCTCACGTACAACTTCCTGCCGTTCATGACGCTGCCCATCTACGCCAGCATCGAACGCCTGGACCTGCGGCTGATCGAGGCGGGTGACGACCTCTACGCGAACCCGCTCTCGACGTTCCGACACGTGACCCTGCCGCTGACCATGCCCGGGATCGTGTCCGGGTCGCTGCTCACGTTCATCCCCGCTGCCGGCGACTACGTGAACTCCGCCCTCCTCGGTACGGCGGGCACGTCCATGATCGGCAACGTGATCGACTCCCGGTTCTTCCGGATCGTCGACTACCCCACCGCGGCTGCGCTGTCCGTGATCCTGATGGCCGCGATCCTCGTCCTCGTCGCCTGGTACGTGCGCCGCTCCGGGACGGAGGACCTGCTGTGAGGCGACTCTCGCTGGGCCGTTACCTGCTGCCCGTCTACGCCGCGCTCGCGTTCGTGTACCTGCTGACGCCGATCGCCTACACGTTCGCGTTCAGCTTCAACGACGCCGGCCGCTCGAACCTCGTGTGGCTGGGCTTCACCTGGAACAACTGGGCGAACCCGTGCGGCGCGCCCGCCGTCTGCGAGTCGGTGGTCCACAGCCTGCAGATCGGCGTCATCGCGACGGTGGTGTCCACCGTCCTCGGCACCATGATCGCGATAGCTCTGGTCCGCTACCGCTTCCGGTTCCGGGCGACGGCCAACCTGCTGCTGTTCCTGCCGATGGCCACGCCGGAGGTGGTGCTCGGCGCGGCGCTGCTGGCCCAGTTCCTGAACCTGCGGATCAACCCCGGGTTCACCACGATCGTCATCGCGCACGTGATGTTCTGCATCAGCTTCGTGGTGGTCACCGTGAAGGCCAGGGTGGCCTCGCTCGACCCGCGCCTGGAGGAGGCCGCCGCCGACCTCTACGCCTCGCCGCGCTCCGCGTTCTGGCGCGTGACCTTCCCGCTGCTGCTGCCCGGCATCGCCGCCGCCGCCCTGCTGGCGTTCTCGCTCAGCTTCGACGACTTCATCATCACCAACTTCAACTCGGGCAACACCGACACCTTCCCGAAGTTCGTCTACGTCTCCGCCACCCGTGGCATCCCGGCGCAGGCGAACGTCATGGGATCGGCGATGTTCATCATCGCGCTGGTCGTGGTGATCACCGGCCAGGTGCTGGCCGCCCGGCGCCGCCGCGCGATGGCCACGTGACAGATGAACCGATTCGTGACCCACTGTGAGCATTGCAGGCCTTAGTCTCCCCCAACCAGGTAAGTGAACCGCCAGGAGGCAGCATGAGTACCGACACATCCTCCGGAGCCGGGTTCGGGGCAGCACCCGGGGACAAGGGTCTCAAGGGCGGCGCCATCGGCCTGCTCTCCAGCGTCGTGATCGGCATGGCCTCCACGGCACCTGCCTACAGCCTTGCGGCGAGCCTCGGCCTGATCGTCGCGATATCGGGCGAGAAGGCGCCGGCGATCATGCTGCTGGCGTTCATCCCGATGTACCTCATCGCGGTCGCCTACCGGGAGCTCAACGAGGCCGAACCCGACTGCGGCACCACGTTCACCTGGGCGGGCCGGGCGTTCGGGCCGTGGATGGGCTGGATGGGCGGCTGGGGCATCATCGCCGCCGACATCATCGTCATGGCCAACCTCGCGCAGATCGCAGGCTCCTACACCTTCCAGCTCTTCGGCGCCGACGACCTGGCGAACGACACGTTCTGGAGCACGGTGGCCGGGGTCGTCTGGATCCTGATCATGACCTACATCTGCTACCGCGGCATCGAGGTCTCGGCGCGGCTGCAGTACGCGCTGCTCAGCGTGGAGCTGGTGGTGCTGGCGGCGTTCGTCGTGTTCGCGCTGTTCAAGGTGTTCGCGGGCGAGGCACCCGAGGGCTCGATGACGCCGAGCCTGGCCTGGCTGTGGCCCGACGGTCTCGGGTTCTCCGACCTCGTCGACGCCGTCCTCATCGCCGTCTTCCTCTACTGGGGCTGGGACACCGCCGTGGCGTGCAACGAGGAGAGCTCCGACCCCGGCAAGACCCCCGGCCGCGCCGCCGTGCTCTCCACCCTGCTGCTGTTGGTCACCTACGTGCTCGTGGCGGTGGCCGCGGTGGCGTTCGCCGGCACCGGCACCGAGGGCATCGGCCTGGGCAACGCGGACAACTCCGGCGACGTGTTCGCCGCCATCGGCCCCGCGGTGTTCGGCGACAGCGGTTTCGGCAAGTTCTTCGTGATCATGCTGATCATCTCGGTGCTCACCTCCTCGGCCGCCTCCACCCAGACCACGATCCTTCCGACGGCCCGCGCCGCGCTCTCCATGGGCGCCTACCGGGCGATCCCGCCGAGTTTCGCGAAGATCCACCCGAGGTTCCTGACGCCCAGCGTGGCCACGTGGGCCATGGGCATCGCGTCGATCGTGTTCTACGTGGGGCTCACGTTCATCAGCACCAACGTCCTGACGGACTCGATCGCCGCGGTGGGGCTGCTCATCGCGTTCTACTACGGGCTCACCGGCTTCGCCTGCGTCTGGTACTACCGCAAGCATCTCAGCGGGCGCAACCTGTGGACGAAAGGTGTGCTGCCCGGGCTCGGCGGGCTCATGCTGCTCGGCGCGTTCGTCCAGGCCAGCATCGGCTACGCCAATCCCGAGGGCGGCGAGACCACGGTCTTCGGCATCGGCGGCGTGTTCGTGATCGGCGTCGGCGCGCTGCTGCTCGGCGCGGTGCTGATGTTCGCCTACAGCCGGATCGCGCCTCCCTTCTTCCGCGGCGAGACGCTCACCCGTGGCAGCGCCGACCTGCTGCTCGTGGCCGGCCGCCCGCCGACGCTCGGCCTGCCCGACTCCGTCGAGCGCACCGTGATCGCCCCGGACCGCTCCAACCTGCCCCCCGGCCAGGACCCCTTCGACCCGCCGCGGTGACCTCGCCGACCGGAGCGCGGTGTCCGCGCGGGGCTCGGTCGGTGATCGACCGGGAACGCTGCGCGCAGATCGTGGGCCCGCGTCGGCCGGATCCCCCGTCGAGGCCTGCGCCGTACCGGACACAGAGGTTCGGTACGGCGCGGACCTGACTCAGACGGCGATGACCGTCGGGACGATCATGGGGCGGCGCCGGTAGGTCTCCCCCACCCACTTGCCGACGACGCGCCGCACCTGCTGCGCGACGCGGTGGGTGTCGGTGATGCCGTCGGACTCGGTGCGCGACAGCTCCGCCTCCACCAGCGGCAGCACGGCCTCCAGCGCCTTCGGGTCCTCGGAGAACCCGCGGCCCGAGAGCGTGGGCGGCGAGACCGCGCGGCCGGTGGTGGCGTCGATCGCAACGGTGATCGAGATGAAGCCGCCCTCACCGAGGACCAGCCGATCGGAGAGCGTGGGCTGCTCGATGTCGCCGGTGGCCACGCCGTCGACGTAGGCGCGGCCCACCGGCACCCGGCCGGTGATCATCGCCTTGCCGTCGACGAGATCGACGATGATGCCGTTCTCGGTGAGCACCACCGCGTCCGGCGAGACGCCGGTCTGCTCGGCCAGCGCGGCGTTGGCGCGCAGGTGACGCCACTCGCCGTGCACCGGCATGACGTTGCTCGGCCGCACCGCGTTGTAGAGGAACA
>JBBQEF010000235.1:0-9128 GCA_038320445.1 Mycobacteriales bacterium
TTGCATCTCTGGGGTCGGTCACGCCGGACATCCGACCACAGACCACCTCCGACGGGGCCGTCCGGGCCGTTTGTCGACGCGCGGGGGGCGGCAAGCGGCGAACACGCCGGAACACGCAGTTACAATGGCTGGGTACCCCGCTCCGGCACCGCCTCCGACCTCCCCGTCGGACGACGATCCGGCAGGGACTTCGAACCGAACTCGACAGATGGCCGGGTCAGCGCATTCCGTCCGGCTCCTGGCAGAGCGCACCGTAGCGAGAGGGCCTAGTGGCAGCCGCAGACTCCGCAAGCCGCACCGACACCACCGTCGACCCGTCGGCCGCCGTACCCGCCCGAACCCGCAGTACGCGGTCGGCCGGTACGGCGACGAAGACCGCCGCCAAGGCGGCTCCCCGGGCGCGCACCGCCGCCAAGAACGGCGCCGCGACGAAGGCGAAGGCCTCCCCCGGCCCGAACGGGGACGAGCCCACCGACCTCGACGGCGCCGACGCCGAACTGGAGGGTGCGCCCGAGGTCGGCGACCTCGAAGAGGTCGACGTCGAGCTGGAGACCGATCTGGTCGTCGAGGTCGCGGCCGAGGTCGTCGTGGACGACGATGACGACGAGGACGACGACGACGAGGAAGAGGTCGCCAACACCGGCGCCAACCGTCGCAGCCCGTCGCAGCGCGAGCGCTCGTCCACCCCGCAGAAGTCCGGCGACTTCGTGTGGGACGAGGAGGAGTCGGAGGCGCTGCGGCAGGCCCGCAAGGACGCCGAGCTCACCGCGTCCGCCGATTCCGTCCGCGCGTACCTGAAGCAGATCGGCAAGGTCGCGCTGCTCAACGCGGAAGAGGAGGTCGAGCTCGCCAAGCGGATCGAGGCCGGCCTCTACGCCGCGGAGCGGATGCGCCGGTCGATCGACGCCGGAGAGAAGGTCTCCCCGCAGCTGCGGCGCGACCTGCGCTGGATCGTCCGCGACGGCGAGCGTGCCAAGAACCACCTCCTGGAGGCCAACCTCCGGCTCGTGGTCTCGCTGGCCAAGCGCTACACCGGCCGCGGCATGGCGTTCCTGGACCTGATCCAGGAGGGCAACCTCGGCCTGATCCGCGCGGTGGAGAAGTTCGACTACACCAAGGGCTACAAGTTCTCGACCTACGCCACGTGGTGGATCCGGCAGGCCATCACCCGCGCCATGGCCGACCAGGCCCGCACCATCCGCATCCCGGTGCACATGGTCGAGGTCATCAACAAGCTGGGTCGCATCCAGCGCGAGCTGCTCCAGGACCTGGGCCGTGAGCCCACCCCGGAGGAGCTGGCCAAGGAAATGGACATCACCCCGGAGAAGGTGCTGGAGATCCAGCAGTACGCCCGGGAGCCGATCTCGCTCGACCAGACCATCGGCGACGAGGGCGACAGCCAGCTCGGCGACTTCATCGAGGATTCCGAGGCGGTCGTCGCCGTCGACGCGGTCTCGTTCACGCTGCTGCAGGACCAGCTCCAGTCGGTGCTGGCCACGCTGTCGGAGCGCGAGGCGGGCGTCGTGCGGCTGCGGTTCGGCCTCACCGACGGCCAGCCCCGCACCCTCGACGAGATCGGCCAGGTCTACGGGGTCACCCGCGAGCGCATCCGGCAGATCGAGTCGAAGACGATGTCGAAGCTGCGCCACCCGAGCCGCTCCCAGGTGCTCCGCGACTACCTGGACTGACCGGGATCACGGAAGAGCCCCTGAGCCGCGCTGACGCGGCTCAGGGGCTTTGCCGTTCTCGACGGGTGTGTGGCCAGGGCCGGTGATCACCGTGCGCGGCGCACCACGGCCCTGTCTGCGGCACTGCTGCACCGATCGCGACGATCATGCTCGACTCGGAACTGCTCGACTACTCCGACCAGGAGGTCTACATCGAGCCCACGGGACCCTCGATCCCCGCCCGTTCGCAGCCGCGATCGACACCCACGCGACATCAGTTCTGGACCGGCTCCTGCACCGCGTCGGTCGCGACCCCGCATGGAACTCCGCGTACAGCCTCGGGGCCGCGCAAGTGCCGTGATCACGCGACCACCTGGACTGACGAGGATCACGGAGCTGCCTCTGCTCACCGTTCGCCGACGGGGTCGGCGGCGGTGAGGGTGAAGTAGTTCTCCTCCTCCTGCGCGAAGTGCAGGGTCAGCACGGTGTGCAGGCCGTAGAGGGTGGCCAGGACGTCGTCGACCTGGTCGGCGCCGAGCGCGCCCGCCGCGTCGGCGAGGTCGAGGTGGGTGCTCAGGCGGTGGGCCAGGCGTTCGATCTCGGCGTGGGTGCGGCTCATCGTCGCGGTCGCCTCCGAGCCGCCCAGCGGCGAGGCGAGCGCGGGGTAGAGCTCGGTCTCCTCGGCGTGCTCGTGGGGCAGCAACCGGTCGGTGAGCAGCACCTGGACGCGGTGCAGCGCCTCCAGGCCGGCCGGGGTGGCGCCGTGGTCGGCGAGCAGGTCGGCGGTGTCGCGCAGCAGGGGCAGGGTGGTGGCGAGAACCTGGTGCTCGTCCGCGAAACGCCGCAGCAGGGCATCGGTGGCCGGGTTCAGGGTCACTGCATCGGACCGGCCCGGGCGCAGTGCACGCAGCGCATTGCCGATGACCGCTACGTCGATGCCCTCCTGGAGCAGGGCGCCCGCGGCCGGGGGCAACCACCCCGCCGCAGCGAGTCCCATCGCGGCCAGTGACAGCGCCATCCCGACCATGGCGCTCTGGACGGCGATGTGTCGCGATCGCCGGGCGATGGCCATCGCGTCGGCGAGGTGGTCGAGCCGGTCGACGGTGAGCACGATGTCGGCGGCCTCCGACGACGCGGTCGCTCCGCGCGCGCCCATCGCCACACCGACCGTCGCGGCGGCGAGGGCGGGGGCGTCGTTGACCCCGTCGCCGACCATGACGGTGACGGCGCGCTCGCCCTCGGCACGGACGGCGGCGACCTTGTCCGCCGGGGACTGCTCGGCCCGCACCTCGTCGAGCCCGAGCAGGGTGCCGACTTCGCGGGCGGGAGCGGCACGGTCACCGGTGAGCAGCACCAGCCTCTCCAGCCCGGCGGCACGCAGCCGGCGCAGCGTGCGGCTGGCGTCCCGGCGCAGCGGGTCCCGCAACAGCACCGCCCCCACCACGTCACCTCGTGCGACCCAGGCGATCGCGGCCCCGTCCAGCAGAGCGCGGCTCACGACCATGCGGGCCCACGGCTCCTGCGGCGCGCCGGCGCGCCTGCCGACCTCGACACGACGGCCGTCCAGCGTCGCCGTCACGCCGCGGCCCGGTTCCTCGACCACGTCGTGGGGCATCGACAGGGCCAGCCCTCGGGAACGGGCCTCGGTCACGATGGCCTCGGCCAGCACGTGCGGCGAGAGCTGATCGACCGACGCCGCGACCCGCAGCACCTCCGCGGGCACCCAGCCCGGCGCGGCGGCCACGTCGATCACCGCAGGCCGGCCCACGGTGAGGGTGCCGGTCTTGTCCATGACCAGGGTGCGTGCCCGCCCGAGGCTCTCCAACGCCCCGCCGCTGCGGATCACCACGCCCTTGCGCGACGCCCGTGACAGCCCGGAGACGATCGCCACCGGCGCCGCCAGCAGCAGCGGGCACGGCGTGGCGACCACCAGCACCGCGACCGCGCGGACCGCCGACCCGCTCGCGATCCAGGCGCCACCTGCCACCACCACCGCCAGCGGCAGGAACCACGCGGCGTACCGATCCGCGAGCCGCACCACCGGGGCGGTGTCGGCACCCGCGTCCTGAGCCAGCCGCACGATCCCCGCATACGTGCTGTCCGCGGCGGTGGCGGCGGCGATCACCTCGAACGCCCCGCCCGCGTTCACCACGCCGCTGCGGACCGGTTCTCCGACCGCGCGGTCGACCAGAACCGACTCCCCGGTCAGCACCGACTCGTCGAGTACGGCATCGGCGTCCTGGACCCGTCCGTCGACCGGCACCACCTCACCCGGGCCGACCACCACCCGGTCCCCGACCACCACCTCGTCCAGTGCCACGGTCCGCACCTGGTCGCCCGTGCGGAGCCGAGCCGACCGCGGGGCGTGCTGCAGCAGCGCCCGCAGGTCCCGCGACGCCCGCCGCGCGGCCGCGCTCTCCAGGGTCCGGCCGGTGGCCACCATCACCGCGATCAACGCACCGGCCACGTACTCGCCCACCCACAGCGTCCCGACCAGCGACAACACCGCCAACAGATCCACCCCCGCGCGGCCATGACGCAGCGCGGCCGCCACCCACACCACCGAGGGCACCAGCGCCGCCGCCGTGCCCACGGCCCAGCACACGTCCGCGGCATCCACGCCGCCCAGCAGCCACGCCACCCCGCCCGCCACCAACGCGGCCACCGTGACCAGCAACAGCCCCGGTTCCAGCCACGATCGCCACCCCGAGCGCCACCACCGCGTTGTCGTCGATGCCACCTGACCCGACGCCGTCTCGCTCACCACTGTCCCCATCCCGTGGCGGCGCCCCCCGCGGACGCGGAAGTGCGACCGGGCGGCGACCGGCACCGCCAACACCGACCACTTCACGCGCCGACCCGCCTGCACCACGAGGGACGAAGGACACCTGGCCTGCGCCGTTCGTCCCCTACCTGCCGCCCGCGTTCCGACGGCGACTCCCGACCACCACCCCTGACATGGCTGGCGCGAGCAGCAGATCCAGGCCCAACGGGGAGCTCCTCCGAATACCGAAACGGGCGAGGAGCAGGTTCGAACGGCACCTCCGGGCGCGGGGCGCGGGAAGCCGGCGACGGTGACCTCTGCATCGATGATCAGCGTCGTGAAGACCCGCAGCATGCTGCACGGCATCGCTGGGCACGCGCAATGCGCGCACCACGTGCCGTGGTGTTCGGACCGGGCACCTGACCGCCGACACCTGTCCATCCCGCACGATCGAGTAGCCGTTGCCCAAACCGTGGCTGACCGGAGCACCGTGTACCGCTGTCGTCGTGATCGCCGCTCGCGGCACCGACGTCATGGGGTCCCCGCCCGAGCGATGTGGGTGGCCACCGCGAAGGAGGCGACATGGGCGATCGCGGCGTCGAGTGCCGTCGCCACGGGGGCGACGTCGCGCCGGACCTGGGTCAGCAGCAGCCCGCCCTGCAACGCGGCGAGAGTCGCGAGGGCGAGCCGGTCGGGGTCGGCGTCGGCCCGCAGCTCCCCGCGCTCCCGCATCGCGGCCAGGCCGTCGCGGATCGCGCCCTCCCACCGGGCGAAGCCGGCCACGAGGTCGGCCCGGGCATCGGGGTCGATCTCGGCGAGCTCCACGGCCAGCGTCCCGATCGGGCAGCCGCCCTCGCAGTTCCCACGGGTCTGGATCGCGACGATCAGGTCCCGCCAGGCCCGCAGCGCGTCAAGGCTGTCGAGCCTGCTCAGCAGCGGCTGCTGCGCCGAGAGGACGGCGTCGGTCTGGTGCGTGATCACGGCCCGGACGAGCGCCTGTTTGCCGTCGAAGTAGTGGTAGAGCTGGGAACTGCTCACCCCTGCCGCCCTACGGACCTCCTCGGTGGAGGTGCCGGCGACCCCGCGCTCGAACATCAGGCCCGCCGCGGCGTCCACGATCCGTGCCCGCGTCGTCTCGCCCTTCCGGGTCAGTCCCATGGTGTGAGGGTAGCCCGATTCTGGAGTTGACAATCCAGAACTCAGCGACCAGATTGGATTGAACAGTCCACAAAGGGAGACACCGCCACCATGACGACCGCACACCCGACCATCGCCGACCAGGTCGGTGCCCTCCAGGCCGGGATGGCCACGCAGCTCCCGGCCGACGTGGCGGCCGCGTTCGCCGCCGAACACGACGCACTGAGGGCGGCCGGGACGCCCGCAGGCGTCCTCACCGCCGGTTCGCCGCTGCCGGACGCCGACCTGCTCGATGCCCACGGCCGGCCCACCACGGTGGCGGTGACCGCCGCCGGACGACCCGCCGCGGTCGTGCTCTACCGCGGCGCCTGGTGCCCCTACTGCAACCTCACCCTGCGCGCCTACCAGCAGCAGCTCGTCCCCGAGCTCGACCGGCGCGGCATCGCGCTGGTCGCGGTCAGCCCGCAGAAGCCCGACGGCTCCCTGACCGTGCAGGAGACCAACGAGCTGACCTTCGCGGTGCTGTCGGACCCCGGCAACCAGCTGGCTGCCGCACTCGGCGTCCTCACCGGGCCGACACAGGACGTCGCGGCCGTCCAGGGCGCGCTGGGCCTGGACCTCACGGCCGTCAACGCCGACGGCACCCGGGGCCTGCCGATGCCGACCGTCGCGCTCGTCGACCGCGACGGCACCCTCGTCTGGATCGACGTGCACCCCGACTACACCACCCGGACCGAGCCGGCCGAGGTCCTCCGCGCCGCCGACGCCCACCTGAGCTGACGATGCCCCGGACGATCGCCGACCTCCCGGCCGAGGTCGCCGCCGCCTACCCGTACCGGTCCCGGTTCGTCACGGTGAACGGGCGGCGGATGCACTACGTCGACGAGGGCCCGCCCGAGGCCCCGCCGATGCTGCTGCTGCACGGCAACCCGGCGTGGGGCTACCTGTGGCGTGACACCGTCCCGCCACTGCTGGCGGCCGGATACCGCGTGGTGGTCCCCGACCAGATCGGTTTCGGCCTCTCGGAGAAGCCCCACGACCACGGCGTGCACACCCTCGACAACCACACCGCGAACATCGTCGCGCTGCTCGACCGGCTCGATCTGCACGACGTCACGTTCATCTGTCACGACTGGGGCGGCCCGACCGGGCTCGGAGCGTTGCTCACCCGGCCCGACCGGGCCGCGGCGGTGGCGGTGATGTCGACGTGGGCGTGGACGTCGCCGTCCGCGGAGTTCCACCACCGCGTCCTTCCCTGGCGGCTGATGCACGCCCCCCTCGTCGGCCCCTACGTGCTCGGGCAGCACGCCGCGATGCCCGGGCGCGGGATGTACCTGTCGGTGGTCGACCGGGCCCGGTACGCCGAGCAGGCCCAGGCCGCCTACACCGCCGTCCTCGGCGATCCCGACGAGCGCGCGCTCACCTGGATCTGGCCGCGGTCGATCCCGCTCGGCCTGGCGTCGGACACCACATCCGGGCGGTTCGCCTGGCTGGAAGCGGGAGTGCGGGAGCTGCGGCTGCCCGCCACGGTGATCTGGGGACGTGAGGACGACGTCTTCACCCCCGACGTGTTCGCCGCCCACTGGCACGAGGTGTGGCCGCACGCCGAGGGCACGCACCTCGTCACCGGCCGGCACTTCCTCCAGGAGGACTCCGGCGGCGAGATCGGCCGGCTCCTCGTCGAGTTCGGCGGGCGGCACCGGTGACGCCCGAGATCGTCGCAGCCGCTGATCGCCCGGCCGGGCACCGCGTCGTGCCGCTGCTCGCCGAGCACGACCTGGGCCACTACCGGGAGTTCGCCGCGTTCCTCTCCGCCGCGTTCGGGCTCGACGCCGACCCGCTCGGGCCGCCGGGACTGCTGCGGGTCTCCGGCCGGCTCTACGAGCTGACCTTCGTCGGGCGCTCGGGACGCCCGTTCCCCGCCGGCGTCGAGGTCGGCGCACTCGTGCCCGGCCTCGAACCGCTCGACGACGCCGCGGCGGACCGCGACCTGTGGGCGATCCTGCTCTGGCTCGTCGACGGGGTCGGCGGGGAGTGGAGCAGCACGGCACTCGACACCACCGGACGGATCTACCGCGTCCCCGCCGCACTCGAGGCGAACCCATGAAGATCGACAACCGGCGGGTCCTGATCCACCGCACCGACCCGACCGCCGTCGACCGGGCCCTGCAACCCCGACTCGCGACTCGCGCAGCTGCGGGCCGCGGTGTCCGGGCGCCGTGCGATGTAGCCGCCGGAACACTTCGGTTGCACACTCTGCGATGACCTCATCACAGAGAGACACCGCGGGCCGGTACCCTCCCCCTCATGGTCGTGTGGATGACGTTGGTCGCCGGTGTCCTGCTGCTCGTCACCGGGGCGGTCGCCGCGGTGAAGGTCGACCGCCAGTGGCGACGTGAGCACCTCCAGTGCTGCCGCTGCCTGCAGGTGTGGTTCAGCCGCGACACGATGTGCTTCCGGTGCGGCGCGCGCGGCAAGTCCTACGACTGGCTGGCGCAGAAGTACGCCGGGTTCCCCACCCACGACTGGCAGGGCTACCTCGACACCGGCTCACTGCCCAAGGTGGTGGCACCGATCCGGGTCGCACCCGCGGCCGATCTCATGCCGCAGCAGCGCGCCGCGGCGCCGCAGCCGTCGCCGGTTCCCGCGGAGTGAGGGCCGTGTCCCCCGATCGCCCGACACCGGGATCATCCGGGGTGAGGGTCGGTCGGACGACGGTCTGAGCAGCGCGAACGGGACATCGTAGAGGCATCGGAGCAACCGCCCCGGACCATCTCGAAAGGACCGATCGCCATGACCACCCCGACCTCCACCTCCCGCACGCGCAGCATCGTCCTCGCCTCGGTCGGCCTCCTGGCCGGCGTCGGGATCACCGCGGGCGTCGTGCTGGGCCTCGGCAGCGCGTCCGCCGCGCCCGCCGTCCCCGGCGAGGGCACCACGACACAGGTCGTCGTTCCGTCCGGAACCTCGTCGCACCACGTCACGCCGGTCACCCCGGCCGCGCCCTCGGCCGCGATCGAGACGTTGCAGCGTGAGCTCGGGCAGCTCAACTACTACGAGGGCCCCGTCACGGGCACGATGACGGGCCGGACGACGCAGGCCGTCACCTACCTGCAGCGCGACGCGCACCTGCCTCAGACCGGCACGATGAACGCTGCCACCCAGGCCGCGCTGGCCCACTTCCCCCCGAACGGGAACAACCAGATGGGCGGCTGATGGCTCGCGCCGACCACCACGGCATCCCTACTCGACGAGCCCCTGCCGCATCGCCACGGCGACGGCAGCGGCCCGGTCGGACACGCCGAGCTTCTCGTACAGCCGCTGCGTGTGGGTCTTGACGGTGCTACGCCGATGAACAACTCGGCGGCCACCTGCGGCACGGACAGCCCCCGCGCGAAGGCCTGCAGGACCTGGCGCTCCACCACGCCGAGGCCGTCGATGTCGGGCATCTCGTAGTCCACGAGCGCGACATCCGGGGCGTCGCGCCGGATCACCTCCAGCGCCTCCCGGCCGTCGCCCACCGCCGCCACCACCTCGATCCGGCCGCTCTGCGTGAGCCC